>CALFWR010000154.1 GCA_937928555.1 uncultured Pirellulaceae bacterium
GGCGTCAGAATCAGTTCCGATAGTGATCCGCGGTTCTGATGCGATGAAACGATCGCTATGTTTTCATCTGTCAGATGATTCGCAATTCTTGTTGAAATTCAGCTTTTCCTTTGCTCCCGTTGGCCAGACGTTGAGTCAACGCCCGTCGTCGTGAATAATCCGGGATAAAAGCTGACAAGGAATTCTGCCGAATCTGGAGCAAACGAAAAAAATGTCGCCCGTTGGCCACACCATCATTGGACTCGCTTTCGCTGCTGTCGCGATGCCGTCGATGTCCGGACCCAAAAGAAAGCTCACATGCGGCGTCGCATTCGCGGCGATTGCGAATCTACCCGATTGGCCCATCCCGTATTGGGGCCACCAACGCTACCTCATCAGCCACAGTGTCTTTGTGAACCTTGCCTTGATCGGAATCGCTGCCGTTTTGCTGCGACGACGATTTCGGGCAAAGCTAATCCTGCTCGCCACCGGCGCATGGCTGAGCCACCTGCTGCTGGACTCGTTCTACAGCCACGGGCAAGGTATTGCGATCTACTGGCCGGTCTCGACGGGGCGACTGAATCTGGCCATGCCCTGGTTCAGGAACCTTGACCTTTCACAATCGCCCATCTCTGGTCACAATTTATCGGTCGGCTTGGTCGAGCTACTGGCTTTTGCACCTATTCTTTGGGCCGCTGTCGCTTTCACCTATTGGCTTGACAAACGAAACGGACCAAAGCCGTGATGACATGTTGAATTGCAGCGAAAGCAAGGCGCGGTAATTAGGTTGACGTTGCCAGACTCCGAAAAGAAACCCGGTAAAGACCAATAGCTCGCCTCGCCCGGTGACAATTTGGATTGCATGTTTTGCGTGAGCGCAAGCAAATCGAAGAATGCGATTCCATGACTGTCACCTCTATTCTTTATTTTCGTTCATCGGCGGTTGGCATACGTTCCTGATCGCCCGCGGGCTTGCGAGAACTCAACCCGGACTATTCACGAGGCCTGGGCGTCAGAATCAGTTGAGACAGTGATCCGCGGTTCTGATGCGATGAAACGATCGCTATGTTTTCATCTGTCAGATGATTCGCAATTCTTGTTGAAATTCAGCTTTTCCTTTGCTCCTGTTGGCCAGACGTTGAGTCAACGCCCGTCGTCGTGAATAATTCCGGTTGATGGTTCCTGAAAACATGACGGCTCCCGAGCAAGCGATACCAAGGAGCCAACAATTTTTTGGATTGAAGTTCGTGGCTGGAAACTGGATTGCAGCCCCTTGCATTTCGCTTGCAGAAAAAACTTTTGAACTGAACCAATACTACGCAACTGATACCGCCAAGGGTTCATTCTCTATCAAGCTTTCATTGACTTGCCCCAAAGAACGTCAGACTTTGGTAAGACCGGCGACTGGTAAGCGGGAAACTTTGTTGCGACCGATACAAGTGTGGCGAAAAAACGACACTTCGTTATCATCTCGAACTTTGAATCTTTCAGGCCGACGAATTCGCATGAAGCAAACCTGCGGGCATTTCTTTCACGACGACCATAAAGCTACCTTTCGGGTCTGGGCGCCCAAGTGCAAAACGATCGAACTGGCAACTCGAAATAACGACACAGAGCACTTTCTCGCGATGCAGGGCGACGACACGGGGTTCTTTCAAGTTACCACCGAAAACATCCGACATGGCGATGCCTACCGGTTTCGGCTTGATGGAAGCGACCTGCGACCGGACCCTGCGGCACACGCGTTCGAGTCTTCGGTACACCAGTGGAACGTCGCAGTTGATCACCGCCGCTACCCATGGAAGTGCGACCCGTGGGCGGGAGTTGCCAAACGTGATTTGGTCATCTACGAAATGCACATCGGGACCTTTACGCAGAAAGGAACCTTTGAATCGGCCCAAGAGCGACTGGGCGAACTGGTGGAACTTGGTATCAACGCGATCGAGATCCTGCCGTTGGCCCAATGCCCTGGCAAATGGAACTGGGGCTATGACGGGGTTGGACTGTTCGCGGTTCAAAACACCTACGGCAGTCCCGAGGACTTCAAAGGATTCGTTGACCACTGCCATGGGCTTGGAATCGCCGTGATTCTGGATGTCGTGTTCAACCACTTGGGGCCCGAGGGCAACTACCTGTCGAACTTTTGTCCTTTCTTTACCAACAAACGAAAGACGCCCTGGGGCGACGCGATCAATTTCGACGGCAAGGACAATCGCTACGTCCGCGAGTTCATGGCTGACTGTGCGGTTCACTGGATTGGCAACTATCACCTGGACGGTTTAAGGTTCGACGCGGTCCATTTCATGTTCGACGACAGCGATGAACCGGTTTCAATGTCGATCACCAAAGCCATCGACCAACAGTGCGCGGAACTTGGCTGGCCTATTCACCTTATCGGCGAAACGAATGTTCGCAACGCAGATCTTACGCGAGGCACGTCGCCACATGCGACAGGGTTCGATGCGGTGTGGAGTGATTGCATGATGCATTCGGTGCTGGGGATTGGTCAACCGGGTTTGGATCTTTGCCACCGCGACCACAACGGCGGCGAAGATCTGGCAAGGGTCTTGCACCAGGGATTTCTGTACGAAAACTATCCGTACCAAAGGAACGATCTGGGCGAGCGAGCGGATCTGGATTCGTTTGTCATCGGATTTCAGAATCACGACACGGTGGGCAACCATCCGCTGGGCTTGCGGATTCATCAGTTGGCATCGCGTGAATTTCAAATGGCCGCTGCGGCGTTGTATCTGCTTTACCCTGCGATCCCGATGATCTTTATGGGCGAAGAGTTCGCGGCGGAGAGTCCGTTTCTGTTTTTTGTGGATTTTGCGGATCCGTGGGTGCGGGATGGCGTGGAGAAAGGCAGGGCAGGGGAGTTCCCGGAGTTATCAAAGAAGCTTGGCGGACTTTCGCCGCTGGACGAACGCGCTTTCCATCAGTCCAGGCTGGATGCCCGAATCGATGGCGACCAGGGTGTCTGGCAGTGGTACCGAAGCCTGATCTCGATGCGAAAGAAACTCAGAACCGAAGGCCTGATCGATCAGGCAAACCTTGTCGTGGAAAGCGATCCGCAAGCCGGGCTTTTCCAACTGCGTTATTGCGATGCCAATAAAGATCAGCTTTCTGTGTTCGTTCGGCTGCACAATCCGGCGGCAGAACCTTCTCCGGCGGCCATCGAGATCGCGTCCAGCGGGCGGCTTGTGCTGGATTCTTGCAAAGTTGGCGCAACCGAGAGCGGAACCGGTTCCGCGTTGGCAAAACATTCCATTGGGGTCAATCAGGCGATGGTATTTCAGGCAACTTAGGGTTGGCGATGCGCCCGGCTATCTGCCAAAAAAAACGTAACCTTACGCCTGTTTTTTGCTATCATTGACCCTGAATTTTCTTCCAATTTAGCAATAGGATCATCATGCAAGGTCTCGGTTCACTTCTTTTTCTGGGGGGAGTTGGCTCTTCAATCCTCTATTTCCTCAACATGCAATTCGTGCTCTTGATGTGGGTCGATATGTGGGGCGACTCGGTGGGCTGGATCATTCGAATCGCGATGATCGTTGCCGGCGCATTACTGTGGGGCGCTGGCATGATGCTGGACAGTGGTGAAGAGTAACGAACAGAAACGGCCCCCAACACCAGACACCCAATAAAAAGAGCGGCACCACGGCCGCTCTTTTTCTTTTGGATTGGCGCTGTCAGGCTTGGCCATCGCCAAACCTTTCAACGAAGCTCGGAATTGTACTTCGGTTCAGCTACTTGCCATTGATCTGGATGTCGATGGCTTCTTCTACTGCGTCACCGAGAGTTGATTCGGCCGGCATGCCCGATGCATCGATTCGCTTTTTCCGGTCTGCGGCAAGGAAAGCATCTCGCTGAGCGGAGACTTCGAGGATCTTCTTCTGGATTTCAGCTCGTTTGGCAGCGACCTTTTTCAGATGAGCCTCTCGCTGCTGGGCCGTCATTTTTTGCATCTTGTCAGGAAGATGGTCTTTCTTGACCGAATCAAGAACGCCGGGGTTGGCTTTGGCGGCGTCGACAAGGTCCCGTTTCTTGTTGTTGTAGATGCCCATCGCTTTTGATTTGGCTCGCGTGCCAAACCCGGATGAAGGAGCTTCTGCCAGACCGCCACCTCCCATGCCGCCGCCACCTCCCATGCCCATGCCCATACTCATACCCATACTCATGCCGCCCTTATCACCACCAGGAACGAGCTTGCCTGAATAGGAATTCATATCCTGGGCGAGCTGATTGGATCGGAAGGATTCTCGAGACTCACGCTTTCCGTACCAAAGGTAAGTTTCATTCAGTTCGGCATTGAGTTTGATCAGGACCTCGTCCTGCGGACACTTGATTCGTTGGACTTGGCGATCCTGGTTAATGTTGAAACTTTTTCCGTCACCTCGTTTGGCTCCATCAGCCCAACCGGTCGTCTTGCCGACGGACTCCTCGCCGCAGTGGATCGTGTTGACGATAACTCCTTTGGCGACTGCCAAAGCACAGGCGTTGACGTAGCTGACCGAGCCCTGAGTAAATGGCTCGTTGCCGGCAATAAAAATGGCTCGATAGGCGTCGGGATCGCTACTCCAGTCCAAGCGTGTGACGGCTTCGTTGATGATCGCGCCGCAGTACTCGTCGCCACCGCGAGTGGTCAGAGCGAACAGCGCTTCGGAGACTTTGTCCAGATCGTCAGTTAACGGGACCACCTGGCGGATGTAGTTTTCGGTCGCAGGTAAGCTCGAGTTTCCGTATTCGAAAACGCTCACGCGAAGTTCCGGCTTGCGGCCTTTCTTTTCTGCTTCGGCCAATCGCAGCACAATTTTCCACAGCTGTTGACGGGCTTGATTGATCAGTCCATCCATCGAATTGGAAGTATCCAGTAGGATCGCAACGTCGACCGGAAGCGGTTCCTTTTCGACATCGCCGCCCGTCAGGTCGATATTCAATTCGATTTTGATCGTTTTCGGCGGCTTCGGTTCCTGATCCTGTTTTTCCTGTGCCGAGGCGGGCAACGCGGCCAAAACCAAAGCGGCGCAACATCCCAATATATATCGCTTCATCCTGTTCTCCCGAATTTCTTATTTTGCTGACCCAGTTGTGACGTGCCTCTAACGCGGAAGTTCCATATTTTTTTGTCACAGGGTGCTTTCACTGCGGATTATTTTCACGAGGCGAACCGAATTCCCGAAGGCGAGCCAATCAGCAGGGGCAACGCCGGTGGTCGTGGATAACTCCGGCTCACAATTCCGGCTCACCTCCGGCAATTGGATCGCCGGATCGATCACGTTATGCTTGTTGCTGAGAACCTCCCATCGATTCGACCAAAATGTCAAACTATCAAACAGTCAATCCCGACAAAGTCGTTTCCACGATCGACCTTTTGCAGCGAAGGATTGACGAACGGTTTCCGGACTCTGGGCTGAGCAATATTTGCGGGCAACTGCTTGGCGTGGCCCAAAATATGAAACAGAGAGCAGAATGGATTGCCAGACCCGTTCGTTGGCTGCGGTTTACGGCCCTTGGTGTCTGCGTGCTGATCGTCGTTTTGACCTTGCTGGCGTTTTACTTCTATGGCTTCAACGAAAAAGAAATGCAGCTCAATCCGGAGCAAAAGAAAAAGAGCTTTGCTGCGTTTGTCACCGTCATGGAAGCGGGCATCAACGATGTGGTTCTGATCGGGGCGGCTTTTTTCTTCCTGTTGACATTTGAAACGAGGTACAAAAGAAAACGGGCCCTCAAAGCCCTGCATGAGTTGCGTTCGATCGCCCACATCATCGACATGCATCAGCTCACCAAAGACCCACATCGAATCACCGATCGCAAGAAATTCTACGTCCCCCAACCCCTTTCGCCGAAACTGGAAATGGACAGCTTTCAGCTACGGCGATACCTCGACTATTGCAGCGAGATGCTGGCCCTGACGGGCAAGGTGGCGGCCGTTTACGTGCAGGCGTTTGATGATGCGGTGGCTATCGCGTCTGCCTCGGAACTGGAAACGCTAACTTCCGGGCTTTCACAAAAAATTTGGCAAAAGATTCAAATCTTGGAGACCTGGGACCACCACGAAAGCCCCTCTGTTGGAATCGAAACAGAATAAATCGACAGCCTGAGAAAGTGGTCTGGCCTGGATTGAGAAGACTTCGGATACTTGGCAAACTCACGACGCTACAGTAACTTGCTAAAAAATCGTGAACCCCCTCGAATTCCGGGTTATCGCCTGATGGCGTTGGCGGTTTTGGCAGCGTTTAGTGAATTTATCCGATCGTTTATCTCGTTTATGAATCTCGGTACTCACAACATGAAACCCCGATTTTGGGTCGTCACGCTCGCAGCGATCTGCGTGGCACTGGGCGGATTTCCTGCTCCGGTGACCGCCGCTGGCGAGTTTGCCGAAGAAGTTCCTGTTGAAAATACAGAAAACGAAAAACTGGAAGTCGAAACCGAAGCCACCGCCACACCGCGGCGAAGATTCAAATTCGGATCACCCATCAGTGATCGGCTGTACGACAAAGCCCGACCACCAACGGTTTCGCAGCGGCGATCCATCCGACTGCGTCTCCCTTGGCCGCAAGCCCACAACGGCTCATGTTGTCATCTGCGAGTTTAAGTTCGCCTTTCTTTGCCTGCGCACTTCGACGTGCTTTCCTCTGGTCATTCTGCGCAGCGGCATTCGTTACTGCCAGTCGGACTACTCTATCACAACGAAAACTCCTTACGCAAAGAAACCTTTTTAGCCACTTCATCCGTAAAGGAACATTCCATGAAACTGATTCAAGGCATTGAAGCATTTCAAAATTCGATTCAACCGGACATGCAGGATCGCTTTTCGCAACTTGAGAGCGGTCAGTCACCGGAAACGCTTTTCATCACCTGCTCGGATTCGCGAATCTCACCCAACCTGCTGACCCAAACGCAGCCCGGCGAAATTTTTGTGATTCGCAACGCAGGCAATATCGTTCCCAAACCCGGAACCGGTGAACTGGCGATCGAAGCCACGATCCAGTACGCGGTCCAGGTTCTCAAGGTCCGCCACATTGTGGTCTGCGGACATGCCAAATGCGGCGCGGTCGGCGGATTGCTGGACCTCGATTCTCTCACGGGTTTTCCCGCAATTCATGAGTACGTCAGCAAAAGCAAACAGGTGCTTGATGTGGTCGCCAATTGCGATGAAGACACCAAACTGGACGAAGCCATCAAAGCCAACGTGATGCTCCAACTGGAGAATCTGCAGTTTTACGACTACGTCAAATCCGCCATGGACGCTGGTGAACTGGAGCTTCATGGCTGGGTCTACCACTTCGGATCCGGCCGCGTCGATTACCTTACCGACCAAAGCACCATGGCCTGACATTCAACTCCGTTTCGTATCGACTTCCACTACCTTGGTCAAACGCGGCCGAATACTTTTTTGCTTAAGGCACTTCAATGCAAAAGACCGGACCACTCACAATTTTTTCCGAGGCCAAGAATTGGAAGACGGACATCCCCTCGGGACTGGTTGTCTTTCTGGTTGCCATTCCACTTTGTCTGGGCATCGCCCTAGCCTCGGGTGGGTCGGCGATGTCTGGCATTATCGCCGGGATCGTCGGTGGCCTGATCGTCACCCTGTTCAGCAACTCGCATCTTGGCGTCAGTGGTCCGGCGGCCGGTCTGGTTGCGATCGTTGCTCCGGCGATTGTTCAGTTGGGCTTTCAGAACTTCCTGCTGGCGGTGGTTTTGGCTGGAGTGATCCAGTTTGTCTTGGGCGTCCTGAAAGCGGGAACGATCGGGTACTACTTTCCCACCTCAGTCATCAAAGGCATGCTCGCGGCGATTGGCTTGATCATTATCCTCAAGCAAATCCCTCACGCGGTTGGCTACGACAAAGACTACGAAGGTGACATGGCGTTCGCCCAGGCCGATGGGCACAACACGTTTTCGGAGATCTATTACGCGCTCTCCAATCCATCGATTGGCCCGGTGATCGTGACACTGGTTTGCCTTGCGATTCTGATCCTCTGGCAGACGAAGTGGATTACACAATTTGCGTGGAGCAAAATCATTCAGGGTCCCTTGGTGGCGGTGCTTGCCGGAATCCTCCTGAACCTGGCGCTACTTAATTCGCCGATGAAGATCGACCAAGATCACCTGGTTCAGCTGAATCCGCCGGTCAAAAAAGCCGCTGATGACCACGACGATCATCCGCCTGCGGAGCAAAAGGAATCTGCTGACGACGAGTCCGATGACGACGAGGGTACGGGCAGCTTCAAGTTTATCTTTCCACACTTTCAACCGTCGGAAATCACTTCGACCAAAATGCAACTTGGCCACGGTTCGCACGGAGCAGGCCCCCAAACCGCTGCCGTCGCCATCATGGATGCAGATAAACAACTCGAAGCGTTCGGCAAAAAGCTGAACAAGATCACCGACAAATCGATCGCAAACGATATTACTCCTGTCATTGCCGAACTGCGGGAATCACTTAAATCCTCGGGCACAGCAGTCGTCGCAACCGGTGAAAAGCTAAAGTTGCTTGAGGCAGCAGCAGAAAAAGTCTCGGACAAGAACATCGCGTCAGGCATGAAAAATGCAATTGCGAAAATCCGCAGCTCCGTCATCACCGATGAACCGGCGGTTTCGATTTCGCCATTTCAAGCCGCGACGATGATCCTGATCACAGCTTTGACACTTGCGATCGTGGCGAGCCTTGAGTCGCTGCTGTGCGCCGAAGCCACCGACAAGCTTGATCCACAGCGCCGCCAGACGGACCTTAACCAGGAACTTCGGGCTCAAGGCATCGGCAACGTCATCTCAGGTTTGATCGGAGGACTACCTGTCACGCAGGTCATCGTCAGAAGTTCGACCAACATTCAGTCGGGAGCTCAATCCCGATTCGCGTCCTTTGTGCATGGCATTTTCCTGATCGTGTGCGTGATTGCGATTCCAAACATTCTGGAACTGATTCCGCTTGCCAGTTTGGCGGCGATTCTGTTCGTGGTCGGCTACAAGTTGGCTCATCCTTCGAAATTCAAGGAGATGTTTAAAAATGGCTGGACCCAATTCCTGCCTTTCATCATCACCATCGTGGCGATTCTGCGAACGGACCTGCTGATTGGAATTGGAATCGGATTGATCGCTTCGCTGTTCTTCATTTTGCAAAGCAGTTACTTCAAGTCGCTGTGGACCAAGACAGAAGAAGTCGAAGGCCGGAAGATTCACCGCCTGACACTTGCCGAACGAGTCTTTTTCATCAACAAAGGAAACATCCAAAAGGTCATCCAGGACATCCAACCGGGTAGCAAAGTGATCATTGACACATCCAACACCGTTCACATGGACCAGGATGTTCACGACATTTTCAATGATTTCAAAACGCATGCCCAATTCGACAATATCGAGATCGAATGGATTGAATCTCCCGGCACCGGGAAAAGAAAAGATCCCGCCCGGGTTGCGGACATGATCGACAGTTGATTTCCGTTCGGGACAACAAATTGGCGTATCCCTTCGCAGTGGTTTTCATCTACTGAATGATTTACGCTTCTTGTTGAAATTCAGGTTTTCCACCGCTGCTGTTGGCCAGAAGTAGAATCAACGCCCGTCGTCGTGAATAATTCCGGTTCAGTTCCGCCATCCCCGAGCTCTGGCCACGGGCACCACGGGCGTACCCAAACGCCCGCAGGCTGTGCAGAACCGCGACAATCGATATCGTCGGTGCATTCGGTACCGCTGTGAGCCTGACGACGGCAAACAATAATCGTTCAGGCAAAGCCTTTTGAGCAACCTACACTTGCCGGACTTTTGTTCCTGCGGCGTACCGTTCATGGCTTCCCTACTTGAAAGACTCGGCTCCTCGAATGCCGCTGGCCTTTCGCGGATTCTTCGAAATCTCGAAAGCGAAACTTCGCTCGCGCGCCGACTCGAAGACACGATGGACTCATGGAGCGACGCGCGGGTCGCGGAGGCCTTTAATCAGTTTCGCCGGGAATCCCGGGACAACGATTTCAACTCTGACCATCATCGGGACGAAGTCATCCGCGGTGCCGCCCTCGGTGCCCAGGCCGTTCGCCGCGTGATGGGGTTTCGACTGCACGACGTTCAGGTTCGCGGCGCGATCGCTACCGCTTCGGGCGCGATCATTGAAATGCAGACCGGAGAAGGCAAAACCATGGTGTGCGGTTTGGCTGCCATCATCCGCAGCGTTTTTGACCTTTCGGTTCACGTCGCAACCACCAACGCCTACCTTGCCGAACGCGACCACGAAACGGTCAAACCCATCTTCGACCTGATCGGAGCCAGCAGCAAATTCATCGGCCCGGATTCTGACCCACAGACCATCCGCAACGCTTACCGGTGCGACATCACCTACGCCCCCGGCTACACGTTTGGTTTTGACTATCTCAAAGACCAGATCAAGCTACGCGAGTATGAGCAGTTGACCCTGGGACGCAATGTCCTGGAGTCCATCCATGGCGAGCGCATCGAAGATCAGCTTGCCCAGTCGGTTCACCAGACAATCATTGTCGATGAAGCGGACAGTGTTCTGATCGACGAATCAACGACCCCCTTATTGCTCAGCGGCCCTGCGGCAAGTGAAAACCTGTGCCCTGAAGCATACCTCTACGCGCTGGAATCGGCTCGGGCACTGCAACCGGATGAAGATTATGAAACCGACAATGAGACAAAAAACGTCAAACTGACCGATTCGGGGCTGGAAAAGATTCACGTTCACTTGCGTAACTTTGGCAAGCTACGTTTGCTTCAGCCTTGGCCCAAGTATGTCGAAAACGCGCTCTACGGCGACCACTTCCTGATCCGCGACGAAAACTATGTCGTCGCCGATGACAAAATCAAACTGGTGGATCAGAACACCGGTCGCATCTTCGAAGACCGCAGCCTCCGGGCAGGGCTTCATCAGGCCCTGGAAGCCAAAGAGGGCGTCACCATCAACCCGCCCAACACAACATTGGCCCGAGTCACGCGGCAAACTTTTTTTCAGCTTTACGATCGCGTCTGTGGCATGACCGGTACCGCAACCGGCAGCGAAGAAGAGCTAACCTTTTTCTACCAGACCCCTGTGGTGCCGATCGAGCCCAACATTCCCAACAAACGAATCGAACTTCCTGATCGGTACTTTGGCGAAACGGCATCCAGGATTGCCGCGATCGCAAACGATGTCCAGTCACGAATCGGGGCCGGTCAACCGATCCTGGTCGGAACGCGAACGATCCGCGAGTCGCTGTTGATCGAAACGGTGCTCAATCACCTAGGCATTCCCTGCCATGTGCTTAACGGCGTGCAGGATGACGAGGAAGCCGACATCATCGCGCGAGCCGGCAAACCGGGTTCGATTGTGATCGCGACCAATATGGCGGGTCGGGGCACGGACATCAAACTGAGCGACGAAGCACGAGCCGCCGGTGGGCTTCACGTGATCGGAACGCAGCGACATGAGTCGCGCCGAGTTGACCGCCAACTGGCTGGACGCAGCGCCCGACAGGGCGATCCGGGCTCCTGTCAGTTCTTTGTCAGCGCAGACGACCCGTTGCTTGCCGAAAACGATCCCGGGCTCGGTTCGCGAATCGCACGTTCGGCTGGTGACTCTGGTGAGACTTCTACCGATTATTCGGACGCGATTATGCGACTTCAGCAAACAATTTGCAGCCAGCAGTTTCTACAGCGACGCAAGCTTGTCCGTCAGGACAGCTGGATGGATCAGGTCCGCGAAGCGCTTGCCGGTTCCTGACACACCCCTGAACATTCCAACCAATAATTCTTTCCCTGAATTTTAACGACGTCTCCCAATGAATCGAATTTTGACCTCAATCGTCACCTCGTTGACATTTGCTTTGACCGCTGTGTCAATTTGCAATGCTCAGGTGACGCACAGTTTTACCGAACCGGTAGATCGCCGCGAACTTGCCGCCGCGCAGCCGGATATCGTTGGCAACGTCTTCATTCGGGAAGGTGCCAAAATAGAAGCCGACCAGATACTTGCCGAGTTGGACAACCGTGTTCTCAAGCAGGCTTTGAAGATCGCCGAACTGCGTGCTTCGTCCGATTCACAGATCCACAGCGCCAAAGCCACTTTCGAGATCACCAAGCGGAAGTACGAAAAACTTCGCCCAATGCTCGAAAACGGACACGCCAACCCGGTCGAAGTCGAAAAAGCACGAGCCGAATTTGCCTCTGCCGCCGCAGAACTTCAGTTGGCCAAAGAAAAGAAGCAGGAGTACGGCTTTGAGGTCGAGCAAATTCGAGCCGAAATCGAGACGCGCGTGATCCGCAGTCCTTTCCCCGGCGTGGTCACCGAAATTCACTTTCGTCCCGGCGAGTTCATCGCTTCGAACGAACGCCAACTCGTCACCGTGGTGCGACTCGACAAACTGCGTGCGCGATTTTACCTGCTGAGCGAAACGGTTGAAAAACTCCGAGAAGGCCAAAAAGTTCGCTTGCTGATGGGAAGTGAACAAAAACCGGAAGTGGGCGTCATCGAATTCGTGTCGCCGATCACCGATGCCGATTCCGGGACTTCGAGAGTCGACGTTCTGATCAACAACAAGAATCAGAAGTGGCGAAGTGGTTCAGTTTGCATCTGGGCACCGGCCAAAAAGAAAATCGCTGCCAGCGGTACCGTAGCAGGAGCACGATTCGATGACTAAGCTCAACACACCCCAGGGCAAGCCGGTCAGCGGACGCCCCGTCCCAAGCCCGCAACTCGCCCGTGTCACCACGAGCCTTGACGCGGCACAGGTTCACGCCGATCTTCACGCGTTGATCGTCCGGCCTGGAAACGATGCCGAGATCCGGGAGAGCTTTCGCCGATGCGTTGTCACCTACTCGCAAGCCGTCGGTGTGGCCCACGTCGTGCGTGACGTCGATGGTCTTTGGGATTTGAAACCCACTCATGTGACCGGACGCGTTCCCCGCCGCGATGACTTTCTGAAAAAGTACGCCGCCAACTGCGAATCGACCGTTAGCCGACAGACGACGCAGATAGAGTCCTTTTTGGGTTTACAGGCCATCTTCACGCCGATCGAATTCGCGGGCAGTCGGCCCGAAGTATTCTTGGTGTTGGTCGAAGAATCCAAAATGGCCAACGCTTTGTTCCTGATGGGCATCGTCAAGGAATACTTTGAGATCTGGCTGAAGGATTCCAATTCCCAAGAGAACGCTTGGAAGCTGACGTCGCTGGCGGCCCTGATCGAACTGGTGTCTGCGATTGAGCAAAACGATACCGCCAGAGAAGCGTGCGAAACGGCCGCCAACGAATTGGTTCGGCACCTTTGCTGTGAACACGCCGCTGTGGCGCTGATCGAAAAAGACAAGCTTCGCGTTCATGCGGTTTCCGGTCAGGTCGATGCAAAAAGCCACAGCCGACGCATCCAGCAGAACCACACCGCGCTGAACGAAACCGTCCTCAGAGAAGAGCAGGGGATCTACCCGGCAATCGACGAAGACAACCAGCACCTGTTGCTGGGCCACAAACAACTGGCCAAAGAATACGACTTCGAAGCGGTCATCTCGACACCGCTGTACACAACCGGCGACAAGCTTGTCGGAGCCCTGCTGGTGGCGGGCAAGCAAAACCTGATTCAAAGCCACCGGATGCCGAACTTTCTGCGTGCATCGGCACCCCGCATCGCCAGCGCCCTAGAAGTCGTCAATCGGGCCGAAATTTCCCGGCCGCGTCAAATGATCAACGGTGTCAAGCGGCAGCTAAAAACCGTTGAAGGAAAAGTCTGGTGGGGCGTGCTGGCGGTTACCTTTTGCATGATGCTGGTGCCGATGAAATATCGCGTCCGCTGCTCATGTGAACTCGAAGCGACCAACCGTAGATTTGCCGTTGCACCCTTCGAAGGCCTCGTCGAACGTGGTTTTGTGGAACCCGGTGACTTTGTCGAAGCCGGCCAGTTGCTTGCCCAAATGGACGGGCAGTCGATCCGGTTCCGAATGGCGTCGGTAAGTGCAGAGCTATCAAAGGCCAACAAAGAACGCGAAATTGAACTCAACAATCGCAACGTGCCCGAATCGCTGGTCGCGGACTACGAATCGAAAAGCCTCAAAGCCGAACGTGACTTGCTTCGCTTTCAGGAGTCCAGAATTCAGGTCAAAAGCCCCATCGACGGGATCGTGCTTTCGGGCTCTCTGGAGAACGCCGAAGGGGCTTCGGTCCCGCAAGGCGAAGTCCTTTTCGAAGTCGGGCCGATCGACCAATTGGATGTTGAAATCGCAATCGCGGCCGAAGAGATCGCTCATGTGGAAGTCGGACAGTCGGCAAGAATCTGGATCGATGGGTTTGAGTCCCAGTCTTTCCTGGGCAAAATCGAATCCGTTTCACCCCGCTCGCAATTGCGGGACGCTCGCAACGTTTTCCTCGCAAAGATCCGTGTCGACAACGGCAACGGGCGTTTGCGTCCGGGGATGAAAGGCAGCGTTCGCATCGACGGCAAAGCCCACACTCTGGGCTGGAACCTGTTCCACAAACCGTGGAACTACTTTGTGTCCCGATTGACGTGGTGGTAGATCAATGAAAAAGTCGGACTTTGCAACATTTGATTTGGGCCAGGCCTGCTTGCGGCTCAAGGATGGACTTTCGTTTTCCGTCCAGCAGGGGAAACACAATTCGTGGTATCTCGTCGAAGACGAATCACGCGGACAATTTTTCCGGATCGGCGCTGCGGAATACACGTTCCTCTCGTTGCTGGATGGCAAAACCACGATGTCTTCCGCGATGGCGGAAACGTGCTCGCTGTTGGGCGCCAAAGCGCTCGGCGAACAGGACGCGATCAACCTTTGCAAGTGGTTGGTCGACACAGGACTGGCTCACACCCGGGCTTCGACATCCGCCGATCAGCTTCGCGAGAAACACAACAACCAGCAGACGCAAAAAAATATTCAGCAACTGAATCCGATTTCGATTCGAATCCCGCTTGTCGAACTCGACAAAGGAACCGAAACGCTGAACCGTTACCTCGGCTGGCTCGTCTCGTGGCCGATGGCCGCAGTGTGGGTCGCGGTCGTGCTTTACGGCACGCTTTCGTTGATGGTGTCGTGGGACAAAGCCGGCTTCGTTGAGGTTCTTAGTCGTGACAACTGGATCTCGATGGCAGCGACCTGGATTGTGCTCAAAGGAATTCACGAGGCCGCCCACGTGTTGGCCTGTAAACGCTTCGGTGGCAAAATTGGCAAAGGCGGAATCCTGTTCCTGCTGCTGATCCCGATGCCGTTTGTGGACGTCACCAGCTCGTGGCGATTCCAAAACAAATTCAAACGAATTCTGACCGCTGCTGCGGGAATGCTGGCAGAGATCTTTTTGGCTGCTGTCGCTGCGATCGTGTGGGCCAACACAGTGCCGGGAACTTTGAATTCCATCGCCGCCAACGTAATGATCACCGCGTCGCTGCACACATTATTGTTCAACGCCAATCCGTTGATGCGCTTTGACGGCTATCACATGCTGGCCGACTGGCTGGAACTTCCGAACCTGGGCAATCACGGACAAAACTACGTCAAAGGCGTGTTCCGCAACTGGTTCTTTGGCAACGCGATCCGACCACTGGAGTACGCGGGATTCCACGAACAGGTCATCAAGGCCTACGGGTTTGCCGCACTGGCCTGGAAAGTGCTGCTGTGTGCCGTGCTGACGATCGCCGCTTCGAATCTCCTAGAAGGCATCGGGGTGTTGGTGGCGTTGGCTTCGATGGTGCTGTGGTTGGCTCTTCCGGTCATCAAGCTTGCCAAATTTGTGGCCTATGGCTCCGATTTTGAAATCCCCAATCGCAAACGGTTTGCGATGGTTTCGGGTTCCATCCTGGCCGCGATAGTTGTGCTCGGATTACTGATTCCTGCCCCGTCTGTAGTTAACGCACCGGTCGTGATCGACTACCAGGAATTGCAAACGCTACGTGCCGAAACGCCGGGCTTTGTCAAAGCCGTCCACGTTATCGATCAACAGTTGGTCCAGAAAGGTGACTTGCTGGTCGAACTGGAAAACCTCGATCTCAGGATGCAGTTGGCTCAAACTCAGGCGGAACTTCAAAAGGCCCGCTTGCGAGCCAAAACCATGCAGTCTGAAGGCAAGATCGGTGACTACCAGGCAGAAATGGCGGTCTACCTGTCGCTAAAAAAACAGCTTGATGAACTGAAGAAGCGCGAGTCGAACCTGCAGCTTCGTGCTCCGATCGACGGCCGCGTCATCGCCAGCGGCCTTGATGAATCACAGGGAAAGTACATCTCTGCGGGAACCGCATTGGTTTCTGTGGGCGACGAATCTCGCAAGGAAGCCATTGCCCTGATTTCGCAATACGACATCGATGAAGCCTCCGGTTCGCTTGGGCAACAGGCGGACGTTCGAATCTGGGGCCGCTCCACGACACACCAAGCGACCTTCGAAAAGCTTCCATCGAAGTCCGAAGACAGCTTGCCTCACTTTGCGTTTGCTGGCGTTTACGGTGGGCCGCTGGACGTACTTCAACGACAGCAAGTCGAAAGCGTGTCAACAAAGAACGACAACGCGGACGACCCGCACAACTTGAGAGACCTGATGCTGCAGCAACCCCGCTTTGTCGCGAGGATGCCCCTGGCAGCGAGTTCAAGCCAAAACCTCAATGCCGGAGAAGTCGGAGTCCTCCACTTGCGGGCTCGCTCTCAACATATCGGCGGCTACGTCTTCGCCGGGCTGGGCCGCTGGCTGAAGCGACAGATTACCGAATCGCATGGACTTTGAGCCGCGAGGAACGCACTTCCGATTCACCCAAGCGATTACCTGGCCCGCTTTTACCAACAACGCAATTATGGCGATGGTGGGTCCCACAGTGACGCTGCCGGGCTGACCGGTGCGCTCGATGGTGGCATCGCCGGCAGCTGATTGATAATTGGCCCATTCGACTGGATAATGTTTGATGGCTGAATCCCGCCAGCGGCCGGAGCACTTTGGTATCCGTTTCCGATTGGATACGACTGCGGCCCGCCAACGACGGTATGCGTCACCTCGCCGATCGCATTCAATGTAGAATCGACCGCATCAGAGCCGTGGACAATTGAAATCAGGGAACCATTGGCGTGGCGAAGATTGATCAGGGCCAGGTTGTACGTCAACTGGGACTGGGCAAATTCGAATTCCACATCGGTCACTCGTTCTTGGGCTCGCAACAGTGCTTCCAGCGAAAGGCCCGCTGACACGCCATCGGCAAGCTCGCGCCAACGGGTCTCCAACGTCTGAGCTTCCAATTCGGCGGCGATCTGAGCCTGGTTTTTGGCAACCATTTCCTTGAACGCGGTTTCGACCTCGCGAACAGCAACTTCGACTTCGGCTCGAACCAGTTCCAGAGCATTACGATACTCTTCCTGAACCTGAGACACCTCCAGTTGACGGCGGGACTGTCGGGCCAACGCTCCCCGACGTCCGACCGGCAACTCGTACTGTAACCCAACGGAGTAACTTGGTTCACCGCGACGGAATTGATCCAGCCACGCGTCGCCAAGCTGCGAATCGCCCTGAAGCCCTGCCACGTAGGCCTGGGTGACGAGATTCAGTTTTGGTAGCAGTTCATGCCGAGCGATATCCAGCCGCACGCCGGCGGCTCTAATTTGCTGCATCGCGCCACGTATCTCGGGGCGATTGGTCATCGCTTGTGTGAATTCGGTTTGCAAGTCCGTTGGTAGTTGCCAGGTGATCGGATGGTCAGCCGGAATGAGTTCAATAAAATCGGGATTCTCAGTAGAGATTTCAGGCGCGTTAATCAACGCTCGCAGACGCGTTTCCGCGTTTTTGACGGCCGCTTGGGCTCGAATCAAATCGGCTTCGCGGGATTGGAATGCGGCCTGAGCGCTGACCAATTGGGTTCGCTGGGCGTCGATCTTCTGTCGTTCGTTAAGCTGATCGTAGACCCGTTTGGTTCGCAGATAAAGCTTGACCCTTTGGGCGAGGCTGGCTCTTTCAAGATAGAGCGACCAGTATGCCCGAGCCACCTCCAGCAGATGAGCCTGAATTTGGCGATCAAATTCTGCCGCCGATGCCGTAACATCCACCTGAGCAAGGATGATCAGACTGGTGTTGTAATACTCTCCGCGGCCGCGAAGCAGAGGCTGGGTGTAACCCAAAATAATTCGCGATGTTGCCTGGTCGTTAGGGATGAAAAAGGTCGAGTTGGTGTCCTGATGACCCAATCTCTGCGTAATCGAAACTTCCGCACCATTAAACAACCGACGCCGGGCACCTGCCTCAAACGTCCAATTGTGATCCCGAAAACGGTCTTCGCCCGAGGTTGATCCGACGGTAAGTGAGCTTCCGATGGGCTCGCTTGAATCCGTCCACATCGTGTCCAGGAAACGAGTCCAGTCGAAGTTGGAGACCGCTTCGTTGACGGCTGTTTGACGGATCATCGGCACGTGCCGGGCAACACTGACTTTGGCTGAATTGGCAATCGCCAGTCGAAGCAATTCGTTGACACCGACCTCAATGCGTGCCGCCTGGGAGTTGAGCGATTGAGAGGTATGATTCTGCCACCACGGAATCTGGATGGTCTTGTTTGCGTAGGTCTGCTTCTGTTGCACGTTATTTAGAATCTGCTCGATGGCAACAAAATTTCCCTGTTGCTGCATTGCAGAGAGACAGTTCCATGTTGGCAACAAGGCCACGGCGATCAGGAACGAGCACAACTTGGTCGTGTAAATCATGATTTTCAATACGCTTGGTTGGGGGTGCAGCGAAGCCGCTGACCAATAAGGGCGGAGTAACACGGGTAACCGTTAAAGGCGTATCGACACCCGGCAAGTTGTACTTTGATTTATCGATGCCAGGGTTACAGTCCCGTGAACCCGCATGAATGACGAGAATTTCCCATTCTTTGTAAACCTCTCAATCGACAAAACCGGCAACCTTGAAGCCTTCTCAGAGAGCTCCGATACCAATATCAGCGGCTTGAGCCCTATTGATGACTTACTTTTTTGGTGTCCTTTCCCTACCTAACCAATTCTGCCCAAAATGACCAACCGACAAAACTTCTACAGCTTGATGGAACAACTCGAAGACCGCGTCCTGTTTGATGCTGTCCCTGACGGTGGCTTTCTGATTCAACCAGAAAACGTTGAAGCGCCTTTGATGAATCAGGAGATGCAGGTGGAAACTGCTGCCGATTCGACAGAGCAATCCCCAAGGCAGCTTATTCTTGTCGATACCAACGTCGAAGATGCGGACCAAATTGTCGCTGACCTGCTGGAGTCCAACCCGGACCAAAGTTTCGAAGTCCGCCTGCTGGATGCTGAAACGGACGGGATTGAGCAGATCTCTTCGATCCTCGGGGCTGCCGAAAGCCCTTACTCTGCGATCCACATTGTTTCCCACGGCAGCGAGGGAAGCCTGCAACTGGGATCGTCGCGACTCAATGCAGACACGCTCGCCGGTTACGCCGGAGAAATCGCACAATGGTCTGACGCGTTGACTTCAGATGCGGACCTATTGTTTTACGGATGCAACCTTGCAGGCAACGAAGCAGGCGAGCATTTCATCGAAACGCTGAGCGTCCTTACCGGCGCTGACGTGGCGGCATCGGACAACCTGACCGGCAGCGCCGCGGCAGGGGGTGACTGGGTTCTTGAAAAACAGGTGGGCCAGATTCAAACTAGGTCGCTTGCCGCGACCAGCTTTGCCGGCACGCTTTTGGAAACAGACAACGGATTTATCGTAGGTGACCAACCGTTTGGCAACCTCGACGAAGTCGCAGTCGTCCCTGAGGGCCAGCCCGGAAACTCCAGCCGACTCTATACCAATGCTGCAACCGCTAACGGTGGCGCGATCACCATCGACCTCCAACTGACACTCGTCGATACATTTGATGAAAATGGAAACGTAACAACCGGCACCGCCGATCAGCTTCCGGTCACGTTTTCCAACTTTGACGATGGCCCCATCCTGCTTGCACGCAACGTTGGCGGAAACGCTCCGGGTTTCGAAGGACACACCGCCCACATCGTTGTCGAGTTTTTTGACGGGGCCACTGGAAATCCACTTTCGGTTGTCGGTGACTTCACCTTCCAGGATATTGACTTTGAGCCGGCCAGTGTCGCCGGATCGGGTAGCGAAGCGGTCACTGTCATTTCAGATCAGGTGCAAAGCTATCAACTTTCGTCGAATCCACCCTCCTCACTGGAAGTTCAGGATAATGGCGACGGAACGACGACCTTCACCAACCGCACCGATTCTGGCGGCGGTGCTGACGAAGAAAGATGGGTTCGGGCCACGTTCGCTGCCCAAGAATCACTTAGCCTCTTCTTCACCGCAAGAAACGCCAACACTGGCTATGGACTTTCCACAGCCAACTTTTCTGCGACGCCGCTCAGCTTTACGCAGCCCGACGCCACCGACGACAACTTCACAACCGACGAAAGCACGGCCCTCAGCGGCAACATCGTTACCACGAACAACGGAAACGGTGCCGACAGTGATCCTGACGGTGACAACCTGAGCGTGCAACTTGTCGATGGGCTTGCATCGAACCTCGGCACTCCCGTGGCCGGGTCAGGAGGTGGCCTGTTTACGATCAATTCCGATGGCACGTACTCTTTTGATCCCAACGGCGACTTCGATATTCTCGAGCCGGGCGAAACGGCCACCACAACGATTGATTACACGGTCTTTGACCCAACAGGCCTGGCCGACACCGCCACTGTCACCGTTACCGTTACCGGAACCAACGACGCCCCGACCAATGTTGGCACCATTCCGACTCAAAATGACGTTGATGATGTCGCCATCACCGCCCTCGACATCTCCGGCTTTTTCGACGATGTCAACAGCAGCCAAACGTTGACCTTCAGCGACGGTGGAACGCTGCCACCGGGACTCACTCTCGATCCCAACACCGGGATCATTTCCGGAACACCCGACCCAAGCGCGTCTACCGGAGGGCCTTACACAGTTCAGATCACTGCCAACGATGGTGGCGGCGGAACGACGGTTCAAACGTTTACATGGAACATCTCCAATCCCGCGCCAAGAGCAACCGACAATATCAATAGCGTCACCGAAGACACGGTCCTGACCGCAAACGGCAATGTCCTGAGCGACAACGACGGCAGTGGAGTCGACACCGATCCTGATGGCGATACGCTTTCGGTCAGTCAGGTCAATGGCAGCAATGCGGCAGTCGGAGTTTCCGTTAGTGGAACTTACGGCGACATCGTGATCGCAAGCGACGGAACTTACACTTACTCTCTGGACAATTCGAACGCCGATGTTTCGGCTCTGGATGTCGGCGAGACCCTCACGGAAACTTTCAGCTACGCAATCAGCGACGGTGAAGGCGGGACTTCTTCGGCCACATTGACCATCACCATCAACGGTTCGAACGATGCTCCTGTCATCGGTGGCACGATCCCGCCCCAAGCCGACACCGATTCCGACAACGTAACTCCGCTTGACGTGTCGGCATTTTTCAGTGATCCCGATGGCGACACGCTGACTTATTCAGCGGCCGGACTTCCAGATGGACTTTCCATCGATCCAAACACAGGTGAGATCTCAGGCACGCTTGACCAAAGCGCCTCCCAGGGTGCGCCAGGCGGCGTCTATTCTGTCACCGTGTCTGCCATCGATGATCAAGGTCAGTCTGTCAGTCAAACTTTCACATGGACCGTTGACAATCCCGGACCCGTTGCAACTGACGATGGTTTCTCAACTGACGAAGACACACCGGTGTCAGGTTCGGTTGGCGGCAACGACAGCGATCCCGATGGGGATTCGGTTTCCTTTACGCAGAACACAAGCCCGAGCAATGGTTCGGTTGTATTCAACAGCGATGGAACGTTTACTTACACGCCCGATGCGGATTTCTTCGGTTCGGATACGTTCGAGTACACCATCACTGATGCTGATGGAGCGACCGATGTCGCCACTGTCACGATCGTTGTGGATGGCGTCAATGACGCTCCTGTGGTGAATTCTCCGATTCCAGATCAAGCTGATTTGGACAGCGAAGCTGTTTCAGTTGATGTTTCAACGGCATTTGCAGATACCGATGGCGATCCTTTGAACTTCAATGCCACCGGTTTGCCGCCGGGACTGACAATTGACCCTGTGACCGGTGTCATTTCAGGGACGCTTGATTCAAGT
>CALFWR010000155.1 GCA_937928555.1 uncultured Pirellulaceae bacterium
CGTCGGACGTGGCCGAGAATCTTGCCAACGCTGAAATGGTTCAAACCGGAACACCCCGTTTGCGCCGCTCCGGCAATTCCGCGTCCTTGGTCCGGCCTACTTACTGCGCACTGTTTCAGTCGGTTGGGCTTGATGTTGCGAGGTTGCGTAGGCCGGATCAAGCAAACAGGCCGATGCCGGAACGTCGGACGTGACCGAGAATCTTGCCAACGCTGAAATGGTTCAAACCGGAACACCCCGTTTGCGCCGCTCCGGCAATTCCGCGTCCTTGGTCCGGCCTACTTTCGAGAAACCGATGCCCTTTACAGCACGTCGCGGAACAGCAGCGACCCAACACGGACGATTGTGGCGCCCTCTTCGATGGCAGCTTCGAAATCGCCGCTCATGCCCATCGATAGCTGTTTGAGCTGCACGTTCTCTGGCGCGTCGGCGGCGTGTTTGTCGCGCAAGTCCCGCAACAATGCGAACTCGCGGCGAGCATCGTCAGCGTCGCCCGCCAAACCGGCCATGCACATCAATCCACAAAGCCGAATCGACGAAAGCCGCGAGACTTTTTCGATCGCCGCACCAACCTGATCAGGCGCAAAACCATGCTTGGATTCTTCGCCAGAGACGTTGACTTCGATCAGGCAATCAACGACCTTGCCATCCTCGGCGGCGTGACGGGAAACGGCATCGATCAACGATTCGCGATCCAGTGAATGAACCATCGACGCAAACTGCAACGTCTTTTTGACTTTGTTTCGCTGCAAGTTCCCGATCATGTGCCATTGGACGTCAAGGTCCGACATTGCGTTGGCTTTTTCTTCAAGCACCTGCGGGCGGTTCTCGCCGAGGACTTTCGCGCCCGCGGCGACCAGTTGAGCCGTTACCGCAGCGTCGACGTACTTAGTGACCGCAACCAAAGTCACGTCTTCGGCACTGCGGCCGCTTTTGACCGCCGCATCAGCAATGCGACCGCGGACTTCGGCCAGGTTTCTGCTGAAAGATTCTTGCATGCTCATTGGATCGGCAAACTCGTAAGCTGCGATGACGATGTGAAATCGCCTACCTTACTGAACCTGTACCAACTCGTCGACTTCCCCGTTGGCTTTGAATCGACCGGCGAAGAAATCTCCGGCAAAGTTCTGCCCGAGAAAGGTCCGATTACCGACGCTTCCGAGCGCCCGATAGAACACCCATTGATCGCGGTCAACCTGGACGCGAAACGCCCCGGCGGTTTCCGGGCGGACGATCTTGAGCGATTCGGCAACGGTCAACCGACGCCACGTTCGCTTCAGCCGACTTCGTTTGGGGCTCAGGTCGAAGAACATCGGAAAGTAAAGCCCGCCGCCGTGTTCGCGAAGCGTTGCCGACGCCGTCGCTGACAAAAACGTCCGCCCATCTTCAACGCGTTCAACAAGCTTGCCCTGGCCTCGCTGGTTGGTCCATTCGGGCAGTGCCAACGGTAGCACCAGCGACTGAATTCCACCGCAGTTCAGGTACATTTCCCGAGTCCCGTTTTCAGGGACGATGTTGACGCCGGGTGCCAGCGGCAGATCCAGCGACCACTCGATTTCGCCGCTGCCGGATTTGTGAACGCCGTCAGCGACTAGCAAAAATTTGTCTTTGCGGCCAAGCAACAGTTGCCGGTAAAACTTCAAACCCGAGGCCGTCATTTCCAGTTCCAGATAGCTGACTTTGTCGTCGTGGATCTCGCAAGTCACGTCAAAGCCAGCCGGATCAAGGATGACTTCCTGGTTGTCGTCACGCACTGAGATTTTGGACTGTCCGGAAATCAGCAGATTCTTCGCACCGATTTCAAATCGCGAATTGGGCTGCCCAAAGTCCACCGCAAGGAAAGGGCTGGCGGACTTCCAAGAGCTTTTTAGGATTGCGGACGACGCCCATTCCGAGACACAGCAGGGATCGTTCAGGTCTGCTGCGGGCTTGGTCTTTGACCTGCCAGCCGGGACAACTTTTGCTTCCCGTGCTGCGGCCCAGCCATCGGGATCGTCGATCGTGTTGAGCAAATCCAGGGTGAATTTCTCATCGACCTTGCCGTAAGTTTCACCGCCAAACAGCGGCAGTTTTCCCGGCCCCAACAGTCTGACGAATTGCTCCGCCAGCCATGCGGCTTGTGAGCTGGCGGTTTTGTCGAGCTTCAAACCCAACTGTTGGATGGCACTGAGCGAACGCATCCATGACGCGACAAGAGTCGGGAAAAGTTCTAGGCAGTTTCTTGCCGGCCAACCGTCAGCATCCAGATGCATTTTGAGGTTCTGCGACAGGTTCGCGGCACCAAGTTTGGCAAGCTTGCGAAAGTGTTTGACTTCCGGCAGTCGCAGGCCCAACATCAATGGCACTTCTGCTGAAAGCCACTGATTGAGCAAAACGTTTTCACCACCATCGTCTTCGTAACGGATTCGCCCCAGCACATCGAGCGACCGGTAGATCCGTTCGAACTGCTGATCGGTTCCATGCTTGACCACGCGGCGAATCTGGTTGGCGACAAGAATCGCCGAAAAGCCACCGAGCAACCTGGCCTTTGCCACACCAGGAACTTCGACGCCAAGCTCTGTCGGGCTGGCATCGAGAAAGGTCGCCGCAACCGATTCGGACAATGACGCGATTCCTTCGATCGATTCAGCCCGAGCCGATTTGGACTTGGGCGATGCTTCGAGAAACTTGATCAGCGGTTCTGAGTCCACGGCAAGCTGTAGCGGCAAACCCATCGTCAGACGCGGGATCATCTTTTTCCGCGACACGAATTTCTGTGAAGCGGCCGCCTGCGAAAGCGACCCGACTTTTTTGACAATACGCGGCCACTTGTCACTGATTGAATCGGCCCACGCGTCATGCACAGGTTGCTTCCTGGCTGCGGATGGATCGGGCTTTATAGAGACCGGGGCGCTAGCGGAATCGGGTCCGGGGGTCGGGCGGGCTACTGGATTTTCTGGATCTCGTTCGATCATGCCGTCTGTCTTGAGGATTGCGGTCTGGCATCATAGCACCGCCAAAACGTAAATTCACCCGTCCATTTTGTGTCTTTTTTCAGACAATGCCTGGCCGGTAAGCGATCATGGGCTACTTCTTTTTGCGGTGCGATTCTATCCTTAAAAGGAAGTTACTTTTTCCGGGGTTCGACATGTTTGTCCGTGTGCTGCTTTTTTCTGTTTGCCTTGTTGGCCTGATCTTTGCATTGGGCTGCGATAGCGGACCCGCAGTCGCCACTGCGGCCGACGGCGCGACGCCCCAGGACGAAGCAAAGACTCCGGGCAATCCCCCGGCAGGGAATCTGGAAAAGCCCCAAACACAGACCCAACGACCGGTGCTTCAGGGACCAGAAACATCCACCCGGGCCAGCACCAACATTGCCGATCAAATGAAACGCGAGGCCGAAGCGTTCGAAGAGCAATCGATCACGATTCCTTCTTCATGGAAAAGGCTCAGTGAGACCAACCACATCTGGGCCGACACAAAAACCAAAAGCGTCATCGTCCGCGGCTCGATCTGCCTTCGCGAGGGCCTCTTGGAAATGTTCGCCTGTCCTACGGAAACCAAAGACCACGAGTCGATTGTGTCCACGCATGCGTTGTCTTCCGAAGCCCACGCTGCGTTTTTGGCGATGGGCGTCAACCCGGGCAAGCCGATGGTTTGGGTGGGCAAGTACATTCCGGTCACCGGTCCGATTCTGGAAATCGAAGTTTGGTGGTCCGAAGAAGGCAAGCTTCAGAAGCGCCGCGCTCAGGAGATGATCCGCAACGTCGACACGGACAAGCCCATGCAGTCCGAGTTTGTTTTTGGCGGCAGCGAGATCTATCAGGATCGTCACTCAAAAGAAAATCTCTACTACGGCGATTCCGGAGAATTCATCAACGTCACCAATTCGCCTTACGCCATGATTGACATCGCCATCGCGAGCACAGACGACGCCGAGCAGGGTTTGCTTTACGGCACGTTGACCGAAAAAATCCCGCCGATGAACACTAAAGTTTACGTGGTGATGACGCCAACCGGTAAAATCCGCAAGAACGACCCCGAAGCGACAAAAGAAAGCCCACAACCGTCCGAGCCACAGGAATCGAAACCGTCGCAGGACGGAAGTTCATCATAGAATGTCAGTTCAAGCGTGAACCTCAACGCGGCCCGGCCACTCTTGCCGAAGTCCGCGACCACCAGCCCAACCCGTCACCGCCGTGCAAGATCGCAAGAAAAAAGAACAGGTTAGCGAAGAAGTCGCCGTCGTTGTGCGTGTGCAATTCCCTGACGATCCGGTCGAACTTGATCCCGTCGAAGAGATCCATGGCCTGGCGGAAACAGCCGGAGCGATCGTGATGGGTTCGATGATCCAGCGCCGCGAGAAACCCGACACCACGACGTACATCGGCAAAGGCAAGGTCGCCGAACTGAAGGAACTGGTCGAATTCCATGCCGCCGATGTGGTGCTGTTCGACAACAACCTGTCTCCGGCTCAGAATCGCAATCTTGAAAACGAACTGAAGGTCAAAGTCCTGGACCGGACCGAAGTCATCTTGGACATTTTTGCCACCCACGCCCGGACCCATGAAGCCCGCTTGGCGGTTGAACTGGCTCAGTTGGAATACGCCCTGCCGCGACTGAAGCGAATGTGGACGCACCTTTCGCGACTGAAGATGGGCGTGGGCATGCGTGGCCCGGGTGAAAAGCAACTCGAAACCGACCGCCGTTTGGTCGAAAAGCGAATTCACGATCTCAAAGACGAGCTTCACAAAGTCGAGAAACGAAAAGAACGTCAGGTGAACTCGCGCCGCGGCACAATGACGGTGTCTTTGGTGGGCTACACCAACGCGGGCAAGAGTACTTTGATGAACGCGCTGACCAACGCGGAAGTCCTCGCAGCGGACAAACTTTTCGCGACGCTCGACACGCGGACTCGGCGCTGGCAGCTTCCCCAGTGGGGACCGATTTTGCTTTCCGACACCGTCGGGTTTATTCGCGATTTGCCGCACAGCCTGATCGCCAGCTTCAAAGCCACTCTGGAAGAAACCCGCCAAGCCGACCTGCTGCTGCACGTTGCCGACGCGAGCAACCCCAAGGTCATCGATCAGATCATTTCGGTCTACGACGTGCTTCGCGAGATCGGTGTGGAAGAAAAAGATACCCTGCTGGTGCTGAACAAGATCGACCAGGCTCGAGAACTTCCGCACTACAACTCGTTGCTGGAACGTTACTCCAACGCCGTCGCGGTCAGCGCCAAAACGGGTGATGGCTTTGACAAACTACACACCGTCGTGGGAGACGCACTGAGCCGCTCGTTTCAGAATGTGGACATCGAAATGTCGGTCAGCAACGGCAGATTGTTGGCTTACCTTGCCGCCAAAGGCGACATTAAATCGACGCAGTATCGCGAAGACGCAATTCTGGTCCATTGCCGGATCCCACAAAAGTACCTTGGCCGGATCGACTACGACGACGCAATCATTACACCGCACAACGCGGCGGGCTGGAAAACTGACCAAGAGATTGCGGCCGAATCGCAAACGGCAACGGAATTCGATTCTGTGTCCGAAACCGAATCTGACAATCCCCTGGTGGACCCCGTTATTCCGCCCACAGAAATCGAATCGGTGGCGGACCCGACTGAGGCAACTCAGGATTGAAACGCGTTCTTAAAAACAAACGCGTCATCATCACGGGCGCTACCAGCGGCATCGGCCTGGCATTGGCCAACGCGCTCGCTGCCGAAAATTGTCGCTTGGTCATCAACGCAAGACGCGGCGAAATCCTTGACAGCATGGTAGACGGATTTGGCAAGGCCCGCCGCGAATGCATCGCCGTCGCAGGGGACGTTACCGATGTGACGGTCCGCAAAAAGCTGCTTGCCGCAGCCCACGATCACTTTGGCGGACTCGACATCCTGATCAACAACGCTGGCATCGGAGCGATGGGTCGGTTTGATACCGCGTCCCACGATCGGCTTCGTCAAGTCTTCGAAGTCAACTTTTTCGCGGTTGCCGATTTCATTCGCGAAAGCCTGCCGCTGCTCAAGGTTGGCGATGATTCGTTGATCGTCAACCTTAGCAGCGTCCTTGGCCATCGCGCCGTTCCGCTGAAAAGCGAGTACTGCGCGAGCAAGTTTGCGATCCACGGTTTCAGCGACGCGATCCGCGCTGAACTGGCCGGCAATGGCGTCGAACTGTTGCTGGTCAGTCCCAGCACAACCGACAGCGAGTTCTTTAATTCGGCAATTGAGGATTCAGCGCAGAAAGACTGGAAGAAAGGCGGCGCGATGTCGCCTGAGGCTGTCGCGGCTCGAACCATTCGCGCAATGGAGAAGCGCCGCCATGAGATCATTCTGACATTCGGCGGCCGCACACTCGTTTGGCTTGATCGAATCATCCCCGGAATCGCGAATCGAATCATTGCCCGCTTCGGGCAGTAGGAACTTGAGTTCACCGATCTCGATCGCAAAAGTGAGCCGACTGGCCGTGAGGCCGCAGGTCTGAATCACCATACGCCTAACGATCGCCAACAGGCCTGAATCATGCAAACCACGAATCTTTCCCAACGCTCCCTGAGGTCGCGCAACAGCTTTATCAACGTACAAGCAGGCTGTTGCTTTACCGTTCTCGCGAACCGTCCTCCCACCCGAGGCCTCACGGCCAACGGCTCACGGCCAACCGGGTCGCGAGCAATCGCAACCCTCCTATTGTCTTCGCCGATTTTTTTGGGAAACTTTTCTCTTACAAAACCATACAGAAACGAACTTCCATGGACGAACAGGAAAACAGCGGCGGCGGCATGAGCCCTGAAGAGGCCCGCCGCGCGAAACTCGCTCAAATCGAAGCCCTTGGCTTGGACCCCTGGGGCCACCGCTTCGACGACAGGCAAATGATCGCAGACGTTCGCGCACGCGCCAACGAGATCCGGTTTGCGAGCGAGGACGGCAACGAAGTCGAACTTCCGGCCGACAAAATCGCAGACGGGACGCTTGCCGACTGGCTTAAAGAGCAGGGCAAGGGAAAACTTTCCGGACCCACCGTTCGTGTCGCCGGCCGCATCATGCTTTACCGCAAAAGCGGCAAGACTCAGTTCATCGATCTGGAAGACTGGACAGGCCGGGTCCAAATTTTCGTGAACCAAAAACTGCTGGGCGAAGAAGCATGGGAACTGGTCAAGTGTCTGGACCTTGGTGATTTGATCGGAATCGACGGCGAGCTGCGCCGCACCAAAACGGGCGAGCTTTCGATTTTCGCGTCAAAGCTAACGTTCCTCACAAAGACGCTCGACCCGCCGCCAGACAAACACTCGGGCTTGACCGATCCGGAGATTCGACAGCGCCGCCGCTACGTGGACCTGGCTTACAACGACGGCGTCCGCGAACGATTCATGAATCGCTCAAAGATCGTGGCTTCGATTCGCAACACGCTTTTCGAAAAGCACTTTGTCGAAATCGAAGGCCCGACGCTGCACACGATTGCCGGTGGCGCTGCCGCCCGTCCGTTCAATACGCACCACAACGCGCTCGACATGCCCCTGGTGATGCGGATCGCGCTCGAACTGCACCTCAAGCGATTGATGGTCGGCGGGATGGAACGCGTTTTTGAGCTTGGTCGCGTGTATCGCAACGAAGGCATTTCGCCCAAACACAATCCCGAGTTCACCATGCTGGAGGTCTACCAGGCGTTCGGCGATTATCACTCGATGATGGATCTGACCGAAGCGGTAATTCAGAATGCGATTCAGGCTATCGGCTGCGGTTTCGTCGTGCCATGGGGCGACAAACAAATTGACTTTACTCCGCCGTTCGAGCGGAAGACTTACGACGAACTGTTCCAGACCCACACTGGCGTTGACCCAACCGATGCCGACGCGGTCAAAGCACTCGCTGAAGAGATTGGCTTTGACACCGCAGGCAAACACCCGGACGTGATCAAGAGCGAAGTCTTTGAGGAGAAAGTCGAAGACGCGCTGAGCGGGCCGGTTTTTGTGATCGACTATCCGGCGAGCATTTGTCCGCTGACCAAACGAAAGCGTGACAATCCCGAGGTCGCCGAGCGATTTGAGTTGTTCATCCACGGGATGGAGTTGGCCAATGCCTACACCGAACTGAACGATCCGGACTTGCAGCAGCAATTGTTCGAGACTCAACTTGAAGGCATGGCCGAAGAGGACTCGATGGCCAAAATGGATCATGACTTTGTCCGCGCCCTCCGCAACGGCATGCCGCCGGCGGGCGGTTTGGGAATCGGCATCGATCGCCTGGTGATGCTGCTGACCAATAGTAGCTCGATCCGCGACATCATCCTGTTTCCGTTACTGCGCGGCGAATAGAGCTAGCACATAGTAGTAGGCACACTCCGTGTGCCGTCGTAAACCACAGCGAGTTCGACGGGATACCGCGCTTGACGAGATACCGCGCTTGACGGCACACGGAGTGTGCCTACTACTTTGCCTTTGGCCATTGCGGCTGACTTTGCTACCATCCACCGGTTCCCCCAGAAAATGCCAAGGATGGCAAATGTACAAATTTCTTCTTTCGTGGCGCTACCTGCGTACACGATTCATTGCCTTGGCTTCGATCATCAGCGTAACGCTGGGCGTTGCAACGCTTATCGTGGTCAACAGCGTCATGTCGGGATTCGTCGACGAGATGAAAACGCGCCTGCACGGCGCGCTTTCTGACATCGAGATGTCCGCATCCCTGCTGAGCGAAATCAACTATCCCGATTACAACGTGGAAATCATCCGCGAATTGCTCAAGGATGACGTCGAAGAAGTCACCTGCGTCGTGCGAACCCCGGCACTGCTGGCATACAAATTCGCCGACCGCACCTTGACGCAGCAGATCATGCTGGTGGGAATCGACGACAAAACCTTCGGCAAAGTCACTGATTTTAATCCCTATCTGCAACACGAGCGAAAACGACAGCAGTTCAGCTTCGACCTCGAAGAATCGGGCTATCCCGACACGATGGGCATTAGCGGTTGGGCTTACCGTCGCCAAAAAGAATCGCACAAACGGGAACTCGAAAGGCTCTACCAGGAACAATCCAACCGGGCTGTCCAACTGCAGAGCCAATTCCCACAGTCGTCTACCGAAATTGCCCAAACCAGCTACCTTCAGGAAACAACCGCACCGCCAGCTGAAACTGACAAAGATGTTCAGTTGACCGATGGCGGTTTTCAGTTGGTCCCACTGCCCACTCGCAAAGCCGGCGACATCGAACAAGCCATGAAAAACAGAGGTTCGATCGAAAACGATGACTTCAAACTCGACGGGCACGATCCGCACGCTCACCTGCGAGCCAAAATCAATCCCGAAGACATGTTTGACCCCATGAAGGACCAATACACCGGCATTATCTTGGGCAAAGCCATCGTCACAAGGAAAGACTACGAGGGCAAAGAGCACTTTCTGATTCGGCCTGGCGACGACGTTCAGATCATGCTGACAACGGTTGGCGATCAGCCCAAACCCGTTAGCGACGTTTGCACTCTGGTGGACTTTTATTCCAGCAACATGCACGAGTACGACTCGCAGTTTGCTTTTATGCCGCTGTCCGAATTACAAAGAACACGTGGAATGATCGACCCGATGACGCAGCAGGGTTCGGTTTCCACAATCCAGATCAAGCTTGCGGAAGGGGCCGACCTGAACGCGTGCCGCGACCAGTTGATGGCACGGTTTCCTCACGAAAAATACTTCTGCGAAATCAGAACCTGGCAGGACACACAGCGACCGCTGCTAAGTGCTGTCAACATGGAACTGACGATTCTTAACATTCTGCTGTTCCTGATCATCGCCGTTGCCGGATTCGGAATCCTTGCGACTTTCTTTATGATTGTCGTTGAGAAAACGCGGGACATTGGCATCCTCAAAGCCCTTGGGGCGCCCAGTCACGGCGTGATGTCGATCTTTTTGGGCTACGGTGTTTGCCTGGGGGCGGTAGGAACGGGCGCCGGGATCCTGCTGGGGCTGCTCTTTGTCAGCTACATCAACCAGATCGCCGCGTTCGTGCAAACGATCACCGGCAGGGAGATCTTTGACCCCACGATCTATTACTTCTCTGAAATTCCCACGATCGTCAGTCCACTCATGGTCGTCGGTGTTGCCTTGGGTGCGATCGCGATCGCCGTTATGGCTTCCGTTTTGCCAGCACTCCGCGCTGCCAGACTTCATCCTGTAGAGGCACTTCGCTATGAGTAAATTCTCGATGGCCGCACAACAAGCGGCTTCCAATGCCCAGTCCAATGCCCAGTCCGATGCCAGCCGACCGCCGCTGAGCGTCGTCCGCAAGACCGCGATGGCAACGCATGGACTGAAGAAAAGCTACCACAAGGGCAAACTCGAAGTCCCTGTCCTTAAAGGGGTGGACATCGAAATCGAAGAAGCCCGCTTCACCACTATCGTCGGTCAGAGCGGGTCCGGCAAAAGCACATTACTGCACCTGCTGGCCACCCTTGATGCGCCAGACGATGGCGAAATTCACTACAACGACCAGCGAATCGACAATTTGCCAGCCAGAAAAAAAGAGACGTTACGCAACCAAGAATTTGGGCTGATTTTTCAGTTCTATCATCTGCTTCCCGAGCTCACGACCCTGGAAAATGTGCTGGTGCCACGCATGGTTCAGGATGGAGTCTTTCGCTATCTGGGCAATCGACGCAAATATCGCCAAACGGCGACAGAGATTCTGGAACTCGTCGGGCTGGGCCACCGTTTAACGCACAAGCCGTCGGAGCTTTCCGGTGGCGAGATGCAACGAACAGCGATTGCTCGAGCCCTGATCTCCAATCCGCGGGTTCTGCTGGCAGATGAACCGACCGGTAACCTCGACGAAGAAAACGGCTCCGAAGTCATGAATACTTTGCAGCTTCTGCGTCGGGAAAAGAACCTGACCATCGTGATGGTGACTCACGACGCCGGGATGGCACGCGATTCCGATCAGATCATTCGCCTGGTCAACGGCAAAGTCGCCAGCTAAGCTCGTTACCGCTGAACGCTGGGCCCAATAAAATCGATCGTGCCCCGATGGCTAGTTGGTGGGAGATGCGCGATCGCCAGCGGTGACGAACCTCAATACGGCAACGCCCCTTCGCATCAAAAACCGCCATAAGATCGCGGTTTTTCGCTAGCGTTTCGCGACTCAAACACGTGACCTTGCAATCTGCAATTCCGTTTCATTCCTTTTTTGCCGGAAAAACGGAACAGCCACAATCTTCGCTAAATTCCCTACAGCTTAAATGGCGATTGAGTCATTGGAACGCTGGGGTAGTGCCCCATCTGCCTTGCCGCAGTGTTTCTGACAACTTCAGGGGAAAACCATGACAAGCGAAGTCTACAACAGGCGAATCCTGAGCAGTTTGATGTTGGCAGTTGCCATCACCTCTCTGACTTATACCGGATGCAGCCAGCCCATTCGGCGACTTGGCATTATCGATGAGCTCGCGATCTCGTACCGTGATCAGGTTTGGGCTCGTCGTGCCTACAACCTCCGTTTCGCAAACTGCAACCGTCAGTTCGAAAGCCATTTTGAAAATGGTTTTTGTGCGGGCTATTCGGACGTTTGCAACGGCGGCGACGGATTTGTTCCGGCTCTTCCACCGGACGAGTACCGCGGATTCGAGTACCAGTGTGCCGAAGGCTCCAACTGCATCGACGCATGGTTCGACGGTTACCCCGCTGGTGTTGCTGCTGCTCGTGAAGAGCGAGTCGGCAAGTACCACGAAGTTCGCACCTCGAACATGATCGACCGGGCCATCTCCCAGCAGAAAGCACCGAACAAGCTTCCCGCTGACGTACCGGTCACCAAACCGAACGCGAACCTGATCCCACCAACTGCAACCGCCAAACGACTCGGGCCTCTGCCGAAGTCCGTTAAAGCGACGTCGGTTCTGCCGAAGATGAGCGAACGTGTCTTTGGCACCAGTCAGCCTGTTTCAGTTGCTAGGAATGGCGCTTCGAGGCTGACACCGTCAACGCCACGTGTTGCCCAATCGACGCTTCCGCTGTCAGCACAGAACGCAACTCGCAATGCACCGCCTGTTCCGCTGCAACCGGTCAGGAAAGCAACAGAAACTGCTCCCCAGCCTGTTCGGACTCCCGCACCGGCAACCGGTTCGAGCACCAAACCCTCAACCTCGCCACAGCCATCGGCTTCCAGTGCCCCTCCGATTATCACTGCCCATAGAAATCGCCGGGTTGCCAGACCGCAGGCTCCACTGGAACCCGGGACAGCTTTGATCGCGTCGAGCAACTCGTTTACTCCACCGATCATCCGTCGTGGCAAGCCACAGATTGAAACGCAAGCCATCCCTGCTGTTCAGTCGATCCAACCGGTTTCGCACGGCACAGAACTTCCGCCGACCTACCGCGGCCAGAAGATGGACACGTCGGCTCGAGCATTGCTTCCGCCAATCATTCGCGGAAACAAAATCGATCCCTCTGCAACAGTCACCGAAGCAGAAACGTCGGCACCACTTTACTACTCAAGCCGAACTGCACGTCAACAGTCCACTTCTGGATCACAGACGCGATGACACGAAACTTCGACCCTACAACGAATTCAAATTCTCACGAGGCCGCACGTGCGGCCGCCAAGGAGTTCAAAATGGTGAATCGCCAAACCGAATCCGCCCTTTGCAGCAACGGAACACGCATGCTTGTCATGATGACCTTGCTCGCCAGCCTTTCCTTTACCGGATGCACGGCGTTATTTTCGCCAATCGATACCATCCCGGCTGAGAGGGTCCCGCGACAATTCCTCGCCGAACCGCAAGCCAACAAGGTAGCGATTGACTTTGCCCGCCTTCGCCAGGACAAACCCGAGTTCTATACGCTCGACGCCGACGACGTGCTCGGAGTGTTCATTGAAGGCGTTCTTGGCGAATTCAATTCGGCACCTCCGGTCCAATTCCCCGATCCCAACAGTGACCTTCCGCCGGCGATCGGTTTTCCGATCCCTGTCCGCGAAGACGGCACGCTGTCGCTGCCATTGGTACCACCGATTCCAGTACGCGGCCTGACGGTTCAGCAAGCCGAAGCACTGATCACTCGTGCTTACCGTCAGGGTGGCAATCCGATTCTGATCGAAAAAGGTCGAATCATCGTCACACTGTTCCGCAAACGAACCAAGCGTGTGTTTATTGTTCGCCAGGATAACTCGTTGGCCTCACGAGGTTCGCAGTTCCAGGGACAAGCCCGTGGTGCTGCTGTTACTGACCGAAGTGACCTTTCGAGTCGCGGCTTTGTTCTGAACCTGCCTGCCGGTGAGAACGACGTCTTTACGGCTCTCTCGCAAACAGGTGGTATCCCGGGTTTGAACGCGAAACCGGAAGTCCGCTTGCTACGCGGAAACCGCCTCGCGACCGCACAGCGTGACGCTCAGTTGGCCGAGTTCTACCGAACCAATCGTCCTGACGAGTTCCCGTTTGGCGTGGTTCCAACGGTTCCCGATGAAACCAACACACTGCGAATTCCTCTGCGACTGAGCCCCGGTGAAATTCCGAACTTCCGCGAAGAAGACATCATTCTTCTCGATGGCGACATTGTCTACGTCGACTCTCGCGAAACGGACGTTTACTACACTGGCGGCCTGCTACAGGCCGGCGAATTCCCTCTTCCACGTGACTACGATCTGGACGTCCTGTCCGCGATCTCGCTGGGAGGAACCGGAATCGGAACAGGTCGACAAACGGGCCTTCTTGGCGGAGCGGTCCAGCAAACGCAGCCAACGGAACTGATCGTTCTTCGCCGAATTCCTGGCGACCGCCAACTGGCGATTCGCATCGACCTCAATGACGCCATCAACGATCCGCAGCAACGGCTGCTGGTCAAAGCCGGCGACACATTGTTGCTACGATTCAAACCACAGGAAGAACTCCTGAACTTTGCCTCCGCAACGTTCTTCACATTCGGATTGGGACAGCTGTTCCGCTAGAATAAGCCAGACAACCACAAAGGGCCGCAGCATTCATTTGCTGCGGCCCTTTTTTTGATGGGAGGTTATTGTGTGCTGGAAAAAGTGCAAAAGCACCCCATGAAGGATTCGAACCAACCCAAGATTCCCAAGGGAAAAAAGACGTTTCTGGTTTTGGTGGTGCAGGGGGTGGTGCAGAGACCGTCAAAACAGAGCTCGAAAGGCGTCTTCTAAGCCTGTTTCGTCAACTGCCCGAGGACGAACAGCGACGACTGATTGAAGAACTCGAAACGCTCCAATTCCCTTCCGGGAAGCCCTAGGTTCGTTTCCTGCAGACCAAGCCGATTGCCTTTCATGCGCAACGAGTGGACGAACCCCATCAAACGCACCTGCCCGTATTGCCTATTGCCAAGACTTAATGCATTCGTAGATCTTCTTGACCTCACATTCCAAACCGTGATTGAATTCAGAGAGCTTTTTGTCTCCACCCCAAGAGTGAATACGTCTTCTTGCTTGTTCCATCTTATTTTTTAGGGTTATCTTAAGGCTGGCATCGTCCATGTATGACTCTATGGTTCGAGAGTCTGTATCCCCTTTTCTGAACCAAAATCCATACTTGAATCCCTGCTTTGCATGTTTCTCTTGTTCCAGCAACATTGCATCTTTTGCGTCCTCAAAAGTCGCGTAGCTGTCAACTTCGTCCTGCTCATTCCGAAACGCATCGCTGTCCATCACCAAGAATGCATTTCGGCTAACGCGCAGCATCGAGAACAGCTTCTCAACTGATTCTTCTACCGATACCTTCGCACTGAAAAAGTAATAGCGTAGGCATCCGCCCGCCGTCATTTGAAAGGCAAAATCGTGGTGCCGCCTGAATATCGGAAGTCCTTTTTCAACCGCGTACATCTCAAGCCATTTTTGGATATAGAGGGCGTCCGACGGTCCCTCCACCCAGATTATTCCGTTGCATTGCAATAGGTCAGCACCCAATGCTCCAAGTTCGTCCAACAAAGAGTGGCCGCCATCCCACACCTGTTCGACCCTTGTCGTGAGTCGAAAAGTAGGCTGTCGCTTGTGGACAAGCTGCCCGTCGTCGTATTGAAACTCAGTGTGCTCCACGTCTTTTTCATAAAACCTGTAAATCGCCGCATCAGGCTGTAACGACAGAAAGCAGTTTATGAAGACGCTGGAATGAGAAGCGATAAAAAATTGATTGAAGGACATTGCCTCGTTCGGTCGCTTCTGAAAGCCGCATGATTTCAACTGATTGGAAAAGAACCCGTCAATCTTCTTGCAGCAGATCTCCTTCGTAAAACAGCAGCTATTCTGATTCGCAGTGCTAATCAACCAGACCAAGACGTCAAACAGCCGGCGAATTGATTTCGGTTCTAGGTGCCGTTCTGGTTCGTCAAAAAAAACCACCTCGCTCCCCGGATTGGAGAAAAGCCCGAGGAACAGCTTTATCAATGAGAAGGCTGAGGAGGGCAGCGTGTTTGTGTCATTAGTCCAATCGTAGTAGGTGAATTGATCACGTTCCCGCTTGAAACTTCCGTCGTCAAATCGGTATTGATCCTTCAGAACATAGCTGACTACAAACTGCAAAAGGACTTGATCGCAATACTCAAGCTGGACAAGTTGTTCTGTCGGGTCCGTTATGGAATAGTCCACCATCAGAAGTTCGTCAGGGTAACTGCTGTCGACACTTTCAAAATCGACAGCAGAGTATTCGAATGACTTGTCTGGCTGCTCAAATTCGACTCTCAGAAAACGCTCCATCTTGAAGTCTCGAGACTCCCGGTTTTGGACGTCTCTGTAATCGAGCTTCTGTTTTGGCAATGTGGAAAGAAGTTGCATTGCATTTGTTTTGCCGATGCCATTTTGACCAATGAATAGGTTGAGTAATCCAAAACCTTCGAATTCGCATTTGTCACAAAATGCCTGAATTCCTTGAACTGACATGCTCTTGATTTTCATTGGTTCCCTAGTTCTTCTTTCTAAATTCCCAAGGTGGAATCGGATCAGGGTCGGCCCACAAGCCAACCTTCGACGCGCGGGCCTGCTGCTCTAGCAAGCCTAGTGTTTCCGATTTTGAGTACCGGTCGAATTCCCACGCCAGCCCGGCTCGGACCATGGCATCCCCAACATCCTCACCCAACACGTAGACGAATCCAATGATGCGTCCCCATCGATCAACGTCTATTTGGAATACGCAGATATCGCGATTGAAAACCATGGCCGCCAGGGCTTCTCTTGATTTTTCGGCGTATGCTTGCCCGCTTCTTTTCTTGGGAGCATCAATCGCGGCCAATCTAACCCGGCGCTCTTCGTTGCTGTCGCCATTGGTGACCAATACCTTGATCGTATCGCCATCAGTGACGCCAACGACTTTCCCGTAGAACGTCTGAACGATGTTTTCACCATGGATGACATGCGTAGTGGTTGTCGGTGGCAACACGCTTGCAGTCGGCTGCGCTTCCTCCAGCTCTTTGGTGGGCTGTTCGCCAACCTTCTCGACCTTCTCAATGGTCTCTAGTTGTTTGGCTTGTCGCTCCGTCTCTCCACATCCAGAAAATCCGATAACGCAAGCAAGAACGGTCAGGATTGAAGTCTTCATATGCGCCATTTTTTCTTCAGTTCGATCGAGGGGGCCTATTGGTGGGCGTAGCCCGTATCGAAGGCTTTTTTCTAGCTGGGGGGCAAAAAATCTGAGTGACACATGACACATCAGAATGGTTGCAGTGGATGCCATTTTCTGCGGAGGTGATAAAATCGTCTAGGTTCCTCTGAGGCGGTAGCGTCCCCAAGAGAGGTAAAAAAGGCCGCTGAACCCCGCACACAGAGTCCGGCGCAAACCGGGAAAGTTTTGAGCGACACGTAAGATGTAGGGTTGCCCGTCCATTTCGATGGCAGATGGTGGCAGACGAAACAGGCTTTTCAGGCCGGTAGGGAAACAAAAGGTACTTCGCTGGTTTGATACCGAATTAAGACCGCTGGGCGAACACCCGCGGCGCACAAACTGATCGTACTCGTAAGCCCTTTGGGGTAGGGGGCCCGTCTGCCATGTCATTTACACGGATGCACGAAACACGAATGAACGCCAGAGCAATCAAACGACGCTGGCCGATCGGTGATGGACTCAAAGCCGAGATTGTCGCCCAACTAATGGAAGTCTTGAAAGATCCTTCCTCAAGCGCCAGAGAACGCATCGCAGCGGCCCAAGGGCTTCTATCGGCAGAGTCTCAAAACCAACGGGACGAACACAAGATCGTTGACGCTGGGACGCCATCGCAGCAATTCGACGTTGTGGCCATTGCCAAAGAATTGGGGCTTGATCCAGCATTGATTGTTCACGACGCCGAGACATAAAATGAGGAAAGCCCGGCGACGGTTGGGCGAATCACGTATCGGGCAGCGGATTGATCCCCGCGCGTTGAACCGGTTGCTGGCCATCATCCGCCAGTAGCCCGTTCGGCACCCGTTCTGAGCGATAAGGATGATATTTGATGGCTGTCGAAGACAGAGCCTTGCGGGAAAAAGCGTTGAACCGCTTTGAAGACCAACTTCAGGGGCTTAAAAAGCAAAACTTACGAATTCAAGCTGCACTTGTTCACACAGTCGAGACAGGTGAGAAGATCCCCGAAGCCCCTGAGCAGCTACTCGTTGGAAAGAATCCCGGAGCTTTGTTTTCCGGAATCATTGGCTGGCGATCCGACATCCACACGCCCACCAAGTCTACTTTTCATTATGCGGGAGGCGAATCGAAAGAGCTAGAAGTTTTGGCTAACGCAAGCGCTCAAAATTTCATCATCACTGACAGTCAAACCAATCCGATTAACTATGAAGAACGTCAACGTATTGAGGATGATTTTTGGCACATCGCCAAAGACCTTGGGAAGCAGGTCTGGAGTGATCTACCAAAGCTTCGGAAGCACGGACTGTGGAAAATGTGGCAGGAAATTGAACCGCGTTATACCGACAACTTTCATGGTGTTTGGGTCGATTTTGTTTTCGAGTTAGCATGGCATGCAAGCAACTCCCCGTTGACCGCGAAAAAAATGGTTTTCTGGAATGGGGTTACCATCGAACTTGATTCGATTGAAAAAATACCGAAGTCATTCGCTGAATTTACATTGGCTGATGGAACAACGCCACTTTCAACGCCTCATCAAATTCCAAGGCCGGTTCCGCAGTGGCACTCAAAGATCGACGACATCGTATCGGCTTCCCAGTACGCACTGGATTGTTTGAATGTCTGGATCAAGCTTGACGCCGCGACTGAGCAAAATGTTTCCGTTGAAGATAAAGTGGAGCCGTCCAAGCCGAAGAACCGCAAACCAAAAAAACCGGGGCGAAAGCCAACTGCCGACAAAATAGCGAACGACAAGCTGGTTGCTGAGCGATGGAGGTCCGACGCCTACCCCAAGATCGGAAGGGACGACCGCGTGGCAACCGCCGCTGCATGGCTCGATAAGTATTCTGACATGGACTTCCTCACCGAGGGGTTGAAAGATCCAGACGATCACGAAGCGGTAGCGAAACGGATTAAAAACGCTTTGGATCGGCACCGCCGCCGCTGATTTTGGAGCGCGAATTCCAGAGTCGCCTAATTCGCGCTCGAGATTTTCAAAAAAACTTCGCTGTTCTTCGCCAGCGTATCAGGTGCTTCTACCCTTTGTTTGGAGCGCGAATTACATGAAATAATTTGCGCTCGAAATCGTCCCGTATCGTGACTCCATCAGCCCACCGCCATGTCGGCACCGGGCATCACACTGATGGAGTACGAAACCATGAGAGACACATCTACCGCCCCTGCTGGGGCACTATCCCGCGTCGAGGCCGCCGCGTACCTGAGCATATCCACCCGACTGCTAGACGATCTGCTGACCGCCGGGGAAATCCAAAAAATCAAAATCGGCCGCAAGACGCTGGTGAGAGTCATCGACCTAGACGCGTATCTGGCCGAGCTTGCTGGGGAGGTGGTCCAGTGAGCATGACCAGAGTATCACGACGTAGACCGTGTCCGATCTGCGAGCGCCCCGACTGGTGTTTGGTGGCCGCCGATGGACCGGCTGCGATCTGTCAGCGCATCGAGTCCGATCATCGTGTCGGTGATGCCGGATGGCTCCATCGAATCCGGGATGACTGGACACCACCACCGCGGCGCGTAGTACGTCGATCATCACCACAACCGACGATCGACTGGGCCGCACGCCACGAGCGATATCGGCGCAGCCTGACCGCCGGTGGACGCGATCACGTAGCATGCGCGTTGGGCATCGCCAGCACTACCGTCGATCGGATGGCGATCGGCTGGTGTCCATCACGCAGTGTATACACATGGCCGCTATGCGATGGGCATGGCCGCATCGTCGGCATCCGCACCCGCGCCAGTCATGGCGCTAAGCGAGCCGACAACGGTAGCGATGGTAGTGGTCTGATCTACGGCCCGCATCTGTCATCGCGATATCTGCTGATCGCGGAGGGCCCGACCGACACGACCGCATTGGCCGACTGTGGCTATCTGTCTGTGGTCGGTCTGCCATCATGTCGATCCGGCACCTGCTACATCATCGACCTGATCCGCCGACTGCGACCGGCTGCGATAGTGCTGGTCCCTGATCGGGATGATGCGGGTCTATCGGGGTTCGCCAGCGTGGCTGGCTCCATCATCGACAGTGGAGCTATCCCACTGATCCGCATCGACGCTGTGGTGCCACCGACTGATGCAACTGACGCCCGAGCATGGGCAAAGAAAAACCGCAAAGACCTGACCAAGACCATTGCGGAGAGTATCACACGCATCACATCACGTAGCACGGAGGCCACCGCATGACACATCCACATCATATCACACACATCGACCCCGAGCATGGTCTGACTCTGCAACCGCCTGAGCGACCGCCAGAATATCAACCGTGGCCGATCGACACGTTGCCCGAGCCTTTACGATCGTTGGCCATAGAAGGCGCTGAGGCTCGGCAATGCGATCCCGTGTTGATAGTTCTGCCAATGCTGTCCACTGTTGGGGCGGCAATTGGGAACGCGCGGCACCTAACCGCCAAAGACGGCTGGCACGTCCCCGCGATGCTGTGGACGTTGTTCATTGCCGAATCAGGCAGCGTAAAGACGCCCGCGATGAAATTAGCAAAGCGACCGCTTGAAGACATCGAACACGATGCTTGTACGTTGTTTGATCGGCTCGATGCCGAACACGCCGAAGCTGACGAACAATATCAAGACGAATTGAAGCAATGGCGTAAGAAACACCAAGGCGAACGCCCGGCAGCGCCAGAGCCGCCGCATCCAATCCGGTACATCGTGAAGGACACGACGTTAGCGGGGCTAGTCGAGATCCTGCAAGACAACCCGCGTGGTTTGCTGGTGCCAACCGACGAACTAGCGGGCTGGTTTGGCTCGTTCAACCGGCACGACAAAGGCGGTGGTGATGCGCAACAGTGGATTAGCATCTACTCTGCTGAGGCCATAAGCGTAGACCGCAAAGGCAATCGCAACAGCCGTGGCGTCATCCGGCCCATCAAAGTCTATCGCCCGTTTGTCGCGATCACCGGCGCGATACAGCCGGGGCTATGGTCGCACGTCGTCACCGCCGAGCATCAGGCCAGCGGGATGGCAGCGCGTTTTCTAATGGCGTGGCCACCGCGAAGATCAAAAAAGTGGAGCGACACCACCGTCAGCACGTCCACTGGTGAAGCCTACGCTTCGCTGATTCGAAAGCTGATCGAGCTCGACCATGACACGACCGACAGTGGGCACTATTGCCCAAAATACATCGGGATGGATGCGCACGCCAAACGCTTGTATCGCGACTGGTACAATCGCCACAACCTCGATCACGTAGACCGTGATGGCAGTCTTGCTGCCGCCAGCGCTAAGATCGAGGAGATACCGCTTCGGGTTGGCCTGATCCTACATTGTGTTCGATGCGCGACCGGGGAATGCCAGATTGATCGAGTCGATGCTGACACAATGCGGGCCGCCATAACGATCGCCGATTGGCACATGGCCGAAGCTGAACGTATCTACGCCATTATGGCCACCGAGTCGTCATCCCGGCCTCATCGCGAGCTTGCTGATTGGATCAAGGCGAAAGGCGGATCGATCACGGCCCGCGAATTGGTGTCAGGTAAACGCATGATCAAGACAGCGGATCAAGCCACCGAACGACTCAACGCTCTCGAGTCAGCGGGTTATGGGAATTGGCAAAATGTTCCGACAACCGGCAAGGGTGGGCGGCCATCCCGAAAATTTGTGCTTGCGGGTGTCAGCGTCAGCACAACCCCACCCAAACCCGAGGAAAACAGTAGTTGTGCTGACGCTGACAGTGCTGACACGCGAAAAATGAAAACCAAGAGGGTGACAGTATGACCCTTTCAGACATTCAAACCATCGCGTCAGCAAGTAGCGTTTCGATGCTCGTTGAAGCGGGAAAACTGATCCTAGACGGCCCCGATGATGCCGTCGATGAATTGCTTCCATTGGTGAAACAATGGAAACCGGAATTGATTCAACTGTTGTCTGGCGAAACCGTCGCCAATGTTGGCCAGTGCGAGCAGTGCGATGCTGATCTGATCGGCCTGCTTGTTTCCGGCGGATACGTTAATCGCGTTTGTGGAGCCTGTGGACGCTGGGCAATTTGTTTGCCGCCAGATTGGACGCCCGAAGATGTTGCAGAACACATCGCCGAACGCGCCGCGATCATGGAGCATGACGGTGGACTCCGCCGCGATGATGCCGACCGTGAAGCCATTGAAGCTGTCAGGGCTCAATTTGAAGAACAAAAGTCAATCTTCGGTGCTGCCGACCGAATAGAGTATGATTCAAAAGGTGGTCGCCAGTCCGGCAAGACTGACGACCGTGATAACCAACTAACAAGGAGTTGATTACCGATGGCAAGCGTAAGTTTTGAGAAACGCGGTGGCAAGCGTCTGGCCCGCGTCTGGTTTGAGATCGATGGAAACCGCAAGTCAATCCGACTTGGGGAAATCAGCAAGCGAAACGCTGATACTGTTCTTTCCCACGTGCGAGAACTGGAAGCATGCAAACGTATTGCCGACAAGCCGGATCCCCGGACACGGGGTTGGCTCAACGAGATAACAGATGAATTCCACGAGAAACTGGCTGAAGCTGGACTGATCCCTCACCGCGACAGACGAACCGTGAAGCAGTTTTTCGATGATTGGGCTTCGGATACGCGCATCGTAGATAACAGCAGAAGGAACCGTCGAAACACGGTCACCAAAGTGATTGAAGCTTTCGGCGCTGAAACCGCGCTTCGGGATGTGTCGCCTGAACAGGCTGACCGGTTCTTCGCGGACATGACCGACCGGTATTCGCGGGCTCACGCCAACAAGATCACGAAACGAACGCGGCAGGTATTCGCCAAAGCCGTACGGTTGAAGATCATCACGGACAATCCTTTTGCGGATATTCGCATCGGCGATGAATCCAATACGGATCGGCAGGTATTCGTGGACGCCAAGACCATCGAAAAGGTCATCAGTGAGGCTACCGACAACGAATTCAAGCTGCTGATCGCGTTGGCCCGGTATGGTGGACTTCGCGTTCCCAGTGAAATCGTGGGGCTCAAGTGGGGACACGTGAACTGGGAAACTTCCCGCATCGAGATTACGGACACGAAGCGCAAGCGGACTCGCATCATTCCAATATTTGAAGAACTGAGACCGCACCTTGAGGCATGGTGGTGGGATGAAGCGTCGGACGGCGCAGAGTACGTCATTCCCAGCTACCGCGATGCAAACCGGAACATCCGAAGCCGGCTGATCCGAACTATCAAAAGAGCTGGTTTAACTCCGTGGTGCAAGCCGTGGCAGAATCTCCGATCATCGCGCGAGACCGAGCTGGCCGACCGTTTCCCGATTCAGGTGGTGACGGCATGGATTGGAAACAGCGTCGCCGTTGCCAAGCGCCACTACCTTCAAGTGACCGATGGGCACTTCGATGCAGCAAGTGGTGCAGGGGGTGGTGCAATAGTGGTGCAAAGTGGTGCAAATACGGTGCAGAGCCCGCAAGCAACGAACAGCACCGAAGCGGGAAAAACCGATGTTTCCTCAATTGTCCCGGTATACAGCACCGTTCCAGCACCCCATGAAGGATTCGAACCTCCGCTTCGGATCGAAAAATCCGACGTCCTTGGCCGCTAGACGAATGGGGCATTCCAAATATAGACCAGAGCTATCGCGACAAACTGGCTTATTGCTTCCCGGCCGCTGCTTTGGATTCGTTTTCTTTGATGCGTCGAATGGAACTTTCTGCCTGGGCTTTGACCAACAATGACTCGCTCGCGTCAGCGGTTTGTTGAAGCGCCTCGACGACTCCGTCGCCACCAAGGTCGCCCAGCAGATGGCAGATATCCAACAACGTCTTGTTGCGATCTGACTTGAGCCACGGCAACACCCAAGGTGAGGCAGTGCTGCCGAATGACTTCAAGACACGGCCAACTTTTCGACGGTCCGGACTGTCAAGCCGTTCGCAAAGCTCCGGAATGATTCGCGGATCACCAAGACTCTCGAGCAACTCGTAAGCCCGCGAGCGAATCTCGAAAGACCTGTCGTCGACGCGACAGAGAATATAAGCCAAACTTTGGTCCGGGTCACGCGCCGCGAGAATGTCGATCGCACCAAGACGAAGGGATTTGTCCTGCGACGAAGCCGTGTTGATCACCACTGCGACCAAGTCATCCGATCGCCCCACCGGCCAAGACTCTGCCAACGCACTAACTGCCTGCCGTTTCTGAACGACCTCGACTGAGTCATCCATCAGAATCATGGCAAGCTTCCGTTGCTCGTCAGGAAGTAGCCGGATTCCTTCGGCACTCACGTCGACCAAGAAAACAGGATTTTCTGTTGGCTGTCCGCTATCATCCCTTTTGATGTCCTTGTCAATTCGAATCGCTTTGGAAGAGTCGAATGGTTCCGCTTGGATTTTTTTTTCCGCAATGGGCAAACCGAGCGGTCGTGAAGTCACTTCGCTCGCATTCCGGTTCCCTCGATCGGTTCGAGCCGCGTTCACATTGTCTTTCGCTGCTTTGTCGGCAATTGCCTTGGCCTTGGCCCGGGCTTCGGCAGCGGCTTTTTCTTTCTCCATAAAGGCAACCACGCGCTTTTGATCGGCCTCGCAAAGCTTGGAGAGGGGCACTGGAATTTCCAGCCCCTCGCCATCAACAAGCACCGCCTGGACATTTCCATCAACTTCCATCGTTCGCTCGAGAACTGCTTCGACCTGATAGGTTCCCGTCGAGTCCGTCCAGGTGCTTTGCTGCGCAGCGGCGGGTTGAGCAATCGCGAGGACGCAAATAACGGCTATCAGGACAGAGCACGCCTGCAGTGATCCACGACGGCCTCCGATGCCTCCGATGCCTCCGATGCCTCCGACAATCCGGTTTTTCACGATCATTTCTCCGAACCAACAATGCAGGTCGATCTTCAGTCCTCTATTGTACCTCCAAGGTGATTTTAGAGAACTCCAGGAGCCTGGCTTTTGAATATACCCACACGGCGATAGCATATGTGAGTCGTTGATTGGATATCGGAGAGAAAACACAATGAGTAATAAAAGGTCAATTCGAATTTTCGACACCACGCTGCGCGACGGTGAACAATCGCCCGGCTGCAGCATGAACCTTCAGGAAAAGCTGGAAGTTGCCCAGGCGTTGATCGACCTAAAGGTTGACGTCATCGAAGCCGGGTTCCCAATCGCGTCCCCGGGCGACTTCGAAGCTGTCCGCGAAATCGCGACATCTCTGGGAAATCGCGGCGTCGAAATTTGTGGACTGGCAAGATCCAACGACAAAGACATCGATCGGGCATGGGAAGCTCTCAAGCAATCTGCCAATCCGCGGATTCATGTGTTTCTTGCCACCAGCGCGATTCATCGCGAATTCAAACTTAAGATGACTCCCGAAGAGATCATCAAAAGGGCCGTTGCTGGTGTGGAGCGGGCCAAAAGTTACTGCGACAACATCGAATTTTCCCCCGAAGACGCAGCACGCACCGAGATCGACTTTCTTTGTCAGGTCGTCGAAGCGGTCGTCAAAGCTGGAGCCACCACGGTCAACATTCCTGACACGGTCGGCTATGCGACCCCCAGCCACATGCGCGACGTGATTTCGGCGCTGATGAATCGCGTGCCCAATATCGATCAAACCGTGATCTCGGTTCACTGCCACAACGACCTGGGCATGGCAGTCGCAAACAGCCTTGCCGCAGTCCAGGCGGGAGCGGGTCAAATCGAATGCACGGTCAACGGAATCGGCGAACGCGCCGGAAACACATCGCTGGAAGAAGTCGTGATGGCAATGAGAACACGCCACGACGTCTATGACTTCGACACCAACATTGAGTCCAATCGCCTGGTTCCCGCCAGTCGGCTGGTCTCGGCCGTCACAGGGCTTCACGTTCAGCGAAACAAAGCCATCGTGGGTCGCAACGCGTTCGCCCACGAAGCCGGCATTCACCAGGACGGAATGCTGAAAAATCGTGACACTTACGAAATCATGCGTCCCCAAGACGTTGGCTTTGCTGCGACCGATCTGGTTCTGGGAAAACACAGCGGCCGTGCGGCGTTGGCTGACCGCGCCAAACAGCTTGGATTTCAACTCACCGGCGAACAACTACAAAGCGTATTTGAGAAATTCAAGCAACTTGCCGACAAGAAGAAAGAGATCTTTGATGGCGACATTGTGGCGATCATTCAGGATGAAATCCTCGGTGCCACCGAATCCGAATGGTCACTGGTCACCTATCAGGTGGAACTGGCTTACAAGTCCACTCCTCGAATCAGCCTGACGCTGGCCCGCGACGACCAGGAGAAAACGGTTGAAATCAGCGACGGATCGGGCCCGGTTGATGCTGCCTTCCTTGCCGTTCAACAACTCACCGGAGTCGAACTGGACTGTAACGAATTCCAGATCCAGAGCACCACCCTGGGACGCGATGCCAACGGCGAAGTCACCATCGAAACCGACCACGAAGGCCAAACTTGGCGGGGCAGGGCGGTGTCCATGGATTGCGTGGAAGCAACCATCAAAGCAATCCTTAACGCGACCAATCGAATCCTTGCGTCAACCAGACAACCGGTCTGATAGACGATCCGATAACTTTTCCGGACCGAAAGCATGAAGCTACGCGTTGGCCTGGTGGGACTTGGCGACCAATGGACGACCCGTCATGCGCCGGCCTTTCGCGCTCTGGCGGATCGTTTTGAAATTACCGCCGTTTGCTGCGAAGTTTTCGAGCGGGCGCGCAAAGTCGCAGCAGAATTTGACGCCACACCGATGCACGGATTTCGCAATCTCGTCGATCGCCAAGACATCGAAGCCATTCTCTACCTGTCCCCGCAGTGGTTTGGCCCGCTACCGATTCTTGCTGCCTGCGACAATGGCAAAGCCGTCTACACGTCAGCGGCGCTCGACGTGACGCCCATCCAGGCGGCAGAAATTCGCCACCGAGTCGAAGCCGCAGGAATTGCCTTCATGGCGGAACTGCCCCGGCGTTACTCACCGGCAACATTACGAATGAAAGAGCTGATCGCCACACGCATCGGCCAACCGCAGCTCCTGTTCTGTCACCAGCGACTGTTCCTAGAAAGCCAACAGGACCAACGACGCAAAGGCCAAATGTGCCCGATCGTGTGGCGGAATTTGATGGAGTTGGTCGATTGGTGCCGCTATCTCGTTGGCGACAATCCCAATTCCGTCGTCAGTTCAATTTTTGAAAACAACGATCCTCAAAGCAATCAGTTTTACCAAATGGTCAACCTGGACTTTCCACCGGTACGCGACAGCGACGGGGCGGCAAGCTGGAAGCCGATGGCACAGCTTAGCGTCGGGCACTACATACCGCAGCGTTGGCCAGATGCACTGTCGTTCCGCCGCCCTCCTTCAGTGCAAATCCGCTGCGAAAAAGGCATGGCCTTCATCGATTTGCCCTCGAATCTGATCTGGTTTGATGACGCGGGCCAGCACCACGAGTCCCTCGAAGCCGAACGGGCTCCCGGCGAACAGATGCTCAATCAGTTCTACCGCAGTGTCACCAGCTTGGTCCGACACAACCAAGACCCTGAAAATGCCTGGCGAGCAATGAAGATCGTCGTCGACGCCCACCGCAGCGCTTCGACAAACCAGCGGATCGAAATCGACTACGACCCAAAAGTCGATTTGCAATAAACCCGGATAGAAAAAGCCGCATCCAGGCCAACTGCCCTGACACGAGAAACAGACAACAAGTGCAACCCAGTTTCCGTCGGCGTGATTGGCCAACGATTCCGACCGGTTTTGTCCGGGGCGATTCCGCCCCGAATTATTCACAAGGCGCGGGCTCGTGTCCGGGTCAATGGTCAAACTTTGGCAACCGTACTTTGCAAACGCTGCACACAGGATACTTGTTTCGAATCAACAACCCCACCCAAAAGAAAATGCAGGTCGTAACCAACAGGATCGCCAGCACGATCCAGCCCACCGTTGAGATTTCCGACTTCCACATCGGAGGCTGCCGCGTGGAGCAGTAGCGACACCGCCACCCGTGGTTGGCATCCCCCTGATACACCGGCGAAATCGTGCCGGGCATCCTGAAAGCCTCCTCAGGCGCGGCCGGTTTGGCCGTGGGCTCGATATCGGCTTCGGTGATCCGGTGTCGGGTCGATTCAGAGTCCGTCGCAGGTTCGGTCGGCGGTGCCGGCGACTCACGGGCAATCGTTGGCTCAAGCTGTCGTTCGCCGGGTTCCACCAGCGTGAATCGATAATCACACTGCGGGCATTCAATGTCGAAGCCGATCTTTTCTTCGCCGGTTTGCATCACCGCCTGGCAACGAGGGCAAGAAAAACGGACTTTGGCCATATGCGGATTCGACTTCAAAACAGACGGATTGAAACGTGGTTGTCAGTACATTCGTACAACCCTCGCAAATCCTGGCAACAAAATGGAACTTTAGCCAGACTCCGGTGCCAACCGACTGGCGATCGGTCCGGATGTGCCCGTTGCAGCACCACCCGCCGAAGGATCAATTGCGGCGTCTTCGGTGTGAACACGAAGCTGAGCCCGTCGCTGCTCTTTTTCCTCATCTGAAAGTTCACGACCAAAGTACTTGCCCAGAGGACTGGCAAGGACCGCCGGAAGAACGATCAAGTCGCCAACCAGTGCCGCCGCCAACAGGAAAAGCATCAGCGTTCCAAACCGCTGAGTCGGCATGAATGTGCTGAAGGCAAACGCGTACAGCCCCAAGCCACCAATCAGTGTTGTCTGGGTCATCGCCGTGGCGACTTTGTCGTAAGCATACTTGATCGCCGACTTTCGCGTCTGGCCTTCGTCGAGTGCATGCCGGTACCAGGTAAGGTAGTGAATCGTGTCATCGACCGCGATTCCCATCGCCACACTGGCGGTCATCATCGACCCAATATCGACTTTCATGCCATACATGCCCATCACGCCGAAAACGACAACCACGGGAAAGACGTTGGGAATCATCGAAAGCATCCCGCCACGGAAGTTCAACAGGTTGTCGCTGCGAAAACCGTCGCGCCGCGGTCGCAGCAACAGCATCATCACCACCGAAATCATCACAAAGGCCAACAGGATACTCTTGATCAGACTCCACAGCAGCGAACGCTGGGCTTTGTAGACGATAGGAACAATGCCGGTGTAAATCGCTGACACCTGAATGTCCTCACCACGTTGCTCCTTGCGTTCCTTGGCCGTCATCATTCCACGCAGCGGCTTTTTGGAATCCGGGTCAATCAGATAAAGATGGTCGCGGCAATCGATGAAGGACTTCGCGTGCTTGCGGACAAAATCTGAATCATACGACTCATGATCCTGAAGCAAAATCACGCAATCAAATTCCTCAGCGAAGTACTTTGGATCGTTTTTCAGTTTTTCACGAAGCAGGATCGTGGCTTTCCTCTGTTTCGTCGTCAGCCGCGGATTGGAGGGATCATAGTGGTCCATGTCCCGCCAAAACAATCTCTTTTTGGATCCTTTCTTGCGCAGAATCTCGCGATTGGCCATCAGGTCATTGAGGGTATGCGCGAAGACATACGTCTGGTCGATCAAATCAGAAACTGACTTTCCTTGCTCCAGCATGGCAGCAATGTCGACCTCGTTACGCAACGGATCGGGCCCCAGCACCAGAATCCGACACTGCTCCATTTCCGCTGGATCACCGTCGCGATAAATCGCATCAAGAATATCCGCCCGCGAACGGTAAGCCGACATGATGGGCTCGATAACCGACTTCAGGTCACCAATGAATTTACCGTAATCGACGTCGGTCAGTGCGGCCAGGCGAATACTGATCCGCCACATCTCACTTTCCGCCCCTTCGACGCCGCCGGGCGAGATTCCCATTTCGCGAACTAGGGCGAGGTAATCCTGCAAGATCATCTCAGGCCGCTTCTCATAAAGCCGATTGCTGAACACGTCCCGCTTCATGCCGCCCTCCTGCGACGTCAGCGTGTACAGCGGCACAAAGACATCGGTCGACATGCCCGACCCGACATCGCCGGTGCCGTCGGGACCAAAGTACATTTCCAGAAAAGTGCGAACACGACCCGATAGCTCAATACGTTCCAGCATCGACAACTTCTGCTCGTAAGCACGACGGTCATACTCCCATTGCGGACCGCGTTCCTCCAAAGCCTTGATCTCTTCTTCGGTCTCGGCAGCCGCGATTTCCGCGCGAAGCCGCCGTTCGCCTTCGCGTTTCAGGGCGTCGACGTAGATCTCCCGCTGGGATGCGGCATCAACCGTGACAACAATTTCGGCAGGAACCAACTGCCCAAGATTATCCTCCATCCAGTGGTAGTCTTTGAGGATCTTGGCGTTCTTGTCGAACAGCTTCAGCAAGTGGACCTGAGTCTGGACCTTGGAAATACCCACCGCACCAAAGATCAGCACAGCCACTCCCACGGCCAACACCGGGCCGTAGTTGCCGATCACCCAGTCGCCAACACGGTCCCAAAACCGCGTTACCGCAGCGATGACGCCGGCTTCGTTTTCGACTTCCGACTTTTCTTTTTTCTCATAGCCAGGCTTGAACGTCGTCAGTGCACTGGGCAAAAACGTGAACAGAATGATGATCGCGCCAAGCGTTGCCAGTCCAGAGTAGTAGCCGAATTTGTTGATCGGCGCTAACTGGCTCGTTGCGAGCGAAAACAGCCCCAACGCTGTCGTTGCAGCCGCCAAAGAACAGGGCCCGATGCAATGCATCACCGCCCGTTCGGCGGCCAATTCGCTTCCGTGTTCGTGACAGGCATCGCGATAGTAATTCACCAGATGCACCGCCCCCGAAAGCCCCAGCACATAAACCAGCGAGGGCATTGACATCAGGATTGCGTCCATCGAATCGCCGGCAAACCAGACGATGGCAAGGCTGCCAATTGCCGAAACTCCGCCCACGAAAAAGAGCATCGAAGTGATTCTCACGCTGCGGAAGCTCAACCACGCGATCGTGATACCGAGAATCGCCGACCAGCCGATCAGCTTCACCAACGTCGAGGTGCCCTCTTCGTCGATCGCAACGTTATCCGCTGGCGGGCCGCCGATGCGGATGTTCTTCATGCTGATTCCGCACTTGCTAATCGCCAGTTCCTGAATCCGACCACGACGTGGCTTGCCCGGAACCGGACGGCCCACGACGCGATCGAGCTCGCTAATAATGGGATCGTTGAGCGTTACAACCAGACAGGTTTGCCGTGGCGGTGGATCCATTCCCAACTGTACCCACAGTTCCAACCAGAGTCGCATCCGCATGTCCTGGGTCGCGGCAGCGAGATTCGCCCGGCTTCCGTCAAAGTCCGTTTTGACTTTCTCCTTGACGAATGTGTTGAACAGATCCCGGTAGCGAACATCGGACTGAAGCAAACCCAACGTCGATTCATCTTCGACGTGTTGCAACAGCGACTCAAAAGTCCAGGTAAACTTTGGCGACGGAGTCAGCCCGAACAGGGCTCCGGTAAGCCGCTTGTGTGCTTCGACGCGAGCTTCGAAGGCCGACAATTCGTCTTCGGCATTTTTGCTGATTCGCAGCGTGCCGTTTTCGCCGCCCATCTGCTCAAAGACTTCCACGCCAGAAACGACTGACTTGAATGGACGACAACACAACTTTTTGGGGTCCGCGTAAAAAGGATTCTCCCGGCCGCGATTCAAATCCGGCGGAGGGCCAAAGGTATCGATGTACGTGCCTTCGGCTTTGTTGCGACCGTTCCGCAAACGCTCAATCCATCGCTGCCCACCTTCAACGACATTGTTCTGACCATCCCAACGGTACAGCTCTCCACCACGTTTGATGAAGTACCACTGCTTGTCTTTGCCCTGAAGCCATTTCTCCTGCTGCTCGCCCCAACCCTTGTGGTAGCTGCCGGTGAACATCAACCCTAACTCGTCGCCCTTGCGATGAGCCCTGACTTCTTCGTCGCGTCCCGATTCGATCAGGACTTTTTCGTAGTCCAGAGATTCTTCGATCAGTTTCTGTTTGAGCAGATTGAACCGCGGGTCGCCTTCTTTGCACCAATCGCCGCTGACAACAACGAACTGGTCGCCGTAGAAGTACTTGCGAAACTCCTTGAGATCCTGAGTCTCGACGTAGTGATCGGGAAGCCAATCTGCGACATCGTTGGTGACGTTATCCAGACCCATCTTGGCACCGCGCAGCAAAAACGCCACGACGAAAGCCACCGCCAGCAATATCAGAAACGCAAGCGTGTCGAAAACTGGAATCTTTTTCGAATAGAAGGGCTTAACCATGAGAACGATGGCTCGTTATCGAATCCGGGTACAAGGGCCTTATCAGCATCGGCAATTCTGGCTCGCCGCGTGCAATCCCAAGCCGTAGAGGGTACCCGAATTGGACATCCATCGTCCACTTCAATCAAGCAATTCGCCAGCAAGTTTGCGTTTGCGGACGTACAAACGTCAAGGCTTGCTCGCGGCCTGACGACACGAAAAGATCAGGCAATCGGAAAAGTCTCAAACAGCACCGGTAGCGAGGATTCAACCGGCCCGACTCCCGCGCTCGACACGTAAGCTCCTGAAGCCGCTCCAACGACGAGGGCGACAAGCAGAATAATCGTCGGCATCAGAAGAGTCTTACCCTGCATAAACCCGAACATGATGCAGTAAAGACCCGCTGTCAGGACACAACCGATTCCGTGCGCCGGTTTCGACTTAAAGGCAACCAGCGTAATCCAGATCGTCATCGTGATCCAAATCCCGCAGGACGCCACAAAACTGATGAAGCCCGAGTTGTAGTGCTTCGAGATTTCATCCATCGAAAACACGATCACCAGCCCAATCAGGACCACGATTGCCAGAATGGCACCCGCCACACCGGCGATCAGAAACGAGTCACCTCCATCGCCGAAATCCTGATCGTCACTATTGATCGGAACTTCGTTGATTTCCTCTTCGGCCTTCCGCATGATTTTTTCGGCATCGCTCAACCCGGTGTCACCGCCGCCGTCTTCTTTGCCACGGCTGACACGGAGTTTTTTGCCGGTTTCCAAATTGAAACCACAAGCCACACAGATCACGTCCCCGGGGCTGATGAACTCTGCACAGTCCGGACAGATCGGACCCCCGCGTGAGACCGGACCAATGTTCGCTTCTTCGAGCAAGGCCTCCATCGGATCAACCGATGGGGCACGCACCGGGGCGGGTGCCGCTGCTGCTGACTTGGCAGCCGGAATCATCATCCGTGCCTTGCACTTGGGACACTTCACACGCTTCCCGGCAAGCTCATCTCGGGCGTTGAATGTCTGTTGGCAAGAATTGCAGGTTGCTTTGATAGCCATGTTTTAGATTCCGTACGCCGGTTTTCGGTTCCTGTTGAAGCCTCAGGTAGTGATATTCTGCGTCGCAGCACCCCTTTGGCAACCAATTTTGCACGTATTTCGGCAATGTGAAAATCGCCGTTTGGCAGTTCACCTGAAAAAGGCGCTTCAGTCCGCAAAATCCAGCCGAATTTTTCCGGTGACAGATTGGCATTTTTTGAAAAAAGACTCTGGTAGACCGGTCGCGGAAGTAGACAATCTGCTTCCCAAGCCCAGTTTTCCCCGACGCTTCAAGGCGCTTTGAAAGAAATCTGGCTCGCTAAAATCAATTGAGGCTCCTTTGGCGCGGATGTTGCTTGGGAAGCCTCATCACGTTCGCGTACGCAATTTTGGCAGGATGATTCCCGCCACCAGAACGACAAACGGATTCAGACAAATACTGGAGATCACGAGAATGGCAACCGCCACCAAAAAGAGCAAAACAAAAACCAAATTGCAGCCGCTGGGCGATCGCATTGTTGTTCAACGGGAAGCCTCAGGCGACACAACCGCTGGCGGCATCTACTTGCCCGAATCCGCCAAAGATAAGCCTTCTCGAGGCACCGTGATCGCGGTCGGAGACGGCAAGCTTCTCAAAGACGGATCCCGCGCACCGCTTCAGGTCAGCAAGGGCGACGTCGTCCTGTTTACCACTTACGGCCCCGAAGTAATCAACGATGGCGACCAGGAATTGCTGCTGATGCGCGAAGACGACGTTCTCGCAGTGCTCGGCTAAGCCAAACGCCACCTTTCGCTTCCAAACCACAAAAACACAAAACAGACCAGGAATAAAACAATGGCCAAAATGATCGCTTTCGAACAGGAAGCCCGTGAATCCATCCGCCGTGGCGTTTCAAAACTCGCCCGTGCCGTCAAAGTCACCCTTGGCCCCAAGGGCCGCAACGTCATCCTCCAAAAGAGCTTTGGTTCTCCCACAGTCACCAAAGACGGCGTCAGCGTTGCCAAAGAAATCGAACTTGAAGACACCTACGAAAACATGGGTGCCCAGATGGTTCGCGAAGTCGCGTCCAAGACCAGCGATGTCGCCGGCGACGGAACCACCACCGCCACCGTGATGGCAGAAGCCATCTTCAACGAGGGCCTCAAAGCAGTCACCGCAGGTGTCAATCCGATCCAGATGAAGCAGGGCATCGAAGCGGCTGTTTCAGACATCTGCGAAAAGCTGACAAAGATGTCGATCAAGATCAAGAACAAAAACGAGATGGCCAACGTGGCTTCCATCGCGTCCAACAACGACGCCGAAATCGGTGACCTTCTCGCCGACGCAATGGAAAAGGTCGGCAAAGACGGCGTTATCACCGTCGACGAAGGCAAAAGCCTTTCCACCGAAGTCGAGTGGGTCGAAGGCATGCAGTTCGATCGCGGCTATCTTTCACCGTACTTCGTCAACGAAACCAGCAGCATGGAGTGCGTCTTCGAAGACTGCTACATCTTGGTCTTCGAAAAGAAAATCTCGAACATCAAAGACCTTGTACCTCTGCTTGAGAAAGTCGTCCAGCAAGGCAAGCCTCTGTTGATCATCGCCGAAGACGTCGACGGCGAAGCACTCGCTACACTGGTCATCAACCGCCTGCGTGGCTCGTTCAACTGCTGTGCTGTCAAAGCACCCGGCTACGGCGATCGCCGCAAAGCCATGATGGAAGACATCGCGATCCTTACCGGTGGTCAGCCGATCTTCGAAGCCCTCGGCATGAAGCTTGAGAGCCTTGGCCTGTCTGATCTCGGTCGCGCCAAAAAGGTCATCATCTCCAAGGACAACACGACTGTGATTCAGGGTGGCGGCAAAACAGCCGACCGCATGGCTCGCATCGACCAGATTCGTCGCGAGATCGAAAACACGTCAAGCGACTACGATCGTGAAAAGCTCGAAGAGCGACTGGCCAAGCTTGCCGGTGGCGTCGCCAAAGTCAACGTCGGTGCTGCAACCGAAAGCGAAATGAAAGAGAAGAAAGCCCGCGTCGAAGATGCCCTTCACGCGACTCGTGCGGCAGTCGAAGACGGTATCCTCCCGGGCGGCGGTGTCGCGATGCTTCGTGCTGCAGCATCGGTCAAGCCCGACGAAGATCTCTCTGACGACGAGCTGACCGGTTACAACATCGTCACTCGTGCCTGCCGCGCCCCGCTAAGCATGATCGCCAGCAATGCCGGTCAGGACGGTGGCATCGTGTGCGAAAAAGTCGTCGAAGGCAAAGCCAACTTTGGCTACAACGCCCTGACCGACAAGTACGAAGACCTCGTCAAAGCAGGCGTCATCGATCCTGCCAAAGTCACCAAGACCGCTCTGTCCAACGCCGCGAGCGTGGCGGTTCTTTTGCTCACAAGCGACGCTTTGATTGCTGAAAAGCCCGAGAAAAAATCAGGCGGCCACGGTCACGACCACGACGACATGTATTAATTTGTCGTCGCGACAGCCTGAGAATCGATGGTGATCACATCCCACCATCGCCTGTCTGCCACACTAGCCGATCCAAAAAGCCGCGAGACCATCTCGCGGCTTTTTTTATGCGATTGGTGCAAACTCGATTTAGGTTTGTGCCAGTCCTGTAAATTCGCTTCGGTGTGTCGGACCGAAGCGTGCTTGGTTAGCTCCACAATTCCTGCCAGTTAGCTCCACAATTCCTGCCAGTTAGCTCCACAATTCCTGCCAGTTAGCCCCACAATTCCTGCCAGTTAGCTCCACAATTCCTGCCAGTTAGCTCCACAATTCCTGCCAGTTAGCTCCACAATTCCTGCCAGTTAGCCCCACAATTCCTGCCAGTTAGCCCCACAATTCCTGCCAGTTAGCTCCACAATTCCTGCCAGTTAGCTCCACAATTCCTGCCAGTTAGCTCCACAATTCCTGCCAGCCCGGAGGGCGAAAGATCCCTGCCGGTGGCATCAGCCACCCGAATCATAGCAAAATGCCTCAAAGCCCGGAGGGCGAAAGATCCCTGCCGGTGGCGCCACCGGAATCATTGCAAAATGCCTCAAAGCCCGGAGGGCGACACATCCCTGCCGGTGGCGTCAGCCACCGGAATCATAGCAAAATGTCTCAAAGCCCGGAGGGCGAAAGATCCCTGCCGGTGGCGTCAGCCACCGGAATCATAGCAAAGTGTCTCAAAGCCCGGAGGGCGACACATCCCTGCCGGTGGCGTCAGCCACCGGAATCATGGCAAAATGCTTCAAAGCCCGGAGGGCGACACATCCTTCATCAAATGGAGAATCGGCAACCATGGCATCGCATCAACAACTTCTCTACCACATTGTTTTCAGCACAAAGGAGCGGCGATCCTTATTGCGTGAGGACGATTTCAGGGACAGTGTTTGGCGTTACATGGCTGGGATCGCCAGCAATTTGCAGGGCCATG
>CALFWR010000156.1 GCA_937928555.1 uncultured Pirellulaceae bacterium
TGTGCTGAAAACAATGTGGTAGAGAAGTTGTTGATGCGATGCCATGGTTATCGGTTCTCCAATTGAAGACGGATGTGTCGCCCTCCGGGCTTTGAGACATTTTGCCATGATTCCGGTGGCTGACGCCACCGGCAGGGATCTTTCGCCCTCCGGGCTGGCAGGATATCTGGCGCTAACTGGTGGCATTTTTGGCGCTAACCAAGCACGCTTCGGTCCGACACACCGACGTTGCCGTCGCGGGCTCTCCAGTGTTGGAGCTGTGCAATCCTACAAAACGGGAGACGTCCCGCGTGACCTTGTGCGGAGAATTTTTGAAAACCGCGAATTTGAAACGGAAATCTCGCAATGTTTTCATTGCTGCAAGGAACCGACGTGTGCAGATTATTTGCAAATCAAACCCATCCTGTTGAGACTTTCCGAATGGCGCTCTTTTTTGGTTCGACGGAGCTGCAGCTGATTCGCGTTGAATGCTTCTGGCTTTCGTTGGTTGGGATCTGGATGCTGTATGGCTTGCTGGCGTTTTGGCTTGCGAAAAGAAACTGGCACTGGTTCATTTCGTTTGCGATCATTGCGGCTGCGGCATCATGGCCGAGAATTATCGAAGCAGGCGACTTGATGTTGATGCAGTTTGCGAACTGCCTGACAGCCTTTTTTGCTTTCAAGATCTGGAATCGAGTAAGGGAAATAAAAGAGCAGCAGCGCGGTGGTGAAAGCAGCGGCAGACATTATCTTTCAGGTTTGAAATCGAATTTGAGCCTGGCCAATCTTTTGCTGCTGGTCGCGGCGCTGGCGATCGTTTTCGCCATGCTGAACGTTGACCTGACTAATCTTGAACCGCTATCCCGGTCGATTGGTTTTGGGCTTGCTGCCGGAGTGGCGTTCGCTGCCGGGTTTGGACTGGCATCTGTTTCGCGGTGGTGGGCGTTGGTTGTAGCGGTGCCGCTGTGGACAATCGGAATTTACAACGCGTACTACTGGATCTTTCCGGCTGAAACCAAGAGCTCACTTTTTATGGCAATGGTCGGAACCAGTTTTATCTGGAGCGAGCTGCATCTGTTTGCGCGGGCGGTTTTGGTGGCCGTAGCGGTGTTTGGATGGGTAGCCGGGTTGATTCATCGAATGTCAAGTCAAAACAAAGGCATAATGCTACTGGTCGGGCGTGCTGCAAGTGTTCTGTTTGGTTTCGTTGTGTTGCTAATGGGAATGGGATTGATTGACGTTGGGATCAAATTGTCGCATCGGTATTCAAACCCGGAGGCGAGACAACGACCACTTCCCGAACGCCTGAGCCAGATTGGAAGCCGTTTTGCGGCCAGTCAAATTTTCGACAGCTATCCACCAACCGATGAAGTCACGCTTCAAACTGAGATTGCCGCATTCAATGATGCGTTTTCCAAACTGCGTGAGATTCTCGATAAGAACGATGTAGTTCGGCCGCGCCAAGAGTTGGACATTGAGGCTGACATGAACGAACCCCAGAGCATCAGGTCGATCGCTCGTGCGCTTTCGACAAAGGCACGATTTGAGTTTGCGTATGGGAATTTCGATCAGTCGCTCGCTGACAGTATTTTGACCGTTCGCCTGGGCAGACCGCTGTCCAACAAATTGACGCTGGTTTCAGAATTGGTAGCGAACGCAGTCGAAGGTATTGGTCATTTTTCAGCTGCTGAATCGATAGGCTTTGCGTCACGTCCAGCGACCGAAGAAGCGCTACAGCAATTACTGCGGTTGGATTCCACGAACAATGACCCCGAGCTGATCTACACAATGGATCACGAAGTCGACTGGAATAATGCAGCCTGGTGGGGACGCCTTTGGGTGCTGTGCCATGAGCAGGATTCGCGTGAAGCGTTTGAGCAAAATATCATGGGCGCTGTTCGGAGGGTTTGGGCGACAAGGCAACAAGTCATTGCGATGTTGGCCCTTGAACTCTATCGACTCGACCACGGCCAGTTCCCCCAGTCGATGGAAGACCTGGTTCCGCGCTACTTGGCTTCGGTCCCGTACGATCCGTTTCGAAGCAAAGATCGAACCATTTCATTGAGGTACGAACAAACTGACAGCGGCAAAGACTATTGGCTTTACAGTTTCGGATACGACCGCAACGATGATCAGGGCCGAGTTAGCGAGTTTGGCTACGGCACGCCAGGTGATGAGGGCGAGGATTTGAATCTCAAAGAAGCGGCAAAACAAGAACTGATTGAACGAGACAAAGAGTTAAAAAAAGCAGCCGCAGAAGAATCAGCCATTGAGTGAATTTCACGTGTCGCGATCGCCACAGAAGCGTGGATGGAATGGAGAATCAATGAGCATGCCAATTACTTGCGTTGGTCGGCATTGAGTCGTATCCGGCTACGCGATATCCTGATTTGGATGATGGCTTGAGTTTTACCCCGGATTACCACTGCGACAAGCCACTGTAATTTAACCCGGATTATTCACGAGGCGTGGGCGTCAGACTCAGTTGAGACAGTGATCCGCGACGCTGATGCGATGAAACGATCGCTGTGGTTTTCATCTACCGGATGATTCACATTTCTTGTTGAAATTCAGGTTTTCCCTTGCTCCTGTTGGCAAGACGCAGAATCAACGCCCGTCGTCGTGAATAATCCGGGTTTAAGTACGCCTTGCAAATTTTACTCGACGCAAATTCGCATTCCTTTCGAACGGACGCACTGTTATGGAAAATGAATTTAACAACCATCCGGCGCTGCCGATTAGCAAACCTGAGCTTTCGGAAATTGAGACCGTGCTGGAAATTTGTGAGGGCCTTTCACCCTATCAGTTGTATCGCCTTGAGCGAAAGATCTCGTTAATGCTTGAGGATCCTGAGCGTATTGATCGGATCAAATCCCGTTTGTCACCGGGCGACGAAATCGAATACTTCCTGGCCGAAGAGAACCGCAACGTTGCGGGCGTTTTTCTCAAGCACAATCGCACCTACGCCAGTATTTGTAGGAGCGATGATGGTGAGAAGTGGCGAATTCCTTACTGCTGGATCAATGTCGATGAATCGGAATTTCATGTTCGCTCCGCCGACAACAAACTGACTCGGGATGACATTTCTGTCGGTGAATTCGTCGGCTTCACTGATCGCCAGAATCAGGAACTTTTCGGCAAAGTGATCCGCATTAACCAAAAAACGGTTTCCATCGATTGCGAGGACGGCAGAAGTTGGCGTGTTGCGTACAGTTTTTTGTTTCGCGTTCTCGACGCCAATTCAAACGAGCGTGGTTCGCGACCCGGCCAGCAACTGCTCATCGAATAAACATGCAAAGGGTGTGAGTCGTACGAAGAACCGCGAATGCTTACCCGGCGGCCAGCGGATCGACGGGTTACTTCCAATTCCGCATGGTGTCGATCAGCCCTTTGCCGTCTGTTTTGGTGAGCCGATGCATGTCGATCCTTTGCCGAAGTTGAGCGACTCGTGGATCGTCGTCGGCGGCGATCCGACACATCATGTTCCATGACGATTCGGCGTCTTCAAGTTTGTCTTGCATCAAGGCCACCTGCACCTGTGTTGAAAACAACATCATGGCTTCGGAAAAGTGCAGTTTCTGTTTCGTCATCGAATCGGCGATCAGTTCATTGGCGTGCAAAAATTCCCCATTTTCGGCTTCAAAGATCGCAACCGAGAGGGCAGCAAACGTGTAGTCGGGATGTTCTTCGTGAATTTTCCTGACTTCCAGTTCGGATCTTGCAATCTCGTCACCCTGCCCTCGACGCTGCCAAACGCCAGCAAGATTAAAACGTGCTGATCGGCATGTCGGGTCGCGATCGAGCACCGCCTGAAAGGCTGTTTCTGCGGACGCAAGGTCACCAATGTACATCGCCCAATAACCTTTTTCCAACAGCTCGCTCCTCCATGGCTCAACCACATCGGGCTCGCTGGTGATCTCGAACCCGAATAGCTTGATTTCGGTCCAGTTGCCTCGGGAGAAGAAACGATGCGGGCCCAGATCGATGATCGACTTTTCTTTCAAGGTCGTCATCGCCTGGTGCCGCATTGCGTCGGGGCCTCGCGTGCTGAAAGCGAAATCTTTCAGCGCTGCGAGCATCGGTGGAGTCGAATCCGCAATCGCGAAATTCAATGCGAATTCACGCGCTTCGGGGTCGCCCCGGTCAAGCATCGCCGGTATCACGCTTGCAATAACCGGATTGTCACTGGCCAGGGCAACCGTTATCGGCGCATTGTCATCTTTGCACCGAGCGGCCATCTCCCTCACGAAAGCATACGGCAACCATTTTCCGAACGGCTGACCCCACGCCGCATGACCGGCGTTGCTTTCGATGTCTTGCAAGTTCGCAAGGGCGTATGGCTGACGGGAGTGAATCGCAAGGCTTTCATTCCACTGCTGTTCTGCTTTTTCCTTGTCGCCCAGGCGGAAGTTGGCAAAGGCGAAGTAGTGTAGCAGTTCTGCTTTTTTGTCATCGTCAATTGGAATGACCTGTTTCAACGTTTGCGAAAGAGCAAGCAGGTCTTCGTCCCGCCCTAGGTAACTCAACGCCTCGCCCAGCGCCGTAAACGCGTCCTGTTCCGTTGGCGGATCAGCCATCGCAGCGTCGGCTAGTTCGTAAGCCATTTCCGGATTCCCGGTCAAGAATTCAACTTTGATCAAATTCGCTTCCGCAAAGCGATTTTCAGGAGAGAGCTCGCAAGCCTCACGTGCGTTACTGACAGCGTCTTCAAAATTTCCGTTGTAGAAATGGCAAATCGTCAAATTGTTGCGTGACGACATGAACTGTGGCTGTTGTTTAATGTTTTGCTCTAGGATCGCAATCGCTTCAGGAATGTTGTTCGCCGTCAATTGCTCCAGCGATTCTTCGTGGCGGGCGTAAAACTCCAGCCCCCCTTCGTCAAAGGCTAGTTCCAACCCTCCAGTGTCGTTGGCAACTTTCACCCGCTTTCGGCTTTCGGATTCGCAGATCTTGACGGCCTCCCGCATCTTGTTGGCAAATTCGTGATTGGGCCAGCGATCAAGGAACTTTCTGTATTGAATCAGGGCAAGTGAAGCGCGAAAGCAAAACAGGGAAGCCTGTGCATAGCCAATCATAGCGTCAGGATTGTGCGGAACGCATTTGAGGAACCGCTTGGCCGCACCGCACGTGCGCTCATGGTCTTCCAGTTGTTGAAAGATGTCGAATTGAAATTGTGCTACGGCAGCGATCTTTGGATGACTCTCGGAAAGTGATTCCAGAAGTAGAATGCCGCGTTGGTTACCGTCTTTGAGAAGCGCTTCGATTTGTTCCATTTTCCGGGCGACTTTGGCAGGCGGTTCGGGAACCTGAATGCTGGCCGCGCGGGAGAGCTTTTTCTGTTGGTTGGCTCTTCGTTGACGCAGCTTTCGTTGCTTTTGTTTCTGCTTTTTGTGAATACTGCCAGCCACGAGAACCTCCGACATGCCCTATTTTGAAGAAGGGTTAATTGGAATGGATCGGGGGAATTTAGACTAGTCCGGTATTTCCGTTGGACGTTGCAGCAAGTCGCTTTTTCCTGAAGCGAAATTCGGTTTCGAGATTGGCATCGGCGAAACAACTGGTGTCGTCGTGGATTTTACCGGGGATCCCTTGGGAGCCGGGATTTCTGGCGAATCCCACTGCCTCTGACAGTTGACAGTTAATGTTTTTCGATTGCTTATTTGCAACTTCGATTGTTCGTATCGGGTTTCAAATAATCTCGTTTTGGGGGCATGTCTGAGCTTCCGCGAGCATGTCTCGGCAAAGAACGCGATTCGATGCCCGTTCATGGCTATGCTGCGCGTGGCCATGGCACCCCTGCCTGAATGTTGAACTGAGGCGAAACATTGATCGGGCGTCTGAAAACTGAGTTGAGGCAATTGGGCTGAAGCCCAACACGAATGGCTCGCCAATCCGTTGCCGTTACGGAACTTCACCGCCGTCTTTGGTCAACAGGCCTTTGAGCTGTTCCACCAATATGTCTTTCGACAGAACATCGGTTGACCCGTCGGCACGGGCAAATAGGGTTTCTTTGGTGTCCTCATCGAATAGTCCATCTTTGGGAGAGCTCAAATCGACATTCCAGTCAATCGGCTGGGTCCACACGACAGCTTTGTCGGGAACGACATTTACCAACGCCATCGTGTTGCTTGACCCGTCGGTAATGTTCCTGAAAGTCACGCCTTCGGTGCCATGAAACATCGTGCCTTCTGCGAATGGGACAACGACGCGAGTCTTGCCGGCCTGTTTCAGGTGACCCAAACTTCGCGCAGGATCAGCATAAGTTTCGGGCATCTGCTGGACCAGTTTGATGTTGTGCGGACTGTTCCACGGTTCGTCAAGTTTGAATTGTTGGTACAACTCGTTTTTTTCGAGGAAGGGCAGAATATGGACACGCCAACTTAGCAGCGGCTTGCCATCGGCGTCGAAGTTTGCGGACGCCGGAAATGAGTCATAGGCAGATTCGTAGTTGAGCATCGCCAGTATGGTTTGCCGCAGGTTATTCTGGCGCTGAGTTCTTCGGCTGCCCGATCGGACCGGTTCCAACAGGCTCGCCAGTCGAACTTTATCATTGAGCAGTGGGCCAAGATCAACAACCACGTCGCTGCCAACCACTTCGGGATCAACGGCTGATACTGCCGCAACGCCAATCGCTGGAACCATTGCCGAGAACTCACTCTGCGTTTCAGTCAGCATCGCTTTCAAATGCCTCAGGGCATCGCTAACCGTTGCCGCAGAATCTTTGTCCGTCGTTTGGATGATGATCCTTGCAGCAAGTTCCTTCGGGAGGTCGATCGAAACGCCTCCGCTGATCAAATTGTCGGCAATCATCTTTCCTGAAAGTCTTTCGAAAGGAGAATCCAGTTCCGGCAGTAATTCCCGCAAAACGCGGCGCGTGTCGTTGCTGCCAAAGATCATCGCCCCCGCGTCGTGACCGCCAAACTTTTTCCAGGCGTTTGCGAAATTCGGACGGGCGACCGACGGACGCGTTTTCGCTTTCGCGATTTGAGCCGCCGTTCCGCCAAGGATTGAATTGTTCCACGATTCCATTTCAAAATCAGGAATCTGCAGCAGTGCCAGAATTCGACGCAGGCTTTTGATCGTCTTCTCTGCCTGCTGTCCTTCTGCGACAGAGATCACAATCAGCGGCGGCGTTCTTTTCAGACTCAAGTCTTCCTGATTTACCAGAGCAATAACGTGATCAGCGCCGGCTTTGGTTGCCTGCCGCAAGAATTCTTGAGCCACCCCTGTCATGTGGCTCATTTCCGCCGCCACGTCGGCCGGCACCAATTTCTGCTGCACCGCCCATTCAAGGCAGGCATCGGCTTCGATTGATTTCAAGTCGACGTACGCGACAGCCAACAGATCTTTCGACGCAAGCGCATTAACGGTCGCCTGCGGGCTGTCCGCCTTGATCAGGGAAACGCCAATCAGCAGAAGCAACATTGCGAAAAGGTTTACTGTAAATTTCATCGTATCCTCGCCTAAAAAATGTAGCCAGTGTTTTGTTACAGCCAAAAACGCGGTTTGAAAAAATTAGCCGTTTTGGCGATAGCCACGGTTTTCGGCGCGGCAACCGTGGCTAGCGCCAAAACGGCTAACCCTACAAGCAAGTTCACTCGTGCATCCCGATTCAGTCCTGTCGCAACGAAATCACGTACCGTTTTGAGTAGACGATACCATCGCTTCGAGGCAGTTCGAGAACAGCCGTTTCACCATCGAGCCGATATTCGAACGGCTTTCCCGTTGCGGGATTGGCGGGAGCTTCCACGACTTTCACATCGCTCAACTTCATCGGGAACTTTCCGGTCGAAGCCGCGTGCATCCGCAGTGCTTCAATGACCCGCAAAGCATCGATGTCTCTCTGCGTTCGCATCTCTGCACTACGAACCTGTTGAATCGCGGGCAAAATCATTCCTGCAATAATTTTGCCAAAACTATCAAACGCACTGCGTTCGCTTTCCATCAAAAACGTTTCAATCGCCTCAGTCCGTTTCGGCGAATACGGCAGATAAGCCTCTTTTTCCATCACGTTGGCAATTCGACGATACTCCCGACTGGCGTCGATCAACAACACCTGACCGACAGCCATCTGTTCCACCTTTGCCGCATCCATTCCCGAATCCACGAGCCGCTGTTTGGCTGGAGCGTAGGACATGACACCAATTGCCGCCGGAACAAATTCCAATCCGGGCGGCTTTGGAGATCTAGTCAATTCCATCGCCGCACCTGGAATCGCTCGAACGATTCGCGACCACTCTTCGACACTGTGATTCTCTGTTTCGGCGGTTGCCATCTCTGGAAAAATACGCATCGCCATACCGCACACCATTCGCAACGCACCGCGCAGATCCACCATCGGACGCGGCAACTCAGTCAGCGCCCAATACATGTTTGGTGAATCTGGAGCGGCAATAAAATCCACCATTGAGCCATTGGAAATACCGACCTCCGCTATCGCGACCAAGTTTCCGACAAGCAATTTGACGCGACCAACATTTTCTCCCAGTCGGTAATTCATTCGCATCAAGTCAATGGCATCATCAAACCGCGATTCAAGGATCGCCAGCTTTGTCTGCAAGGCGATCGCTCGTGAGATCGAACGTGTCTCCTGCAAGTTGCCGAGCGTTATGCCAATCACCATCGGCCCTCTAAGCTCTTCCAATCCCAAACCCCAGTCGCAGTCTCGTTGCCGTGTTGCGCGGTCAATGTGGAATTGGATAAAGTCATCGAACTCCGATGAAGCCCGCTTCAATTTATCGAGCTGTATCTGATCGCGAGGCGTGGCGTATCCTGACCACGACTGTACATCGTCACCAAACTCTTTTTCCACTTTCCGCCATTTGCTGCGGAGAAAACTGTCGCTGAAAGAGTTCATGTAGGTTGTTGCAGCGTTGCCACCGATCGTTTCTTCTGGCAAAGTTGTCAGTCGATGTGTAAAGATCGGATCCGGCGCGGTGGCAGGCGAAACCGTCATCTCGATGATCTCAATGTTTTCACCAGAAGCCTCCCAGTCAGGCTCCGTGACTTTGATTTGAGCGTCAGCAATCGATCCTGCAAAAACGAGACTAATCAGAGTTACGGCAGGCAATCGAAACAGGCAACTTTTCGTGAACGTCATGGTTTTACTCCAAAAGGATTCGGCAACGACTAAAGCGAAAAAGAAATGTGAGACCTTGGCGTCAACGGCACCGTTGGTTCGAAGTCCCAATCATCATCGCTTTCTGGCAACACGCTGCCCGAGGGTGACATTGCTTCGGCAAGGTGCTTTTCGAACTGTTCTTTTCGTTTGGCCAACATCTTCTCTACTGGAACGCCAAGCCATTGAGCCAACCCAAACCGCAATGATTGCACGGATTTTGGTGGAACAGTTTTTTGAATCGGCGATTCGATCTCTGGATTCTGAACGTCGACAACGGCTACGGCATTGTTGGCCGGCTCTGGAATCGTTTCTGTTTGATCAACAGCATTTGTCGCAACCTCAACACCCGTCTGCAGCGGCGGCATCAAGATCACCATCAAACAAGCCGCAGTTGTCATCGCAAACGTCATCGTCATCGCTGGCCAGAATCTCGACTGAGCATTTGTGACGGTGGCAGAACGCTGCAACGCATCGCGATCGCATTCTGCCATCGCCGCCGCCCAGCCGGCCTGGTACATCAACGTATCCTGGTCGATCGATGAGACGCCGGCCTGCAATCCCAGCAACGTCGACTCGATCGCCGACAGGTCTTCAGTGAGTTCAATGTTCAATTCGGTTTCGTCAGACATGATGTCTCCAAGAGGACTCTTATCTTTTCAAGTGCCGCGACGTAATTTCGCTGAGCCGAACTGGACGAAGAATCCGTCAGCTCCGCAATCTGCGACCAGGTCAGACCGCTCCAGATTCGCATCACGACAATCTCCCGTTCGCGTTCGTCAAGTTTGCTCAGCATGGCCACGATCCGTTGTTGCTCGTCGGCTTGGGCCAACGCGTTTGCCGGATCTGTCGACCTCGCCCGCCGTGTACTCAACCATGAAGCAAACGATTCGTGTTCGGTGCGACGTTTTCTAGATCGCAGCGCACTGATCGCCCGGTTGCGTGTCACCCGAAACAGCCACGCAACGCAGTTTTCAGGCTGCGGCGATTGTGCGGCGAGTTTCACGAAAGCTTCTTGGACACAGTCTTCAGGATTGACGGACCATTGAGCCGCGTACGCTTCGAGGCCGAGCCCATGCTGCTTGAGCAAGGCCGCAATCTCTGGCGGGCTAATTCGTTGGCCAGTCGGTTCCGATTCCATCAAGGTTTCCAGAAGTTTCCGTTTTCATGGCTGGTTTATGAAGAGACGCCAGCCGATGGCGTTCTTCCCATGATGGTTTAAGAATTGTGAAAAACACAGGAGTTTGTGACGCGGTTTCTGGCGAGCGATCTGAAGCTGTTGGCCAAGGGAGACGCATTACGACGGCTGGAATCGGACCCTGCGGCAATCGCGGACCCTGCGGCAATCGTTTATCGCAACTGTCAGCCCAGACGCGTAAGCGGCCGGGTTGCGGTGACTTCTCACTCGCCGCAGCGTCCCCAGAGGCCTCACGGCCAACGGCTCATCCTTTTCGTTCGTGGTTGCGGCCTCCGACAACTCCCGTGCGAGACCGTCACCACGAGCAGTAGCCGGAAAAGTGATCTGTGTGTCGGCAAACATTCGTCGACTTCTTTATGCAGCGGAAAACAGCAAAACTTTGGCGTTTGTGTCGCCGCAATCACTTCTCGCAAACTTTTCTTCAAACAGGGTGGCATTCTCGATCGCTACCTACTAAAAGGTAGGGTAATGAATACGCCAACCGGAAACACACGACAGGAACTGCTGGACGTCGCTCAGGATTTGATCCAGAGACGGGGAATCAATGGGTTCAGCTTTCAGGATTTGAGTCAAGCGGTTGGCATCCGCAAGGCAAGTGTTCATCACCACTTTGCCACCAAGGCAGTCCTGATTGAATCTCTGATGGACCAATACCTTTCGGAATTCGAAAGTTTGACCCGGAAGATTCTTGCCAGCAACGTCAACGGCAAGACCAAACTGAAACGCTACTGCAACCTGTTTCTGGAAACGCTCAAGTCCGGACAACACGACAAGAGCTGCCTGTGCGGAATGCTGATGGCGGAAGTTTCCAGCGTGAACGAACCGGTTCGGAATCAGATCCGGCATTTCCTGCAAGGCAACATTGGCGTCCTGGAAGCCATCCTCAAAACGGGTTCCGCAGATGGTTCTCTGACCAAGCAAAAGAATATCAAGTCGACGGCGCTTGTTGTGCTCTCGACGCTCGAAGGTGGCTTGTTGATCGCACGTAGCGATCGCGGGCCAAAACAGTTTTCTGAGGTACTGGCGAGAATTGTCTCGCTGCTATCGACTAACTAAATTTTTTTCAACCCCATAGCCTACCAATCAGTAGGCAGGCAAGGAAAGTGACATGACTACAGGAATGATCATCGGCGGCTCAACTGGAATGGGCAAAGAAACGGCTCGCAAGCTTTTGGCTCAAGGAACCGACGTGGTGCTCGTCGCCCGCGATGAAGGCAAACTTCACGCCGCTAAAGAAGAACTCAGCAGTCTTGGAAAAGTCGAAACCGCTTCGGTCGATCTGTACGACGAAGCGGCCGTTAGCGCATTGGCAGAAACGATTGACGGCGATTCAAGACATTTCAAATATCTGGTGAATTCAGCCGGTTATTTTAAGCCGACTCCTTTTCTCGACCACAGCCGCGCGGACTACGACAAGTATCACGACTTGAACCGCAGCACATTTTTCCTGACCCAGGCGGTGGCTCGAAACATGCAGAAAAACGGCGGTGGTTCGATTGTCAACATTGGCTCCATGTGGGCTCGCCAATCGGTCAAAGCAACGCCATCGTCGGCGTACTCGATGGCCAAAGCGGGGCTTCACTCGTTGACTCAGCATTTGGCGATGGAATTGGCGGAACACAAGATTCGTGTCAATGCAGTTTCGCCGGCTGTCGTGGTGACTCCGATTTATGGAGCGTTCATCGAACCGGACAAGATCGAAGAAACGCTTCAGGGTTTTAATGACTTCCATCCGATCGGACGTGTCGGACGCGCCGAAGACGTTGCCTCTGTGATCTACACGCTGCTTTCGGAGCAGACCAGTTGGGTTACCGGCGCGGTATGGGACGTAGACGGCGGCGTGATGGCTGGGCGAAACTAGTTGGAAAGCATCATTGTCGTGAATCGCAATTGGAAACCCGACGCGCAAGCGAGGAAACGGCCTGTTCCTGCCCTTGCTGGCGCGGCGGGTTCCCATTTCTGGCTCCATCGCGTCGAAAGCGCGTGCCAATGGGCCGATTCAGACGCCACGCGGTTTTCGCGGACTGAAAATACAGCAATGGCGCTACCCAACTATCCAATGAGAAGTAAAACTCAACCAGTCTTAACTTGCCAACAATAAGGAAACGTAAACATGCAATCAATGGACAACATCAACAAGCTGGGAAAGCTCGACCAGGCGGCTAACGGTGCCTGGGCTCAGTTCCAGGAATTCAACAGCGCCGTGATGAAAGAAGGCGCGATCTCGGTGAAGAACAAAGAACTGATCGCACTTGCGGTTGGCCTAACAACTCAGTGCAACTACTGCCTTGAGCTGCACCGACAGGCAGCCGAAAAGGCGGGAGCCAGCCAGGAGGAAATTGCGGAAACGATCATGATCGCCGGTGCCTTGCGTGCCGGTGCGGCGTTGACGCATGGAACTCAAATCCTGAACTGACGTTGCCAGTAAAAGTCGCGATCGCAGCGAACCGTTGCCGATCGTGAAAACGTCAACAATTCACCGACGCAAGCTCAGGGCTATCCCGTTTCTGGGCTTGCGAGGTGTTTCTACATTATCAAACGCACATCCGAATGCCTTTGGACCAGATGATGTTGATGCGTTTCTCTCAGGCACAGTGCCCCCTCCCAACGGCCAGCTAAAAGGCCACTGAAACACGTGTGGCGCTCACACTGCCGGGCACGTTTTGTTAACATGGTCCAACACGACCGCACGCGTTGCCGTAATTCGATTTTCAGATGGGATAAAAATGAAGTTTGCACCGATCGTTCTTTTATTGATTTCGTTGACCGCATCGCTTGCTGCGGCTCAGGATGCAGGCACCGAATCGTGGCCAGCCTGGCGTGGCCCGACGCTCAATGGCGTCGCCAGTGATTCCGCAACGCCGCCGACTCAGTGGAGCGAAAACGAACACGTCCACTGGAAAATCAAACTTCCGGGGCTCGGCAATTCCACGCCCAGCGTTTGGGATGGCAAAGTCATTTTGACCTTTACCCGCCCGACCGGTCGAAAGATCGATTCTTCCGACGCATCAGGCAGCAAAAAAACCAAAAAGCCAAACGAGTTTCACGAACTGGTCGTCGCAGCCTGGGACCTTGAATCGGGAAAGAGCCTGTGGGAAACGACCCTTGCCGAAAAGGTTCCCAACGAAAAGGGACATCACACCAGCAGCTATGCTTCGGCCTCGACGGTGACCGATGGGAAGAAGATCTTTGCCTTTTTCGGGTCGCTTGGTTTGTACGCGGTCGACTTTCAAGGAAAGAAACTTTGGGAGCGGGATCTGCCTGGCATGACAACCGCCGCCGGATTCGGCGAAGGGGCTTCACCAGCGTTGGCGGAAAACGTTCTGGTCATTCCGTGGGACGAGGAAGGCCAGTCTTTCATCGCGGGCGTCAACACCGAGACCGGCAAAGATCTCTGGCACATCGACCGGGCCGCCGACACCGCCTGGACGACTCCACTGATCGTCAAAGATGGAGACCGATCGGTGATCGTGACAACGGCCACCAAAACCACGCGGGCCTATGACTTGCTCAGCGGGCAGGAAGTCTGGCACTGCGACGGCATGTCGTCCAACCCGACGTCTTCGCCGGTCGCCGACGGTAACGTGGTCTTCGTCGGAAACTCATACAAGGGTAACGTGATTCAGGCGATTCAATTCGAAGGAGCAACTGGCGATTTGACGCAAACATCAAACCTGTTGTGGACTCACCGGAAATCAGCCAGCTACGTGCCGACCCCCGTCGTTGTTGATGGGAAGCTCTATTTTCTCAAGGGGAGCCAGGGAGTTCTGAACTGCCTGGATGCAAAAACGGGAGACACTGTTTTTCCGGGAAAACGCCTGGGGCTGAAGAACGTTCATTCCTCGCCCATGGTGGCCGCAGGGCGAATTTATGTTTCCTCACGCGAAGGTGACACGGCGGTGATTGATTTGAAAGACGACTGCAAGGTTCTGGCAACCAACCATCTGGACGATGTCTTCGACGCTTCGCCCGTCGCGATTGGAAAGAAGTTGTTGTTGCGTGGCCGTTCGAATTTGTACTGTATCGAATAGGCCCAATCCCGGATTATTCACGACGCCGGGCGTTGATTCTAGTCTGGCCAACAGGAGCAAGGGAAAAACTGAATTTCAACAAGAAATGTGAATCGTTCGGTATGTGAAAGCCACAGCGATCGTTTCCTTGCATCAGAGTAACCGATCACTGTCTCAACTGATTCTGCCGCCCACGCCTCGTGAATAATCTGGCCCAATAGGCGGTCGTGCGGTAAGCCAGAATTCCAAGCTGCTCTTTCAAACTAACCAGAAGGAATTCTGGCGAATCCCACTACGACGTTCCGGAACGACTTTCCGGCAGCAATCAAATTTCGCGAACAGCTTTTGCGCAGTTGTTTGGCCGATTGCGGCCAGTCGCTGTGACATCGAAGCCCAAACGCCGGTTGGTCCCATCCGCGTAGGGTTAAATTCTTCCTTGTCATGAACTTCGAAAATGAACGGTCAACCTAGTACTCAACAACCTCGCCCTACCCCGTCGAACAAAAACGTCATTTGGATTTCGGGACTGCTGATCAGCGTCCTGCTAGGTGCCGCCGTCGCGTGGCTGGGTAGCCATGGAAGCCTCACCGTCGCTGGCGTGCCGGTATTTGCCTTGCTGATTGCGTATGCCTTTGTTTTGAACTGGCTGGCCTTTATTCCTTCGTTTCTTGCCCACACCGAAAAGTATTTCGATTTCACCGGCGCGGTGACCTTCATTTCATCCACCATCGGCGCGATCGTTCTCAGCGGAAATCTTGACGCCCGAGCGTGGATTGCGGGCGCGGTGGTGATCGTCTGGTCGATTCGACTGGGTACGTTTCTGTTTCGCCGCATTCATCGCGACGGCAGCGACGGTCGCTTCGACACGATGAAGTATGACTTCTGGCAATTCCTGATGACGTGGACGCTTCAGGGACTGTGGGTTGCTCTAACCGCTGCGGCGGCATTGGTAATGATCACCGCTCAAACGAAAGTGGACTTCGGTTTCGTGGGCATCATCGGGTTGGCGATTTGGGCTACCGGATTTTGCATCGAAGTCATCGCCGATCAGCAAAAGTCCAAATTCCGATCCGAGCCCGCCAACAAGGGCCGCTTCATCGACGTGGGCTTGTGGTCCTGGTCGCGTCACCCGAATTACTTTGGCGAGATACTGCTCTGGGCGGGCGTTGCGATCATGTCGATTCCGGTTCTGGAAAGTTGGCGCTGGTTTGCGTTGATCTCGCCCGTGTTTGTATTTGTCCTGCTAACGTTTATCAGCGGCATCCCGTTATTGCGGCAGCGATCTGACGCTCGCTGGGGGAATGAACCGGATTACCAGGCTTACATCAAGAACACATCGTTGCTGATCCCGCTACCGCCAAAGCAGACCTAACGACGCAAAACGAGTACTGACTTGGGCTTACCTGCCAAAGCAAATTCAAATCAAGTTCGCGTACTTCCTAAGTTCATCGACCGTTTTGACAAGCCCCTGATTTTCGAGAGTCGCCAAAAACTCGTGGACGTCAATTGGTGGATTTCTCAAACTTGCCCGTTGGCGTTTCACCGCTTCAGCTACCGCAATCGCATTCAAGTCAAACATGTTGTGAACAAACTCGTCCGGATGCTGGGGCTCGACATCAAATTTGCCCAGCTCGGATTTCGGAAAGTCTTTCAGGTTGAAAGTGACAATGACATCAGCTTTGCACCGAATCGCAGCAGCAAGAACATGGCGATCATTTTCGTCCGGCAGCGTCAGCGAAGGGATAATTGACTCGTAACTTTCAACCACACAATCGAGAACATGCTCGTTCATCAGGTCACGAGTTCGTTCAAGCTGTTGCCGAGTCAGGTCCTCCCGGTCCTTCAATACACTCCGAATCCACTCTTCGTGAATCTCATTGGACCACTTGGCGCGAAAGAGTCCGGTCATTGCCAAATGCATTAGCAAATCACGAAGCGGTGCCGGATAGAGCACATTAGCATCGTAGAGTGCCGTGAAATAGCTCAATGAAGACTCCATCCGCCCAGTCGGTTTGGCAACTCCAGACTCAATAGCCCATGTTTAAATCTTGGCCTTGCTTCGCAAGTTCTTCAAGCGTCTTGGCCCGGTCGGCGTTGTTCTTTCGTTTGAAGTCAAGCAGATCCTCAAAAAGCACACGACGGTGCGTACCGACTTTCCGGCACGGAAGTTTCTTCTCTTCGATGAGCTTCACAACAAAGGGGCGTGAAACGTTCAGGAAATCAGCTGCCTGTTGGGTCGTCAACTCTGCATGGATTGGAATAAATGTAACCGCGTTTCCTTTTGACATTTCGGTGAGAATGTCCGCGAGCAATCGAAGCGCGGACAGCGGAATGGAAATGACTTCGCCCGGTTTTTCTTCAATCGCAATCCGCACCGCTTCACCATCACGTCCGCTAAGTAACGACGCAAGTTGACGACTTGAATCACCCGCCATCGCAGATTCACTTGGCGTGGGAGAAACAGGGCTGGGAATTTGCTCGAATAAAGCAGGCATGTGGGACGTCCTCGGCGTTTGTTTTCTTCACTATATATTAGTACGCCTAAACGAAATAAACGAATCAAAGAAAATAACCGGAAACAGTGTTTTACCGAAAATACACGGGTTTCTCGGACTCAAACCCGTATTAGTCGCCCAGAAAGCGGGCGACGTTCGCCACGACTTTGTCCGAAAGTCGTTGTCTTGCTTCGGTCGTCCAACCGGAAACTTTGCTGGTGGTGATCACCCGGTCCAGCTTCGCCAACTCGGCGCGGGCTGCGCCGGTGCCGTCTGCGTCCATGATTGCGAAGTTACCGGGGCCTTGAATCCAAAGCGTGAAAGCTGCCTGATCGAAAACCAGGCCAAGGGAAGTATTCACCAGCACCTTGCCGCTGCCCAACATGGAAAACTCGTCGGTGCCAAGGAGGTTGGTGTTGCGAGGCAAGTGCAAGGAAACGAATTCCGCTTCGCCCAGCAACTGATCAAGGCTGCGATACTCGATGCCTGCCTGTTCGGCTTGCGGTTTTCGTGTGCGGCTGAAGTAGATCACCCGCATCCCAAACGCCCGGGCACGATCTGCCAACATTCGTCCAGTCGCGCCGAGCCCGACGATACCAAGGCATCTTCCGGTCAGTTCTACCGGATCGGGTTTCCACTGGTGTTCTCCGATTCCTTTGCACAAACGAATCAGTTCGCTGATGACGTACTCCACGAGTCCTTCGTCGCCGTAGTCCCGCACGCCGGCGACACCAATGCCGCGACTTCGAGCAAACGCCACATCGACGTTGGATGATGCGTCATCGTAAAGGCTACAACAGAGCCCGATGTACTTGAGCTGCGGGCAGCGTTTGATAACGTCGGCGCTGACTCCGGTTTTCCACGAAACCAAAAAGCACTCCGCATCGCCAATTCGCGAAACGATTTCGTCATCCGAAGTTGGGTAGTCCTTCGAAATGACGACGTCGCCGTCAGCGTACTGGCCGAGTTCGCGATAGGCTTCTTCGACCAGGCCGGTGTCATCGATGGCGACGATTCGATTGAATTTCATTGATCTGCTCCGACCAGAACAAAGAGCCCATTAGCCGCTTCGGCCAATTGAAACCGGACTCAACACCACACCAGCCATGCTACCTTGCCGCAGCCGGCTTGCGGCGTGACTTTTGCGAACGACGCTTTGCCGAAGAATTGCGAGTCGGCTTGCTGCCCGAAGCACTGGCACCGGAGCGGCCTTTGCGGTTGTTGCGACCGCGGCTACCGCCGCGCGAGCGCGAGCCGCCTTGCTTTTTCTTGGGAGCGTTGACAAACCGGATCGGACCGAAGGGCTCGTCGCATTCGAGACGCTGTTCGATGAACTTTTCGATCGCCAGCAATTCTTCTTTCTCAGTCGGCGTACATAACGAAATCGCGATGCCTTCAGCCCCGGCTCGGCCGGTGCGGCCGATGCGGTGCACGTAGCTTTCGGCTTCGACCGGCATGTCGTAGTTGATCACGTGCGAGACACCATCGATGTCGATCCCGCGAGCCGCGACGTCTGTGGCGACCAAAACGGTGACTTTCTTGCGGCGAAATTCGGCCAGGGCACGCTCTCGGGCGTTTTGCGATTTGTTGCCGTGGATCGCGACGGCGCGAATGCCGACTCCGTTGAGCTTTTTGGCAACCTGATTGGCGCCGCGTTTGGTTCGCGTGAATACGATCGTACGGTCAACCGACTTGCCAGAGAGAACCTCGTCCAGGTAGCCGAACTTCTTTGCTTTTTCAAGCAAAACGACTTTCTGTTCAATCCGTTCGACGCTGGGCGATTCCGGCGTGACGTTGATCGAAACCGGGTTGAACAACAGTTCTTTGGCAAGCTGACGGGACTTCGGCGGCAAGGTCGCAGAAAAGAATAGCGACTGACGCTTTTTCGGAAGCGCGGCCATGATCTTTCGCAGGTCAGGCAAAAATCCCATGTCGAGCATCCGATCGGCTTCGTCGAGCACAAAGATTTCAACGCTGTCCAGAGAGATGTGTCCCTGCTGCATCAAATCGCACAATCGCCCCGGCGTCGCGATCAGGACATCGACGCCTCGTTTAAGTGCAGCAATCTGCTTGCCCTGGCTGACGCCGCCGTAGACCAGTGCCTGGCTAAAACGCATATGCTTGCCATACTCGGCAAAGCTCTGGCTGATCTGAATCGCCAGCTCCCGCGTCGGAGCAAGGATCAGCGATACAGGTCGCTTGGATTTTACAGGCGGTTCTTCGTGGCCAAGGAAATCGAGAATCGGAAGTGCGAAGGCAGCGGTCTTGCCGGTTCCCGTTTGGGCACAGCCAAGAATGTCGATCCCGTCAATTGCCGGCGGAATGGTTTGAGCCTGGATGGGAGTCGGAATTTCGTACTTGAGTTGCTTGAGTGCTTTTTTGAGTGGCGCAAACAGGTCGATGGAGTCAAAACTTTTCAATTGGTTCTTTCATGTGTGGGTTTCGAACCGGCTTGATGCGAGGTTCGCAGCGGTGAGGGGGTCGAACAAAAATCGATAACTGTGTTGTGCCATCGCGGATCGGCTGATCGCAATTTGAGCGCACAAAAACGTCACGGTTCGAGGAGGTGAACACGGGTCGACGGGTACGTCGAATTGACTCGTTTGAACTACAAGAAGGTTCAAAGATCGGCTGCCTTTGCAGCGTTTGTCAAAACCGTGCCATATCAGATAGCGAGCAGTTTGCTTGCCACTCAAGAACCAACAACCCGCTGAGTGTTTGTTCTTGCCTGCCCGGATGACGCGTACCGTGTGGGTCGCTCTCTTGTAAATCCGGGCGAATTGATACACAGCCCCAATGAGCTGCGGTCCTTACACCGCAAAGGGTACACGCGCGGTATGCCCTGAGCTCCCGAAAAACCGGATTCAAAGTCGGATTGTGCAAAATCAACGATTCCTGCGTGTTTTCTCGTCGCTAGCGGGCACGTAGTGGAGTGAAATTGGCTAACTTGGATGCGTCGGGTTCCTTGGCTTTCGTCGCCGGCGATTGCAAGATTAACCGTTTTGGTGCGATTAACCGTTTTGGCGCCAGCCACGGTTGTCACGGCGACCGCCGAAACGGCTCCCGATGATTTACCGAAACGTTATCCGCAACACGATTCAGCGGTCAAACTCGAAGCCACCGTTCTCTTTCTTTTAACTATGAATCCAGATATGCCTTCTCAAATTTTGCCAGCTCTCGCGTTCGCATTGGCTTTGGTTACAACCTCCCTGGCCAGCGGGCAAAACGTGCCTCAGTTTCGCGGCGAAGGCGGTTTGGGTGTCGCGGCCTCCGCTGCCGAAATCTCCCCTGGCTGGTCGCAAGATGCGGCGCTGCAGTGGCAAGCCGATGTCGAAGGTTCCGGATGGTCGCAGCCGGTGATCTGGAACGGAAAAGTTTTCCTGACCACAGCGATCACAGCCAACGGATCCAAGCCAGCAGACATGGCCAACGGGGCCCGCAATCCGGCGAGCATGGGCATGGGAACCAAACGACCGGACTACAACGTCGAATGGAAGCTGGTTTGTCTGGACGCGGATTCGGGCAAGGCTCTGTGGTCCAAACCGATCGTGACGGCTCAGCCAAAGTTCGGCATCCATCCGTCGAACTCTTACGCCACCGAAACACCAGCCGTCGACAAGGACGGAGTCTACGCCTACTTCGGCAGTCCGGGAATCGTGGTCGGCTTCGATCACGATGGTAATGAACTTTGGAAAAAAGACGTCGGCTCTTTCAAAACCGGAAACGATTTTGGCACAGGAAGCTCGCTGGCGATCAACGACGGTCACATCTACGTTCAGGTTTTGACCGAGGAGTCTTCTGACATTCACTGCCTTGCGACCAGAGACGGCGAGACGGTCTGGAAAAAGGAGCGGACGCCGAGCCACAAGACTTCCTGGAGCACGCCCTTTGTCTGGAAAAATTCTACGCGTACTGAACTGATCGTTTCCGGCGGCACTGAAGTCAACAGCTATGACCCGGCAACCGGTGAGTCGCTGTGGTCGTTAAGCAAAGTAAAAACCGCGACGGCCTGTTCCATCTTTGGAGACCAAAACCACATCTATTTTGGCGGCAGCGACCCGATGTCCAAGGGGCCGTTGTTCGCAGTGGGCGTCGGGGGCGAAGGCGACATTGAACCAAAGCGTCCCAACCAGTCGTTTGAGACCTGTGCCTGGCGCGTCCCCCGCAGCGGTCCCGGGATGTCGACACCGGTTTCCAACGGGGAGTATGTTTTTCAGGTCGACCGTTCGATCGCGAAGTTAACATCGGCCAAGGACGGAACCGAGATTTACAAAACCCGCATCGAGGGAATGGGTTTGATCGTGGGCTGCGCGACGGTCATCGGCGACGAAGTTTTTCTTGTCGACGAAAAAGGCACCATGGCCGCCGTGAAGCTCGGCAACACGTTCGCACTGCGAAAGCTTGGCTCCATCAACGAAGTCGTCTGGTCCACGCCCGCGATAACCGACAACGCAATTTACCTTCGCAGCGTCAACGGGCTGTTCAAATTTAAGCTGTAACCAACATGCAATCCGCCCCGGTTAGAGTGGCGTTTCGCCAAGGACTTCTTCGAGCAAAGCCACAAACTGCTCGGAGCTGAAATCCATTTTGGCAGACGCCGTTGCGCACAACCGCTTTTCCAGATCGTTCAGTTCACCATCTGCCGCCATCAGCTTGATCATTTCCTTCATCAGCTTCTGTCGATCATCAGCGTCAGTGGGAAGCTTGACTTGGATGATGCCATCGCGAATCCCTTTGAGCCCAGCCTCGAACTCTTCGCTGGGGATGTTGTGCCGGTTAGCGACGTCAATCAGGTAGTCAATTTCTTCGTCGGTGAACTTTTGATCGACTGCTGCGAGGTTGATCAGATTATGAAAAAGTTGAACGGGATCCATGAGCTTTTTGCCTTCGACTTTCTTAACGGAGGCAGCAGCTTACCCTCTAATGTCGAGTTGGTTAAGCAGAAACCGGTCGGGTGTCAGGAAAATTCAACCGGCAACCAACAAGCCAAACGCGGCATTAGCGGGTCAAACTTCAATCTCGTGAAGGGCATCCAGCAAAGCCTTGTACTCCTCGCTGCAACAGGGGCATTGTTCGAGATGCCGCTGAATCAGTTGCATGCCCTCTGAAAGTTCACGACCATCGAGAGCTTTTTCGGCATATTCACCGATTTGGCCAAAGCACTCGTCGCAGGAGAGTTCGTCCGTCTGGCTGGTGGCGATCAGGCCAACGAGTGTCTGAATTTGTTCTTTGGATAGTGCCATGCTGCTCTCCTAGGCGAAAACGGCTGTGATGTCTTCTGCCTTGTATCCGGCTTGCTCAAATCCGTGCCGAAGTTTCACCCGAGCGTCATGCACGAGTTTGTAAACCGCGTTCCGATTGCTGCCCGTTTTCTCTGCAAATATCTCCACAGGCATTCCGTGCAATAAAGCATGAACAGCGTCTCGTTGCTTGTCAGTCAAAGTTGTTTCCACAAGTTCACGAAGCTTGACCAGCAGATCACTTTTTTCCAAATCATCATTCGAAGCTTCGACCGCAGCAGGCTCAAATCGCATCCCATCACCCAGTAAGCTTTCTATTGATATGTCCTTGAAGTGTCTGCGTCGCATTTCGCTCATTCCTGAACGCACCGCAATCGTCATCGCCCAGGTCGTGAATTTGCTGCGGCCTTCAAAGGTATCGAGCTTGCCGAGGATTCGGATCAGCGCGTCCTGTACGACGTCGTCCGCCTGAACCCGGTTGGCATAGCGATTTCTCAAAGACTTGGACAAGCCGCTCATGAGCACTTCCCTCAGTTCGGAAATTGCTCGCTCCTTGACTTCGCCTGTTGAATTCAGCCGCTCGACCCAATCGTCTTTTTCAAACAATGACATGTTTTTTACCCAGAAAGCTCATTCTCAACCCTGACACATAGAAGCAGCTGATTCTCGACTGACATATTCAGTCGTTATCCCTACCGCTCGGGGGCTTGGTTGTTCGAATTTTACTTTCGGGGGTCTCCATTGGACGTATGTGTGTAAAACGTCTTACCCCCCAAGGTCAGGAAAATTCGCGATCAAGCCATTCAGTGGCTCAAGAACGAATTAAATCGCTCCGTCATTTCCGCATCACTGAGGTCAATTACAGGAAGGCATGCGGAGCATTTTTGTCGGAAAATCGCCAAAACTTGGGTTTTGTTGAGGCGCGGCGAAGTACGTGATTGTGGCTTCCAGCCGCAGACGACTGGAAAAGGAAAAATTACGACCGGACTGGCCTCACCGGCGCCGCCTGACTCCGTTTTCTCCGCCTAGAGAGGCCCAAAAAGACTATTCGTTGCGCCAAAAGTCTAGCTGTTTGCGAAGAGTGCTTAATGGTGTCAGATTTAATGAGCGCTCGAATTCATCCAGTGAGATCAAATCGCCAAGTTTTGTTCGTTGATCTTTGCTGAGAGCCATTTTGGTTGCCGCAAGCGCTTCCTGCCTCTTCTTTGCGGCAAACTCAATAATCTCATCCGAAATTCGCTGGCAGGCTGCCTCCATCCGATTTCGCTGACCATCCGTAAGTTCAATTTCATCTCCAATCTCAGTTCTCAGTAGAACTTTTGCGAGCCCAAATTCGGTATCGCCCCAGCGTTTGAATTTTTCAACTTGCTGAGGTTCCAAAATTGAATTGATCTCTCGGAAGAATCGAACCAAAATCTCAACCTTAGCTACCTTAATCGAATCCATGTCGGACATTTTTTCACAAACGAAACTGATATTTGAATCGTACGTTTCCAACGCTGATTCAAGATTCAGAAGTTGTTCGGGCAAGAATCCATGTTTCAAAAGCAATTCTTGCCTGCTTAACATCGACTCAACCATCGAAACTGCGTCTGATAATTTGATAGAGATATTTCGTCTCGATCTCTCTCGCAGTTTAGTAAGTTCCTGCATTTCGATTCTTCTGAAGTCCTGAGGAGACGGCATGAAGTCCTCATTACCAGCCTGAAAATACTCAATGACTGGCTCCCCCCGCAACCCGATGCTTTTTCTAATTGCGGTCCCGTCCTCCGAAATTATTTCAGCCTGCTGCGCACGAACCTCGATGGACGCCAAACATGCCAATGAGAAAACAATGAGGGATAATTTGAGCTTAAGCATAGATATCACCTTTTGGTTTTTATCTTCAGTTAATTAGGGACGTCGCCCAATAGGTACCATTTTAACTTCGGGGTCGATTTTGCCGTCTCCGTTGCAATCTCCCCGCCGAACAGAAAAATTGTTCAAATATCGGACCCTAACAGGATTTTCTCCGGCCTCCCCTGCTTCGTTTGGCTCTGAAATAGTAATATCCTGCGTCACTAAATAATGGTCTACAGGCAACCGTTGCCTCAACTCAACGGACAGGACCTTATCCTTGTGACTAAGATTGCCGTTGACGATATCATCACCGGTGTACGAGACTACAACGTCACCATCGCTGCGAGACGCATAGACAACCCATTGACCATGCATCACCGTAACTGATACGACCCTGCCTTTATCATCATACGATGGCTGCTGCACCACAACGGTTTCATCCCACCGCCAGCCAAACCCGCAGAAGCATGTCTGCACGCACCATCTTGCCCGACTGATTATTAATCGTCACACTTCCGACAGCATCGACATCACTGCAATTGACCTGCGTTGCTCCGTTAAAAGGCCTAAGAACCCGGTCGCTAATTGTTACATTCGCGTAACGATCGCCCTCGTCTCCGAGCCCGGTTTAAGCTTGAGTGCAAGTGCCAGCAACTAAGAGTAACAGCAAAGAGGCCAAAGTTTTCATGTGTCGCTTTCAACTTGCAAATTTGTCAATCCACATCAATAAATTCGTTGTAGCTGTTCTGCCATGCTCAAGCAAGGGGGCTGTAGTCGCTTTTGGGATTCGGAGGTGCATCACCCACTTTGCAAGCGTCCTCTGATTGTTGCGGCATTGCTATCAGAAATTGAGTATGCTTCTTTTCGGATGGGTGTAGTCTTGCTGGGACTTGCTGGGACTTGCTGGGACGCAAAAAAGGCGATGATTTGACTACGTTTCTTTCAGCAAACAAGCTTGAGCAACTCAATGGTAAGAATAGGCGTGGGAAACACCAAACAACGTGAGAAACAGCCTGACGCTAGCGTTTCCGCGGTGGTACTTCTCGTCACTTCCGATACCAAAGATCGTCCAAGCATGCACTGAACCCGGATTATTCACGACGGCGGGCGTTAATTCTACGTCTGGCCAACAGGAGCAAAGGAAAAGCTGAAATTCAACAAGAAATGTAAATCATCGGGTAGATGAAAACCACAGCGTTCGTTTCATCGCATCAGAGCCGCGGATCACTGTCGGAACTGATTCTGACGCCCACGCCTCGTGAATAATCCGGGAGAAAAAGGGGGCGGGTCAAAAAGCCCCGTCCGAAAATGTGAAACGTTTCATGCTGCAAGTTTGAGCCGGAAGACCGGCGAGAAGCTTGGTATTCTCACTCAGAAGTTCACACCTGTTCTACATTGATTTCCTGAAGGGCCTCGATGAGGGCTTTGTATTCCTCGCTACAGCAGGGACATTGCTCGAGATGTCTCTGGATTAACTGCATCCCCTCGGAAAGCTCACGGCCCTCGAGTGACTTTTCCGCAAATTCACCAATACGCCCAAAACAGTCTTCACAGGAAAGGTCGTCTGACTCGGTGGCGGCAATCAGGCCGACAAGCGTCTGAATTTGTTGCTTGGAAAGTGACATACTGGTCTCCTAGGCCAACACCGCACTGATGTCTTTGGCCTTGTAGCCTGCTTGCTCAAACCCTTGGCGAAGTTTTGCCCGGGCATCGTGCACAAGCTTGTAAACGGCATTGCGATTGCTTCCGGTCTTTTCCGCGAAAACCTCGACAGGCATCCCGTGCAACAAAGCGTGAACGGCGTCGCGTTGCTTGTCGGTCAGGGACGTTTCGACAAGCTCACGTAGCTTGGTCAACATGTCATCTCTTTCCGAGGGATCGCCCGAAGCCTCGTTCGCGGCGGGCTCAAATCGCATCCCGTCACCGAGCAAACTCTCCATCGACACATCCTTGAAATGCCTGCGACGCATTTCGCTCATCGCCGTTCTAACCGCAATCGTCATCGCCCAAGTCGTGAACTTGCTACGCCCTTCAAAGGTATGCAACTTGTCAAGAATTTTGATCAGCGCGTCCTGAACCACGTCGTCCGCTTGAACCCGATTGTCGTATCGATTGCGGCACGTCGACGCCAAGCCGCGAACCAGGATGACCCGCAGCTCAGTCACCGCCTGATCCCTGACTTCACCCGACGCACTTAGGCGCTCGACCCAGTCGTCTTTCTCAACGGTTGCCATATCTTTCCTCTTCCCTCGAAAGTCATACTCGCCGCCTCCAGTCCCGAAACCGCGAATTGAGACTCAATCTAGCAGTTGTTGGACGCATCGGACAGCAACAGTCCAGAAAAGGAATCAATCGCATCGAGAAACCCGGAAAATACCGATCAATCGCTGGAGACACATGGGCCAATTCCGGTCTTACCCCGCATTTTTCGAAAATCACGATCCGATTGCAAACGCCCCGAACGGTCAAAAAAGCAACAACAACAAGCCAGAATCAAGTCTTTTTGCAGTAAGGCCTTACAGATTGCCGAGTCAAGTAGGCATGCCTACCACCGTATATCCTCTCACTTCCTTCAGCGGAGCCAGCATGCTTGACTTCTTCGCCCAGCCGATGTCCAGCGGAACTCTCATCGTGAAAGCGAGCGGCCAACTGTCGGAAGCCAATCGGGACTACTTTTTTGAATCCATCGGGCAGTTCATCAACTCCGGTTTTCACCACATCATCATCGATTGTCAGCGACTGGGCCATTTAAGCAGCGGGGGCCTGACGCACCTGCTTCACGCCCGCAAGAGAGCCGCCAAAGCCGGAGCAAAAGTTTACCTGACGCATCTGAACTCCAACCTGGCCGAGGTTCTGGAATTGACAAAGCTGGGCCGCATCCTGGCGGTGTTTCCTACCAACGAAGACGCCATCAAACGCATCGAAACCCAGCTGGCATGTGTCGGCTGAGTTACCCCAACGGCAAGCGGCAGTTCGTCGCCAGTGGGTAAAGGAAATTAACGGCAACGAGAAATTAACGGCACCGTTGGGTTTGGGATTTTAGCACCTCGATGCCCACACATCCGCCGTCGATTGATTCGCTCGGCGACACAATTGGTTGCCCCAACGCAGCGGCCAGCAGAAGCCCGCGATTGGTAAAAAACGCGTCCCGCTTTGCCTCTCCGATACGGGTTCTGCAATAATGGTAAAGGCCGGTTCGGTGCACTTACCTAAAAACGCAAACACGACCGGTCACCGCTGACCAAAGCAACCCGCACTCGTCGCGCGTCAGCCTGTCAATCGCTCGTTGCCCTGTCCGCCAAAATCAGAAAGATGAACCCATGACGCCGCCGGACGCCCGCCAGCTTTTTCTTTGTGCTGTCGGCCGCAGCGGGACGACTATCTTTCGCACCAGCCTCGGGAAGCACCCCCAGATTTACTACAACGGCCTCGAAAACAATATCGTGCAGGACGTTGCAGAAGTTGGCTTGAGAAACTGCACCATGTCTTCCCGCAAAAAGCAAATGGCAGTCAGCCAGGACGGCTACAACGCGACCTTTCGCAAACTGATTGACTCGCTGGTCTGGCCGGACACCGAGATGGTGTCGCGTCCGGTTCACCTCGCGGCCATCAATCCGCTGTCCGACCAACTGGGTTTTCTACAGCAGATCTATCCGCAAGCCAAATTCGTATCCCTGGTGCGCAATGGCATCGAAGTCGTCTCCTCCCGGATGCGATATGCTTCTTTCGCAGAATCGGATTTTGAAGCCCAGTGTCGGGTCTGGATTCGTGGCGAAAAAGTCTGCCAATGGGGCGAGCAGAACAGGGATTCACATCGTGTCTTTCGCCACGAATGGTTCTACCAGCCGGAGCGGCTCGAAGCGGAACTGGCGGGGCTTTTCGCATGGGCCAACCTGCCTTCTTCCCCCGCCCCGGCCGAGCATATGTTGACCACGCTTTGTCATCCCACCGAATCGGACCAACAAATCGCGAGGCGAGAGTTCTCGCGGACCTCGATTGAGCAACGCCGGGCTTATTTTCAGGCCAAACGCGAACGCTGGAAGGACTGGAACCGGGACCAGCGCGACACATTTTGCGAAATCTGCGGGCCCTTCATGAAGCACCTCGGATACGAGATTCCCTGGTCCCAGGCGGAATAATTCACAACCCTTGGGTTGTGGCTGCTGGTCGCGGGGTGCTCTGCCGATGCACTTGCCGCATCCACAATATGCGGTTTCTGCGCCTTGAACATGCGTGCGTTGGCCCAGTACCATACAGGGCGTTAACTCAGGCAAACCAAAAAACAACGAGTCAATCATGTCTACTGGCGATATTTCAAAATGCCCTGCATTCGCACCGGCCAAACAACGACACACCGCAGCGGCGGGACTTTCCAACGGCGACTGGTGGCCCAACCAGCTGAACGTGAAACTGCTGCATCAGAACCAGCCTTGCACGTCGCCCGAGTGCGATGGCTTCAGCTATGCAGAAGAATTCGCCAAAGTCGATCTGGACGCACTCAAAGCCGACATCATCGAAGTCATGACGACGTCGGTTGACTGGTGGCCGGCGGACTACGGTCATTACGGACCGCTGTTTGTCCGCATGGCATGGCACAGCGCGGGAACCTACCGTGTTGGCGATGGCCGGGGAGGTGCCTCTTCGGGAACGCTTCGTTTCGCGCCCCTGAACTCATGGCCCGACAACGCGAACCTCGACAAAGCCCGCCGCTTGCTGTGGCCCATCAAAAAGAAATACGGTCGCTCTCTTTCCTGGGCGGACTTGATGGTCTATACCGGCAACGTGGCGCTGGAGCACATGGGCTTTGAAACGGTTGGCTTTGCCGGTGGCCGCGAAGATGTCTGGGAACCCGAAGGCGACATCTATTGGGGTCCCGAAAGCGAATGGCTTGGCGATCAACGCTACACCGGCGACCGCGAACTTGAAAATCCGCTCGGTGCGGTTCAGATGGGTTTGATCTACGTCAATCCCGAGGGCCCCAACGGCAACGCCGATCCACTCAAAGCCGCATACGACATCCGCGACACATTCGGCCGCATGGCGATGAACGACGAAGAAACCGTGGCCCTGATCGCCGGCGGTCACACCTTCGGCAAAGCCCACGGCGCTGCTCCGGACGCCGAATACGTTGGGCCCGAACCCGAAGGTGCCACGCTCGAAGAACAGGGCCTTGGCTGGAAAAACTCTTTCGGCAGCGGCAAGGGTGCCGACACCATCACATCAGGCCTAGAAGGTCCATGGACCAGCAACCCCACGAAATGGGACAACGAATTCTTTGACAACCTGTTCCGCTACGAATGGGAACTGACCACCAGCCCCGGCGGAGCCCAACAGTGGACTCCAAAAGACGGCGGCGTGGCGATCGCCGAAGCCCCCGATGCACACGATGCTTCGTCGACTCAAAAAGTCATGATGTTCACCACCGACCTCGCTCTGCGAACCGATCCGGCTTACGAAAAAATCTCGCGTCGCTTCCACGAGAACCCCGATCAGTTCGCCACAGCCTTCGCCGAAGCTTGGTACAAGCTGACGCATCGCGACATGGGACCGGTCAGCCGTTGCCTTGGTTCGCAGGTTCCTGAAGCTCGCATTTGGCAAGACCCCTGCCCTGCCTGCGATTGTGACCTTGTCGGCGACGCCGAAGTCGCCCAACTCAAGGAAAGCATCATCGCCAGCGGCCTTTCGATTGGGCAGCTTGTCCGCACCGCGTGGGCTTCGGCGTCAACGTTCCGCGCGACCGACAAACGAGGGGGTGCCAACGGTGGACGACTCAGGCTTGCTCCGCAAAAGGACTGGGAAGCCAACAATCCCGAAGAACTGGCCGACGTCATTCCCGTCCTCGAAAAGGTCGCCGCTGACTTCAACGCATCGCGTAGCGACAATGTCAAAGTCAGCTTTGCCGACATCGTTGTCCTGGGTGGCTGCGCCGCAGTCGAAGCCGCCGCCAAGGCCGCCGGTCAATCCGTTTCAGTGCCTTTCACGCCCGGCCGCACCGACGCAACACAGGAGATGACCGAAGTCGATTCGTTCGGGCACCTGGAACCGACCGCCGATGGCTTCCGCAACTACGTCTACCTTGAGAATGGTTTTGATCGACCCGCCGAAGAACTGTTGATCGACAAATCGCACTTGATGACACTCAACGCACCCGAAATGACCGTTCTCCTCGGCGGACTGCGCGTACTGGGCAACAACCACGGCGACTCCAAAGTCGGCGTCTTGACCGACCGTCCGGAACAACTCACCAACGACTACCTGGTGAACCTTCTGGACATGGGTGTCGAATGGAAAAAGCACACCCAATGCCCGCATCTCTACGAAGGCCGCGAAGCGGGCTCGTCGGATGTTAAATGGCAAGCCACCGGCGTGGATTTGGTCTTTGGTTCCAACAGCCAACTGCGTGCCATCGCCGAAAGCTACGCCTGCGACGACGCCGGTGAAAAATTCGTCAACGATTTCGTTGCCGTCTGGGACAAAGTCATGAACTTGGACCGCTTTGACGTGGCGTAGGCCCAATCAACGGAATCAATCGCCCGACTCAAGCCCACCCACCAACGGGTGGGCTTTTCCGAGGTCCTTCCCGAAATTTATTTCCGGTCAATGGGAGACCAGGAAGCCGTCGTGGGATTCGCCAGAATTCCTGATGGGACACAAAAGGAATTCTGGCGCATCCCACCACATTCAGCATCCCACCACATTCAGCATCCCACCACATTCAGCATCCCACCACATTCAGCATCCCACCACATTCAGCATCCCGCCACATTCAGCATCCCGCCACATTCAGCATCCCGCCACATTCATTGTCGATGGCAATGGTTACGCGATGTTCGCCATAACAAACCTAGGTGGATCTACCCACTTTCCGATTGGTGCCGCTACAATCGGGGCTGATTTTCGTATCTCTTGCGGTTAACGTCCATGAAAATAAAACTCCACGCTCTTCTGGCGGCGGCCACGCTGCTGCTTCCAGCGATTGCGTTCGCTCAAGATTCCATCGGTGAATCCGGCATCGAGCAAGCCAAACAGCTTTCCGCCACCACGGGCCGGCCGATCCTTGCCGTCGCCGGCGAAGCCCAAAACTGACCTCCCTGTCTTGCCCTGATGAATCGCTTGAACTCAAGCGAAGCATTGGCGCAATACACGTCACAGTTTGTGACGGTCAAAATGTCGACCAGCGGCGCGGATCGCAAAACGTGGCAGGAGTTCCACCGCGAATTCAAAGGCGACCACGAGGGCACCGTTCCGGTTCCGTTTGTGTACATCGTTCGCAGCGATGGAACCACCATGTTCACCGGCAGCGGCATGATGGAAGTTCCCGAAATGGGAAAGTTGCTCCACAAAGCACTGAATCAAAGCGGCAAACTGTTTTCCGAAAAGGAGCTCGGCAAGCTGGTCGAAGCCAATCAGAAAATTCTTGCTTGGCGCGAAAAAGGCGACATCAAGCAAGCCGTTGCCCAACTCCGCGACGTCAGCCAACTCGGACCGCCGGGAGAAATCCACAGCTTTGCCAAACCCGCCATCGAACTTAACGCAACAGTCACTCAACTGATCACCGAAGGCCGCACTGCCCTGACGTCGATCACGGCCAATCTCGAAAAAGCCAAATCAGGCACTGACCCGGATGTTACCGATTCCGATCGCGTCAAATGGCTTTCGGAATACCTCAAAGTCCGTGGCGATTTTGCGGGCCTCAAGCCACTCAAACGGGACTTCACCAAAGCCAAAAAACTGATCCAGAAAGACGATGTCCTCTCTGGCATGAAAAAGGACTTGGAAGTGATTCTCGACGCCGATTCTGCCAATTCCAAAACGTCGGTCAAACGTGCCTTGAAGAAGCTCAACAGCGTCCTCGAAAAACGCACTCAGGGCGAGATCTTCGACAAAGCAACCGCGGCAATTGCCAAACTCAAAGAAAAATCTGGCGGCTAGACTACTTTAAGTGGCGACGCTTGAGAAAACGGTGTGCCGTAAAGACCACCCTCCCTCCGGGAGGGTCGGCGGTTCACCGCCGGGGAGGGTCGCGCGGCTGACATCGCCAAACGCATCGCATTGGTTGCCCTGACTAAAACCACAACCTCTCCGAGGCTGGGATTTTTCGATCACCCTCCCATCTGGGCCATCTGGGAGGGTCGGCGGTTCACCGCCGGGGAGGGCGCGGGCACGAAGTCTTTACCGTTCTCAGGAAGAATGCCGCCGACGGCTCGCTTGCCGACGACCCACCCGCTCCGGGCAGCAAAGGAGTGCCCTCCGTCAAGCAGTGCTGTTTCGGTTATGATATCACCGCAGCATTCCTGACGGATCAAAGATGAAATCACTTGAAAGAAGTATCGGCCTGGGAGCCGTGGTCGCAATCAGCATCAGCGCGATGCTGGGAAGCGGCATTTTTGTGCTCCCCGGGCTCGCCGCCGCAAAAACCGGACCCATGGTTTGGCTGGCCTATCTGGCGGCCGGACTGGGGGTTCTCCCGGCCGCCCTTTCAAAATCAGAACTTGCCACCGCGATGCCGACTTCCGGCGGAACCTACGTTTACCTCGAACGTGCTTTTGGACCCCTGGCCGGAACCGTATCCGGCGTTGGATTGTGGTTGTCTTTGCTGCTCAAAAGCGCATTCGCCCTGATTGGCTTTTCGGCTTACCTTTCGGTACTGGTCGTAGTCCCCGAAAAGCCCGTTGCAATCGCCCTGTTGCTGTGCATCACCGCGTTGAACATTGTCGGCGTCAGCATCATTGGCAAACTGCAAAAAGTCATCGTCGGGATCGTCCTGTTCCTGCTGATCATCATGTCGGTGTACGGACTTTCCACGGTCAATTGGCATAACTTCGACGACGGATTCAAAAAAGGAACTTCAGGCTTCATCGCCGCCGCCGCATTCGTTTACGTCTCCTATGCCGGCGTCACGAAAGTCGCCGCGATCGCAGAAGAAGTCAAAAACCCAAGCCGCAACCTGCCGCTGGGAATCCTGATTTCCTGGCTGCTGGTGATGTGCATCTACGTGTTTGTGGTGTTCGTCCTTGTTGCCAACGTCTCCCACAAAGACCTCACCAACTACCAGGGAACCGGCAAGCCCGACCTGAAACCGATCTACACCGTGGCGACCATCCTTGGCGGCCAGACCATTGGCTACATCGCGGCCGTGTTCGCGGTCCTGACCATGACCTCGATGTCGGTTGCCGGATTGCTGGCGGCCTCACGGTTTCCGTTTGCGATGAGCCGCGACCAACTGCTGCCTGAAAAACTTCAACACATCGATGAGAAGTTCAAGACTCCCGTCTGGTGCATTTCGGTAACAGCGATTGCGATGGCAATCAGCATTCTGTTTTTACCGGTCGAACAAATTGCAAAACTTGCCAGCGCGTTCATGATCGTGGCGTTCATGTTCATCAATGCCACCGTCATCATCCTGCGCGAAAGTGCCGCCACCTGGTACCAACCCAAATTCCGTGCTCCCTTCTATCCCATTTTGCAGATCGTCGGAATCCTCATCGGAGCCACCTTGCTGTGGTCGATGGGGCTGACCAGTTTGGCTGCGATCGCCGGAATCTGCATGCTGGGGGGAATTTCGTGGCTTGTCTACGGCCGGCACAAAACCAAACGCTTGGGCGTTGTCGGGCGGATGGGAAAACGCAAAGACCTCGTGACGGGCGAAAAAGAAGAAACAGACCAAACTCCGCACGACCTCGAAGACGACCTGCCGCGTGAAGCTGCCGTCGTGGTTCCGCTTTTTGGCAGCGAACGTTCGCCCGAAACCCTCGTCGAGATGGGTGCCGCCCTCGCCCACCACCGCAAACTCGAAGTCCTTCACGTCACCGAAGTCCCCGAACAGATGTACCTGGCGGACGTTCTGGACGAAGACCACCAGTCGATCGCGCTCAGCCGCCGAATCCACGTGATGGCCGAAGAAGAAGACGTCAACCTCGAGTACAACACCACCGTTTCACACGATGTGGTCAAAACCATCCACCACGTCGCCGACCGTCTGCACTGCGAGTGGGTTGTGATGGAATCAGCAGGCCGCCGCACCAAAGGCATCACGTTTCAAAACCAGTTGGGTTGGCTTCAGGACCACCTGCCCTGCAACCTCGCCGTCTTTAAGGACGCCGGCGTGCGCTACATCCGCAAGATCCTCGTGTTCGCCGAACCCGGACCGCACGATTCTCTCGTTGTCGTTACCGCTGACCACCTCGCAGACATCTACAAGGCCGACCTGAGCTTTGCCTGTTACGTCGACGACAATGAAGAACCCATCAACTTGCAAGCCAAAGTCGATTACGTCGATCAGCTTCGTGAACTTTGTGTCAACGACACCGAAATCGTCAAGCTCGACGGTCCTGACGAAATGTTCGCGATCGAAAAAGCGACCGAACGATACGATCTGTTGATCATGGGTGCTCCACCGCCACGAACTTTGTCAACGCGACTCTTTGGAACCGCTAAAGACTTGCTCACACGAAAGTCCGCCTGCAGCGTACTGTGGTTGAAAACACCCAGCGAACAAATTCACGACGCACTCAACGTGGTCCAACGCGGATCGATCGATGATTCTGATGTGCTGAAATATGTTTCCAGGGACGCATGCCGAACCAAGGTCGCCGTTCAAAGCAAAGAAGAACTATTCCGCTTCGCCACCGAAAACCTTGCCGCCGAATTCGACGATGACATCAGCCCACTGATCATCAGCACCGCGCTGTGGGAACGTGAGCAAATGCAAGTCACCTCGGTCGGCAACGGTGTCGCGATGCCGCATGCAACCCTCTCCAGGGCTCCCGCTGGCAGTTCCACGATTGCGATCTACACGCTCGAGAACGAGATTGACTTTGGAGCTCCCAACGGAGCCAAAGTTGATATTTGCTTCTTCACCATGGGACCGCCCTCGGATCGCCAAGTTCACCTGGAAATCCTTTCCAAGCTTTCCAAAATGGCGCTGAACAGTCAGTGCCTGGACGACCTCCGGACCGCCAAAACGCCCGACGAACTCTACGATAGAGTTTGCAAGTACTGCAAAAAACTCCCTCCCGGAATTTAATGGGTGACCAGGAAGCCGTAGCGGGATTCGCCAGAGTTCCTTTTGTGATTTTTTCGATCACCCTCCCACCGGGCCCACCGGGAGGTCGCCGATGCCTTGGCTTGCATCAATCAGCAAGCTCCAAACATTCCAAAGTTTGAACTTGCTCCAAAGGATGGGTTCGAGAATTAACAGATGACGTTAGATGAATTTTCCAATCTGCTTTTGACCCATTCGGGCCGGAAAGCCAGCGACTTCGGTCTGGTTCCAGCGGTTAGCGAACTGGAGGCCAAACAGATGCTCGAATCAATCGCAGCGGTTGATTCGAGCGTTCTTTTTGATTTGCTCTATCAACATTTCAACGGGCAAGAGGGCAGTTTCAGCGTACCAATCTTCGGTGAGTTTCAACTATATTCCTTGCAAGAGTCGATTGCGTCTTTTGATGACTATCATTCTGAATTCGCCCATCAGGAAAGTGACAATTGCCGAGATAAGCGAATCAAGGATGGATTTCTTTGGCGAGCGGGTTGGTTCCCATTTGCCTTGGACCACATCGAAAATCGCGTATTGGTGATGGACTTTGAACCATCATCTTCCGGAAGTCAGGGTCAAATTTTCCTCTACGACTGCCGACAGAGTTTGGGCGACTGGGTTGCTCCAAACTTGGGAGCATTTTTGGATTCTTTCTACGCGAAGTTGGCTAAATCCCAGTTTGCCAAGAATGATTGGGGTGACCAGTTTGCAGCCAAAGTGGATGAAACGAAGTACGACTAACTGAACAGTTTCTTGCAATCAGACCAAACTATTACTGAAAGCTATCCCATGAACCAAATGCACTTTGAACAGATCCGTGTTCATTGTTTCAGGCGTCTGCAGTCGGTTGATCTTCCGCTAAAAAGATTGAACGTAGTGATCGGAGCCAACGGCTGCGGAAAGACCTCCCTGCTCGACGTGTTTTCCTTGCTGGCTTCATCGGCAACCGGAGCACTTGGGGAGTCGATTCAAACCATGGGCGGGATTTCCTCCAACATGACGAACCTGAATTCCGTTGATTCGGAAGTTATGTCGTTCGAACTACACCAAAGCGTTCTTGATGCAAAGCCAGTCATCTACCAGCTGGATCTAAAGCCACAGGGTGTGGATTTTTCGTTCACGAGGGAACAGCTTTCCCAAGATCGAGGGCACACCGATCCTTTTCTTCACATCACTTCCAGATTTGGGAACGTGAAGTACTTCGATCCTAAGCAAAGAAACTTGGTTAGCCCTGACTGGGACTACGACAGCAAGCACTCAGCCCTGAGTCAAGTGCCGAAAATGTTTGACGAACCAGAAGCATTTCGCAAAGACTTGGCTTCATCGACTCACTATCACGTTCTGGACGTTAGCCCAAAGGCCCCCGTGCGTCTGCCGCAACCAATGCGTAACGCGACACTGCCCGGCAAGGATGGTGAGGACTTGGTTTCGTGTCTCTACACGATTCGTGAAACTGACGCTGACTGCTTTGAGTTGATCGAAGCGACGCTCCGTGCAGGGTTTCCTAATTTTGAACGGCTGAATTTTCCACCGGTCGCCGCAGGAACGCTGGCAATGACTTGGAAGGACTCCACTAGCCCCCACCCGTTTTACATGCACCAACTATCCGAAGGTACACTTCGGTTCCTGTGGCTAGTGACACTACTGCATAGCCCGGGTCTGACTGCAGTTACCATGATCGACGAACCCGAGGTCAGCTTGCACCCAGAGTTACTGGCAGTCTTGGCGGACCTGTTTCGTGATGCATCGAATCGCACTCAACTTATTTTGGCAACACACGCGGATCGGTTGGTTCGATTTCTGGAACCAAGTGAATTGATTGCTGCCACCATCAATGAAGAGGGCGCGACTGAATTCCAATGGGGCGACCAATTGGATTTAGATTCGTGGCTTGAGGAATACAGTCTTGACCAGCTTTGGCAAATGGGCCGACTAGGAGGTCGGTCATGAGAATCGCGATCCTTATTGAAGGCCGAACGGAGACAGCCTTCAAGCCTTTCTTGATTGACTTCTTGAAAGACCATTTGACTGGCAAGATGCCCAAGCTGGATTTTGTTCCGCAACATGGTGGCCTGCCGACCAACGACAAACTCAAGCGGATGGTTGACAACTTGTTGAACGACAAAAAGCGTCCTGCCGATGCAGTGATTGCGTTGACCGATGTGTATCCAGATTTCACTGATTCCGAGGATGCAAAAACCAAGTTTGCTTCTTGGGTTGGGAAGAACGACAAATTCTTTGTGCATACGGCGTTGCACGATTTCGAGTCGTGGCTGATTCCGTTCTGGGAAAAGATCAACAAGCTTGCCCAAAACAACAAAAAACGTCCGGCGCAGAATCCTGAAACTGTCAACCACAACAATCCGCCCGCATATCGACTCAAGGCAGTCTTCGAATCCGGTAAGCGAAAAAACAGTTATTCCAAAACGCGAGACGTTGGACGAATTTTAGATAAAGAGAATTTGATGACCGTGGTCAACGAGTGTGCCGAATTCAAATTGTTCGTCAACCGAATCATCAAGCTGTCCGGTGGCACGGAAATAGCCTGACACAAAACGACAAACGCTTGACGACTTTTGCCTACTGCGATCACACATGGATACAAAACAACTCAATACTGCACTCAACAAGATCTTTTTCGATGACGACGCTCGCATCGTGTTCTGGAACGACCCTCAGCAAGAATTCAATAAAGCGGTCGAGAACCTTGGGCTGGACGGCATCGAAGTCATTCGGCTGGATCAAGCTGGCAGCATCGCCACGAAACTACGTATCGAGCGAGACGAGCCGAACACAGAATTCCTGCTCTACGCCCCCGATGAAGTGAGGTGGTGCCGAAGGACAGCACGTTCACACTCAACGATGTTCTCCAGCGGCTGGAACTGGACGACTCGCAGAAGATAAGAGTCCGCACGACTCTCGACCGATTAAAGAAGTTCGGGGAGATCAAGCAGGTTGCCAGAGGTCGCCGAACCATACCTGCCGTCTTCGCCGTATCCAGTTACGGCCCGCCGACCAATCTGACGTTGTGGCCGTCGAGATGCTGGAGCGAGATTTCGAGCCGGTGAACGGCAAGATGGGGCTCAAAAAGTCTCTGCGTTCGGCGATGGGGCGCAACGAATAATTCGAGCACCATAATGACAGCCTCTGGAGCTTGGTCGGACAGGCGACTGAAGCCGAAACTATTACTACATCGCAAGTTTCCAAACTTCACACAGCATATTGCGACTGCAAGTTGCTGAAAGCTTCCACATGTTGTGCAAACAGGCGACGCCTTGCGCTGTAGTACTATTCAACGGCCTTAAACGCAGGACGCATTTGTTCCTGTTCTCTACGACCAATTCCATAGTTTGATGCAGCTTCCTGCCACGTACTTACCGAAGCGATAACTTTGCTGATAATTTCGTCGGCCTGCCCACTGTCGACTCGAAAAAACTCTGCGACCTCCTTTGCCAAGCCCAGGCTGAGTGAGTTGTCGTTCTCAGAAATGTTGAGATGAAGCCCCGTTCCTGTTGGTTCTGGGTTGATGTCATAGGCCGGCGACAGTTTCCAGCCTTGTGTGGTAAGCATGAAACCATGGTTGCGTAAATGATCGTCAGTATTGGAGACGCAGATTGAGAATACGATCCTACGCCAAAGTTCAGGCAGGTCGGCATCTACGTCAGATCCATGTTTTCCCAAGAACTCAACGATTTCGAGGTAACTGGCTCCGTCGGCGTGTCCTACGCCATCCGAATAGCCAAGCATTGTCATCGCAGACGCAAAGTGTTTTCGTCGTCGCCTGCCTTCAACAACATCGCGGTCAAATCGCTTGGTCAAAAAAGTATGGTGCGGTCGCCCGAATTTTTCCGCGCGCGCTTCAGCTATTTGTAAGCCCGCGCGGACGGCGAGAGTATGCGCAACCATTTCCCAAGCCCCTTTATCGATCTCGTCATTTCGACCGGGAAACTTTGCAATCCATAAATTCTCTACTTCATCGCACACCCCTGCCTTTGGGCGTGCTCCTCCAATTGATGATCCCGGTGCAATCAACAGACTTAACCATTCGCGAACCTCTGAATTTTCGGCGTCGTCCGACTGAAACTGCCAGGCTGCGTTTTCGAGTTCTCGCAACATCGCCCAGGGAGGGGCATTGTTGCCACCATGACTTGACAGAAAGTCTCCATCTAAATCTTCTTTGAACCTCAGCCCACCCATTCGTTGCTCATCATGAACCCCGAGTAAAAAATCTGACTGGAGTAACGTAGTGGGCGGTCGTTTCTCTTGTCTGGCAATTAGAGCTTCACGTTGTTTCATAATGATTTGGCCCCACCTGTCAGGACTCGAATCGAGAAACAGACCGAAGCTTGCCTTCTGGCGATCGTTTAGATATTGCGGCCCCTCGAATAGAAGCAGCTCCGGGTCCAAAACAAGTGTCTCATTTCCAGCCAACCATTCCGGGGCGTATTCAAACGAAAACGTCTCGCGACCTTGAGCGTGATTTGTGCGCATCAGTCCAATCCGTTGGCATTCGCCAAGCTCCAGCCAATCTCCGAATACGTGGATTTCACGCGTCATGGTTTGTCAGTCGCCTTTTTGACAGGTTTGGATTTGGTACGTTTGGGTGCGCGTTTCCGCGGCGAGGTTAACTTTGCGTCTTCCAGTCGGCGTCCCAATTCGTCGTCTTTCGCCAAGGCGAGGAAGTCTTCTTCCAATCCAAGCACCGACAGGATACGAAATAGCGTTTCGATCGAAGAACTTGAGCTGCCGTTTTCGATCAAGGCGAGCGTGCTTCGTGCTATTCCCGCACGCTCTGCAACTTGCTGGGCTGAAAGCCTTCTGCGCAGCCTTGCCAATCGGAGCTGGCCGCCGACTCGGACGAGCATCCGTTTTTGCTTAGGCAATAATGCTTGTTTGCTGCGTGGCATAATGAGTGATAGTTCAGTCATTTGGAGTGGTTATTGTACGAAGTATAGGACATTATTTCTTTCGTCAACCTAGATTTTACACCATGATCTGAGTAAATTAGCGATAATCACGTGTCAGAAACCATCCGAATTCCGCTCCGAGGTTTTCGATTGCAATACGAATACGCTGACTTTGAGTTCGCAATGAGCGCTGTCCGTGTTCTCGCGATTGTCTGTGTTGTTGCGTTCGTCTCATACGCTGCCAAGAGTCGTATCATGTTCGTTGCCGGTACGCTTGGAAGCCTTCTGGGATGTATCGCTCCCCATGGCTACATCCATATCAACGGAACTGCAGAGGCGTGCTACGTGGGGCATCTGCACTGGACTGCATCCAATTATTTCTGGTGGGGAATCACTGGGGCCACCATCGCGTGCCTCGCCGTGGCCGGTATCCAACGTTTTGCACCGACCAAACAGTTTTCCGTTCGCACTATCCTTGCGTTTACTACTGTTGTGGCGGTCGTGCTTGGCCTAATCCAATTGGCCAACCGTTAACGCGATTCTGCGGGCAGACGACATGGTTGTTACGCAAGGCTGTGGCTTCGCCCTTGTCGTCCTTGGCACATCGTCCGTTTGTTGCGTCTGACCGCTTCGGTGACGTGTTTTGGTTTCCCCCGCCGCCGACAACGCCTCTTTGGCAACGTGGTTTCTTTTTGGTAAACTGTTTGGTTTGCGACGCTTGTTGCCTTCAGTGAAGGCGGCGACCAAAAGACCTTTCGTTGGGCGACTTACCTTGAAACACAGTTTGACGTGGCAGGCATGGTCGTGTGCCGACTCCATCACGTTTGCACCAATTGACCGAATTGCCTCCCTTCGCGCAGACGGCACCATTTCTGACGCAGCTGTACTGTTGCACGAGCTTGTCGCCTCTACTGGTGAGGATGCGATGGCTCAACACCACAAGGAGATGGGATGGGAACCATACGAGCCCCAAGGCAAATCCGCCACGTGTCCAAACAATTGCGGTGGCAATTATTACCCTGCTGGATTCGGTGATTGCCCCAATTGCGGTCACATCGGCTAACACTGCGCCGGTCGTGTAATGTGGTTTTTACGCAAGTCGGGTGCTTCGTCGTTGGACATCGTTTGGTTTGCCACGCCGCGGACACCGCCTCTTTGGCGACGTGGTTTCTTTTTGGTAAACTGATCGCTGTTGCGACGCTCTGCCGCCTGTCAGGTTTTGTGAGAAGCAGTGTCGTAGGAACTTTTCATTGTGCGACCTATGACATGACAGACAAGGATCACTACGAACCGAAGAACCGGCGTGAGGTTGCGCTGATGCTCACCGCACTTCTTCCGATTTACGTTGCCTCGCGGATTGCGTCGTCGATTCCGCAAGTGGCCGCATTCCCAAACTGGCTAAACGAGATCGTTGATTTCGCGTGCTGGGCTCTCATTTGTATCGTTCTTGTTCATGCATGGGCGCGTTTTCTCCATTTCCTTCGCCTGCTCGATGATGACCAGCTTTCGCGATACCCTTTCGGCTTGGGCTCTGGACGAAACTGAGTTCGCCGGTTGCACGACATGGTTTTACGCTGGGCATCCGGCACACCTTCCCACTTTGGCAACGCGGGCTGGCCGCAAAAATCTTTGGTACACGACCTCATCCAATCGCTGCTGATGACTGACTCGAATCCTTACGCCAGCACGAAAACACAATCAGCATCGTCCGATGACTCTTCATCGCGTCCCCCGCGTCGCTCACGTTTTAGGGGCTACATCGTGACCGCGTTGGTCGGTGCTGTCTTGGGCGGCATTCTACTTGCGCCGTTGTGTCGCGGCCCCGGCGATCCCAGTGGTCATTCGATCGGTGCTGGGCTCGGCGGTCTGGCGGCACTTCTGGTTGGTTTCGTTCTCAGAATTGTCTCATCGTCTGCCAGCGACATATAATCCGGGATAACAATCCGGATCGCGATTTACTGCGACGTTGATCCAATACTCATGAACAGGCAAACTCCAAACTCTGCCAGCCGGTCTGTGATACGATTTCTGTCTGTCCATCCATTTCAAGACAACCAATTTCGCGTCGGCTCATGACACCCACAGAACTTTTTCAAAAGCTCGCCGGCGAGTGGCAAGGCGACTGCAAGACCTGGTTCGAACCCGGAAAGCTGGCCGATGAGTCAGCGGTCTCCGGTTCGATCGAGCCAGTTATGGGCAGCTTCCTCCGCCACACGTACAAGGGCTCCATGCAGTCGAAACCTCGCAGCGGCGAGGAGCTTATTGGCTATGATGAAATCGTCTCGCTATTTCGCGTCGCGTGGATCGACGACTTTCACATGAGCAAAGCCATCATGTTTTCGGAGGGGAATTCCACAGAAGGTGGTTTTAGTGTTGTCGGCACCTACGAAGTCGGAAAAGGCCAGCCACCCTGGAGTTGGCGGACGACCTTTCAACTGTCCGGCGATGATCGTCTGACCGTCACCGCCTACAACATTCTTCCCGACGGAACCGAAGCAAAAGCCGTCGAGACCTGTTACCAAAGAACAAACCACACCTGAACCTCAGCCAAACATCAGGTCCGCACAAGCTCCGGGCCGGATCAAGGAAGCGGCCCTTCCGAAAGTTAAACCCAACCATTCACATCAACCCAACTCGAAACATTCAAACCTTCAGCTACGTCCGCCGCACCGGCAATGCGATGGCGACCTTGTCTCAGCTTTTAACCCGGATTATTCACGACGACGGCGTTGATTCGACGTCTGGCCAACAGCAGCAAGGGAAAAGGCTGAATTTCAACAAAAAATGTAAATCATCCGGTAGATGAAAACCACAGCGATCGTTTCATCGCATCAGAGTCGCGGATTAAAGTAAACCTGATCGCCGTTGGTCGGCTGAACGGAACGCCACGCCTTCGCACGGTGAATTATCCCGCGTGATGCCAAACCCGTTTGACTTTCGATTAAACTGGTTGGATGCAAAGCACCTCCGAAAGCCTTCTACTGCGACTCCGTAGCCCGGGAAACGAGCAAGCATGGCAGACTTTCGTCGCGATCTACACACCGTTGATCTTTTTCTGGGCCCGCCGCACAGGGCTCAACATGAACGACGCCGCCGACCTTGTTCAGGAAGTCCTCACGCTGGCCTTTCAAAAGCTGCCCGCGTTTGAGTACGACAAAACAAAGAGCTTTCGCAGTTGGCTGCGCACCGTGACGATCAATCGCTATCGCGAACAGCTTCGCAAAAATTCAATCGGTGCCAAACCGACCAGCGCTTCGGTGCTTGCCCGGCACATGGACCCGGCCGCGGCCGAATCCACCTGGGATTTGAACTATCAGCAAGGCCTGATCCGCCAGGCGATGGAACTGCTTGGCGACGAGTTCGAGCCCACGACCTGGAAAGCTCTCCGCAGCTATGTGCTTGACGCGGTCTCCGCGAAGGCCGCCGCAGAAGAAAATGGCTTGAGTGTGTGGACCGTTTACGCCGCAAAGGCACGCCTGATGAAGCGGCTTCGTGAGACCGTCGAAGACCTGCTTTAGCCCGGATTATTCACGACGACGGGCGTTGATTCTACGTCTGGCGAACAGGAGCAAGGGGAAAGCTGAATTTCAACAAGAAATTTGAATCATCTGGTAGATGAAAACCGCAGCGATCATTTCATCGCATCTGAGTCGCGGATCACTGTCGGAACTGATTCTGACGCCCACGCCTCGTGAATAATCCGGGTTTAGGTATCCACGCTCGCATGGTCGAAAAATTTCCTGAAAGCTCATACAAATTGGCCTCAAACCGCGCATACCCTCTGTTAGACAACTAATACTGGTCATTCCGAGGACAAGCATGGACAAAACTTACGCCCCCAACTGCCCTGACACCCAGACGCTTTCGGAATTTCTTCTGGGTAAACTCGAACCCGAAAAGATCAGCGAATGCGAGCAGCACCTCGCCGCGTGCGAGCCCTGTATCGAAACCATCAACGGGCTGCGAATCGACGACACCTTGAACGCCCTTGTGATTGGTTCTGGCGAAGCTCCGGCCTCCGATTCTCCCTCTGCCCTGTGCGAAAATGAATCGCAGTCCGAGCAGAGCGTCATCAGCAACCTGATCCACCGCATGTCGCAGCTTACATCGGCGCAGCGACGTTCCGGACGTGCCGGTGACTTGCAGTCGCGTGCCGCCGATGTGCTTGGGTTGCTCGAAGCGGATCAAAACGGCGGGCTCGGACGGATCCAACAGTGGAGACTCGAACAGATCGTTGGAGCTGGAAGCACCGGCGTTGTTTTTCGCGCCATCGACGAAAGCCTCGACCGTCCGGTGGCCATCAAAGTCCTCCGGCCTACTCTCGGCGAAGCGGCCCGCGAGAGGTTCCTTGCCGAAGCCCGCACGACGGCCAGCTTGAACGATACCAACGTCGTCACGATCTATCATGTGGGCACCACGCCGTCGTTGGCTTTCATTGTGATGCAGTGGCTTCCGGGTGAGACGCTTGAACAGCGTCTGGAAAAGCAACAAAGCCTCGCACCCGAACAGGTCGTTCACTTCGGCAAGCAAATCGCCAGCGGGCTGGCGGCAGCACACGATCGCGGCCTTGTCCACCGCGACATCAAGCCCGCCAACTTGTGGATCACGGAAAACAACGAAGTCAAAATTCTTGATTTTGGTTTGGTTCGAATCATGGACGAAGACCCGCAGTTGACTTGCACCGGCATGATCGCTGGCACACCTTGCTACATGTCGCCTGAACAATCGCGAGGCGACGAACTGGACATCCGCAGCGACCTGTTCAGCTTGGGCTGTGTTCTTTACCAATGCCTGACCGGAAAACTTCCGTTCACCTCCGGCAATGCCCTGGCAACATTGCAATTGATTCAACGTGAAACGCCTGCGTCACCGAATTCGTTGGACCCGTCCATTTCGATGGACCTCTCGGACGTGGTGATGAAGCTGTTGGAGAAAGCACCCGGCCGCCGACCCGATTCCGCCAGCGATGTCGCGATGGCCCTGGAAGCCGACAGAGATTCGTGGCCTTTTGCCTGCTGTCACTACGCAACGCAGCCGGTTTTGGCACAGCCTGAGAGGAAACCGGTCACCAGCGGATCCGGGTTCTTTCGCTGGGCGATACTGGCAACGGGCCTTGGGCTGGCGGGCTTTGCGGCCTGGATCTTTGCCCCGCAAATCATTCGCGTCGCTACCGATCAGGGGCAAATCATAATCGAATCCAACGATCCCGATGTTGAAATCGAGGTTCTCCGCGGCGGTGAAGTCATCAAAGTTGTCGATCTGAAAACCGAACAGAAACTTGAGGTTCAATCCGGCGCCTATCAGATACGCACTGTCGGTGATGAGAATTCGGTGTCGATCGACAAAGACACCCTCACGCTGCTGCGTGGCGAAACGGAAATTGTCAAAGTCACCCGCACTGCGGAAAAGCTAACGAACGAAACCGCCAGCAATCCCGACCCGAACCCGGGCAAAGTCGCGGCGAGCGATAACCTTCCAGGCACTGCCGAAATTCCGAACGCTTCCCGGTCCGTTGGGCCATCTGCTGAAGTCAAGCCGACTTCTTCGGCGATGATTGGCAGAGACCCGATCGACCCGAACTACCTTATCCGTCCTGGCGATATCCTTTCGGTTTTCGTTGACAATGTGCTGGGGAGAATGTCCGAACTGAATGAATCGGCTTTGCAAGACGGTCAAAGCCTGGGCTATCCCATCCACGTCAAACAGAACGGCCAAATTTCCTTGCCCTTGATCGATCCCGTGACCGTGGAAGGCAAAACTGCGTTTGTCGTCGAAGAGGAATTGAAGAAACGCTATCTGAGCGGCAAGGATCCAATTCTTGATCCCGGATATAAGCCGCTTGTCAGCGTCACCGTCCGGCAAATCTTCAGCGGCAACCGCAAAGCCACGCCTCTCCAGGAACCTGTCTATGACGGGCTGACGCTCGACGAATGCCTTAACGTGGTCAAATTTGAACTCGACGGAGACAAACTCAAAAAACCTGTTCTGGGGCTGATGAAGCTTTCAAGCAGAATGGATTCAGAAACCCGGAAGTCGTTGGTTGAACCACTTTTCGATGCGATTTTACTTATCGTTCAAAAAAGTAGCGCTACGTCTGAAAGGTACACCGATGCTTTCTATCAGTGGCTCGATGACGAGAGCTTTCAAAAAATCGCACGGCAACTTTCCGAAAGCGGGAGTCAAGTTCAGTGGAGTTGGCTATTCACATGGTGCGAACGAGACTGGAGTCGCCTGGGAACTGCTGCTGACACGGTGGTTCAAAGGGCGATTGGTCTGGCTGATTCAGAAACGACCAACATCACTCTCCGCGGCCGGGCCATTCACTTTATGTTGGAAGGATACAAGCACCAGACAAGGGAACTTCAAACAAAAACACTTGACTGCCTAATCAACAACTTGCCAGAATTTGGCATTCGTCATAACCAGCGGTACGACTCCCTGGCCAGAGTTGCAAAGCTTGCACCTGAGGCGAGTGGTCTGGGCAAATGCTTTGCGGAATGCTTCCTGAAGCATCCTGACTCCTTTCAGATTTATACTCTTGGCACAATGGGACTCGACAACCAGGCCGAAGCCGTTAAACCGGTTTTGAAATGGGTCAAGAAGACAATGAAGCAAGGCCTTGCTCGAGAGGGCCAAGTGACCGGCTACCCGGGATGCGATTATTTTATTGCCGCGTCAGATGAAATCTTCGAGCAGTATCTGGCCGTTCTACGTGAAGTCAACCACAAGGAGATTCCCCGAAAGATACAGGAATTTATCGCAAGGAGAAAAGCCGAGCAGGCGATCAAGTAAGCAGCTAAAATTCTCAAATCTCTCTCGTTTGGCCAGGACTTCACCTGTAGTTCAATTCATGATTCGCATGATTCGCATTGGCAGTTCTGCACTTCTATCCTTGTTGATTTGTTCATTCGTCTTCGCCCAGGATTCGGCTGTCGAAACGGAAAAACCAACCGATTCGTCAACCGTCCAGGCGGAACCGGCAGCACCAACGGACTTTTCGCGGCTAAAAACAGGCTACGTAACCGGATTCGAATCGGTCGAAGACTGGTCCTACGTCGATGACGGTTGGAAGCAAAAGCCAATCGAAGGCGGCAGCGTGCTCAGCTTGTACAAAAAGAAATCCAACTACAAACCCAAACATCGCAGTCCGCTGCACATCGCGCTGCTCAAGGACCAGTCCTTCGGTGACTTTCAGCTGGACGTACAGATTTACAGCACCCACACGGACTATCCGCATCGCGACGTGTGCCTGTTCTTTGGCTACACCGGCCCCAATCAGTACTACTACGTGCATTTGGGAAAAGTCGCCGATGACAAGTGCAATCAGATCTTCATCGTCAACAACGCAGACCGCAAAAAAATCTCCACGTCCTCAACACCGGGCACCGCCTGGGACGGGCAGTGGCACGACGTTCGCATCCAGCGGGATACTGCCAGCGGCGATATTCGCATCTACTTTGACGACATGACCACTCCGGTCATGACCGCCAGCGACAAGACGTTTACCAGCGGACAGATCGGCGTGGGCAGTTTCGACGACACCGCCGACTACGACAACCTGAGGATTTCGTCTCCCAGCCTGAGCGCGAGCAAGTAACGATGAGCACCTGAGCCGTTGGCCGTGAGGGCTCGGGTACGGGCGCGAGGTCGAGCGCAAAACGTAGGCCGGATCAAGGGCGCGAATCTCCTCAAAAGCACAAAATAAAATCCTGGCTTCGGAGCGTCGGAAAATCACCCTACTGATTCACCAAGCCCGCCGCTGCGGCAACACTGCGGCTGGACGTGAAAAACAACCTCGTCATCTCATCGAAAGCAAGCGGACCAGATCGGCAGAAACCGGAGGAGCAAATTCACCTTTTTCGGAATCGGTAGCGAGTCCAGCTTCTCACCCGAGGCCTTACGGCCAGCGGCTCACCTGCGCCACCAACCCCGCCAAAATCGCAATCATGACCGCTGGACAACTTCCGGCAAGGCTCTTGCTGCAAATCGCCGCAACAGCACTCGATGCAGTGCTCGCATGCGACTACGATAGAACCATGCAGTCCGAGCATTGCCCCGAAAGAGCCTGGCGTGGAATTTGAATTCGAGTTTCGGCAGTTGCGTTACTTTGTGACCGTCTGCCGCATGAAAAGCTTCACCCGCGCTGCCGAAGAAATCGGCGTGTCTCAATCTTCGCTCAGCCGCAGCGTCCTTAAACTCGAAGAAGTCATCGGACAGCCATTACTGGAGCGAAAGCCCCGCACTGTGGTCCCGACTGACGTTGGAGAACTTTTTCTCGCCAGAGCCGAAGAGATCCTTGCGTTGGCCGAAGACTGCTTTGCCGAAGTCTCTGACACGGCTAACCATGGCCGGATCCGCCTGGCGGTGATTCCCACCATCGCACCTTACTTTCTACCCAAAGTCCTTCGTGAGTTTGGCAAGCAGCACGCCAACGTATCGATCATCGTCCAGGAAGATACCACGGAAAACATCATCCGCATGATTCGACATGGCGACATCGACATCGCGATTCTGGCGTTGCCGATCAACGAAAAGTACCTCGAAGCCGAACCACTGTTCGAAGAAGAACTGGTTCTGGTTGTTCCCAATGGCCACCCCCTGGAGAAAAAGAAAAAGATCAAACTTGACGACGTCAAGCAGTACCCGTTCGTGATGCTTGATCAAGCCCACTGTCTTTCTGACAACATCGAATCTTTTTGCAAGATGCAATCCGTCCAGCCAATTGCCATCGAAAGAACCAGCCAACTGGCCACGGTCCAGGAACTGGTTTCGCTCAACCACGGCATCAGCATGGTTCCCAAAATGGCTCAGGCGATCGACCAAAGCAAAAACCGGATTTATCGATCCTTTTCCGGCGTCCAGCCAACCCGCACCGTGGCGATGCTATTCAACCCCTATCGTTTTGAAAGCCGCTGGCAAAAGCGGTTCAAGGACCACCTACGTAACAGCAAAAGCTGAGCCTAATCTAATTGCAACGCCTGCCAGCGCGTTCCCAGCACATCAGGCTGAGTCAAGCAAACGGCCGGGGTGTTGCTCAATGCTGTGAAGGATTTTTCGACGTGTTCGTTGTGTTGGTCGCTGGAGCCAGGGGATCACTTGGCGAAACCCGGCCGCTTACGCGTCTCGGCTCACAAAGTGAGCCGTTGGCCGTGAGGCCTCGAGTGGCCACTGCGAGAGATGCCGACTTCGTTCCATGCTCCGGAAACTCTTCACCCCCGCAACCGGTTACCAGTCGGCTAACTCGCCGTCAGCAATGTTGCATATTCCCTGAAACCACTCGGGCTCACGGTTCTTGCTGATTGAATGAACCGATCCATCACACATCGCGGCGTTGAACACACCCACATGGCCGCTGCCAAAATCCAAACTTGCGAGCATGCTCACATCGAAATCCTGCGGCGCTGTCCAGGGAACGGCGTTTTCGCTGCCGCACTCAAAAATCGCAACCGTATTCCCCATTCCGTCTGCGATTTTCCCAATCGCATTGGGCTCGCCGGCACCAAAGGCAACATCCTCTCCAGCGGGAGTCACGTACATCGTCTTGCCGGGAGTCGGCAGGCTGGCCGGATTCTGAAAAACCAATGGCATCTTATCCAACAGCTTGATGTTGTGCTCACTGTCCCAGGGCTCGTCCAGATGAAACTGATCGTACAAATCCTGTTGTTCAAGATAGGGAAGGATGTGCACCCGCCAGCTCAACAGCGGTTTCCCATCGGCATCAACCGACCAGGCTGCTGGAAAATGGCCATTGGCTGATTCATAATTCAGCGACGCCAACACCAACTGCCGCAAATTGTTCATCGATTGAGTCCGTCTGGCGGCAGCTCGCACCTGCTGAATCGCGGGCAACATCATTCCAACGCCAATACCTACGACGCCAATTGCAGACGCTTCGGTCGCGACTGGCGTGTCGTATCGCGATCGCAATTCAATCCCCTCATCGGTTCGAAAGATAGCATTGGCACTCGCTCGAAGCCCTAGCATCGATTCAACCGGCGGCAGGTCTTCCAATCCAAAATCAAAATATTCGCGGTAATCGTTTGGCAACATCGGTGCAACCATCGACGCGATCGGCAAAACGGTTTCGACCGCCTGATCCATATCCGAATGCTGTATGCCGATGGCCCCGGAAAGCCCTGCCGCTGCCGACTCAGAGATGACTTTCTGCATAAGTTCTGTCGACAACACGCTGGACGATTTTTCGAATTTGCCAATCTTCTTTACAAACGATGGGATCGCCCGCTTGTTGTTCGAAAGATACAACTGACCGTCGTGCAACGCCCAAAAGACACTCAGCATCGGACCGCCGTTGATGCCAAACACCTCGACGCCATTTCGGGATTTTTTCTCGTAGAACTCCCCACCAAAACCAAAGGCTTGAGCAGCGACCACTTCGTTGATTCGTTTCAGCGTATCACCAAAATTGGCCTTGTCCTTGACACCCACGATGCCCACGATTCGCGGCGTCAACATGCCTCCGCGTGAGTAGTAGCGGACCGAACCGTCCAACGAATCTGCGAGGTCTGTCTCAAAGTCGATACCAAACTGTTCGATCACGTTAGCCCGCATCATCTCGAATGCGTCGGGATTCACCCGCTTAATCAGGCTTGCAAGGTTATCCGGGCGAAACTTCATCGCCAAAGCTCCGCCAGAGTCGCTCGGCAATGGCAAAAAGTCACTCTCATCAAAAGGCTCAACGTCCATCACCGACATGATACCTTCAAAGCCGGACTTGACCCGCGTCACGCTCAGGTTGCTGAACTTGTCCGCACCAGCCGACATCGAAACCGACTTGAGTTGATCCAGCTTGAATTCATCAAAGACATCCAGGACTTCGTCGGGCGCTTCATCAAGCGGAATCACGTCAAACAGTTTTGCCAGCTGCGCTTCGACGTAGAAGCAACGACGCTCCATCGGCATGCTGTCCGTTTTTTTCGTCAGCCAGACCGGCGTCGTGCCACCGCCTGCCAATTTTGCTTTCAGCCTGTCCCATATTTCCCCGTTGAACGCCACCAGCAGACAGCCACCGGTAACGCCAAACTTGATCTCGCCGATCTGCGCGGGACTGGCCCAGACCTTGACTCCATCTTTCCTGGCGACTTCAAAACCCAATTCGTTGCCCAACTGGTCGACCCATTTCGTGACCTCTTTCTCGTGCTCACCCAGGTGGCTGACCAGCCCGATATCGAAATTGTCAGGATTGAATTCATTTTCAATCTTTTCGATGTCAACGCTGATAAAGCCCGGCCGACCCAGAAGCTTCCAGCCGATCCCCGAAATCGCCTGGGCTGCGGCGGGTGAGTCAACCTGGTCAGCGAGGCCGGCGATGGCATCCTTGAGCGTTCCGAGTGTCTTTTGAATTTCCTCATCGGCGTACCATTGATCCGACGGATTTCCATCGGCGTTGGGTTTGCCGGCATTGTTCCAAACCGCAAAAACCATTGGTTCTTCGTCCGGCAACAACGAAGTGATTTTGCTCCACTGCGAATCCGCAGCAGTCGGAGAAGGAATGCCCATCACCTGTGCATCAGCCGAGCCCTCAAACCTTGCGACCAACGAAACTAGGACTACGAGAGAGAGAAGTGCTTTGTAGAATTGGCGATTCATATCAACCTTTTTGTAATTTGGATCGTCAACTCAACCTAACGGCTGCGGTGACGAAAATCAAACAAGTTCATGTTCATTCTCAAAAGTGGAAACACAAAACCCCTTGAAACCCACGCCGACATACAGTTGGCACTGGAAGACATCGATGCGAACTGGCTGCGTAATGTGGTCCAGCGAATCGCGGTGCCCCGCAGTTTCGAGCACGAACATGAAAGCAACTGCCAGGTTCGCGATTGGATCCAGGAGACTCTGCAGTCATTCGGGTTTCAGACAGTGCGAACCGGAAAATACGACAACGTCGTGGCCTGGATCGGAGAGGCGACCAAAATCGAATCGGTTTCGCCGCGCTGTCTCGTGGGAGCCCACTACGATACCAAACCGGGCACTCCGGGTGCCGACGACAACGCCAGCGCCGTGGCAGCGATGCTGGGATCCGCCCGGGCAACGATCAAGGCTCACCGCGCGGGCGTGAATCAAAGCCACTGCGTGTTCGTGGCCTTCAACCGCGAAGAAGACGGCCTGTTGGGAAGTTATGAGTTTGTGGAAAACGACATGCCCGCGGCCTGGGATCTACAAGAGGTTCACATTCTGGAGATGGTCGGATACTGCGATCACGCCGCCGGGTCACAGGGTTTACCGAAAGGGCTTCCGATCAAGCTTGAGCATGACCGCGGTGACTTTTTGGCGATCATCGCGAATCGGACTTCCAATGCGAAGCTAAAGTCCATTCTGCAAACGGCCGCCAGCTACGTTCCCGGTTTTCCGGTTTGGGGACTGAAAGTTGTCTTTGGTTTGGAAAAGCGATTCAGCGACTTGCGCCGCAGTGACCATGCACCCTTCTGGGACAAAGGCATCCCGGCGTTCATGTGGACTGACACTTCCGAATTCCGCAATCCGAATTATCACTTGCCCACAGATACGCCCGACACACTGGACTATGAGTTTCTCAAACGGGTGACGCAGTTGCTGGTCGCACATGTTTTGACGTTTGAGCCCGAATTATTCACGACGACGGGCGTTGATTTGAGTTGAACCTCACTGACACAAAGGTCAAAGCTGGATTGTCGCCCAGATTTCGGTTCACCTCGTTGACGAAGTCCAGACCAGAGACTCCTTTCCAACCGGTGCGATATTCATTGGCTAAACTGAACGTTACGCCCACGCCTCGTGAATAATCCGGGTTGAGC
>CALFWR010000157.1 GCA_937928555.1 uncultured Pirellulaceae bacterium
AGTGGCAAAGGAAAAGCTGAATCTCAACAAGAAATGTGAATCATCCGGCAGATGAAAACCACAACGATCGTTTCATCGCATCAGAGTCGCGGATCACTGTCTCAACTGATTCTGACGCCCACGCCTCGTGAATAATCCGGGATAAAGCGAACTCGATGCTGGACCGGTCAAGCAAGCAACAAGGTGACCAGTAGTTTGTCGGTGCGTTTCTGAAATTACAAAAGTCAGGTGTGCATTTTGTATGCCGTTGATGGCCCGGCGAGAAAAGTTGTTGATCGCCATTTGTTTGTCATTGAGTTTGCCTTGTCGGGATCTCGGGATCCTCTCGAGTGTGAAGGTAGCCAGACGCATGCATTGAAGTTGCTTTCGTTATGGCACGTGACCGCATGCACGCTGGTTTGTTTCGCTTTGTCTCTGCTTGCTGCAATACTTCGGTCGCCTTGTTCGAAAACTTCCTGTCCGTCTCGTCACCACGCACAGAAATCAGACTGGGAGAAAAAATGAAAGCTAAAAATGAAAAGTTCGGGTCGATTGGCCTGGGCCGTGTTGGGATGTCCGCGTTGTTGGCTGTTTTCGTTTGGCAAAGTCCGGACGCGAACGCGCAGGTTCGCGAGATACCGGTGAGAGGGATGTCGGGGATTGCTTCGGTGCAGTTCGATCGCCAGGGAAGACAAACGATTCGTTACAACCCGCGGGTTTGCGCGCGGCTGGGTCCGGAGTTGTGTGAGTTTTTTCGGGCTCATGAATACGGGCACATCACGTTGAATCACCTTGGCAGAAGGACGCCGGTTCGCCGTGCCGAGTACGAGGCGGACGTGTGGGCGGCCCGAAACGTGTCGCCGGCGGCCAGAGCGGCGGCGGTGGAGTTCTTTGGATCGGGACGCGGTGGAAGTTTCGTCCACGGGTCGGCTTTGTCCAGAGCGCAGCGGGTCGCGGCAGCCCCCGGAGTGCAGGTTTACGGTCGACGGTTGGTGCGAAACGATGGCAGGCGTGTTGTGGGGCAGGCCTACAATGCGGCTCGGTCACGGGCATTCAATACGTTGGGGGTTCGGACGCTTTTTCGGCGAACGCCCGGCAGGGGTAATCTTAGGTAGAGGACTAGGGCGGACGTTTTCAAACGTTTGGAACAATTCGTGGCCCGGGCAATCGCTGCGGGGGACTTCGTCGATGAGAGGATAGACGTTATTCTGGTAGCCGGGTCAGCTTGTGTGGCCCGGCTATCTCTGTGTTGAGTCTCCGAGGCCCCCGTGTCATTGATTTCCGGTTTCGAACATTTTACTTGCGAAAATCATCCGCTTGCGTCGCTGACAAGTTTGAGATTTGGCGCCGTCGCGGAGTACTTTGCCGAACCGACGACAGTCCAGGAGCTGGCTTCGGTTGTGAAGCGGTTTTCCGAACAGGACCTTCCTGTCCGGATCATCGGTGCGGGAAGCAACCTGCTGATCCGCGATGAAAAGGTGGGCGGTCTGGTGGTGCAGCTTTCGGCTCCTGCGTTCACGAGCATCGATGTCGATGGAACGAAGATGACTGTCGGCGGCGGTTCGCGACTTTCGCACTTTGTGGCATCCGCTGTTCGCGACGGGATGAGCGGTCCACACAATCTGGTTGGGTTGCCGGGAACGATCGGCGGAGCGTTGTATAGCGATCTTGAATTTCCCAACGTGGACGTGGGAACGTGGGTCCGCTCAGTGGAAGCTCTCAAACGCGACGGCGAACGTGTGACTCATGGTGGAGACGGCGAGGCGTTTTCCCATTATCAATCCAGTCTTCAGGGGCAGGTGATTTTGTCGGTCGACATGGAGTTCGAGAAAGAAGAATCCGCAGCGCTTACCAAACGGATGCAAAAGCTGTGGATTATCCGGCGAGCCAAACGTCCGCCGGCGGATGTGAATGCGGCTTACATCTTTCGGAACCACGGCGGCGAATCGGCGGCTGATTTGATTGAAGCGGCGGGGCTGAAGGGCACGGCTGTTGACAGTGTGTCCCTGTTCGATCCCGATCCGAATTACCTTGTCGCAGAAGCCGGTGCCACCGCGCAGCAGGCGGTTGAGCTGATTGAGCTGGTTTCAAATACGGTGGAGCAAAAGTTGGATGTCAAGCTCGAGCGGGCGATTCAGATTTGGTAGTTTCCGATGCAAGCAACCAGCGTTACCCGGCAAGCCACGCGCCTTGTCGAATTTTTTCTCCGTGAATAGAGGGAAGCGTGCCAACTGCTATTTTTTGGCGTGAAGTGCTTGACGCCAGATCGCGTGATGATGCACAGGCAAGCGTAAGTAAATCGGGATTATTCACGACGACGGACGTTGATCGGGTTGAACCACACAAAAGCTAACGTGACACCGGGTTCGCTTCGGAAATTCCGGTTCACCTCGCCGATGATGTGGACCAAAGCGATTTTACCCGGACTGAGACGACGTTCATTGGCTGAACTGAAAGTCGCGCCCACGCCTCGTGAATAATCCGGGTTAAAAACTCGGTTTTTCGGGGTTTATTGCTCTCAAAAAGCGGCTCACACCAACCGAAGCCGACCCGGTAGGGTCGTAGTAGGCGGGAGAAAAGTTTTTTCAGCTGCAGTTTTTTGCTTTGCAGCAATCAGCCGGTGCGATTGGGTCGATTATTTGGTTGACTTACACACACAAGCGTCATAAACTGTTAGAATGCCTACCACTTGAAACGAAATAAGTTCCAAGCCCCACCTTGATCACCACTTAGGGATTCTCCCATGAAAAAACTGCTCTTGATCGTCCTTGTCGGCTTTGCGTTGTCAATCTCCGCCGGCACTGTCACTGCTGACCTTGTTTGGAGTGAGGACTTTTCTGGTATTGCCGATGGAACGTCTGTGAATGGAGACACCACCTCCACTGGCGCTGGCACTTTTGTCACGAATGGGAATGTTGCTGTGAGCGGTGAGCAGCTTATCCTTACTGCTGATGGTGGTCGTGAAACACTTCAAATTGATTCCGCTGGAGTGGAGTGTGGATTTTTCACGTTTGACCTGCAGCAACTTACTGCTGCTGATCCAACTGCGACCCCGGCGGGAACGAGAAACAGTATTTTTACGCAGATGACTGAGGGTGGGCGGAGTACCGGTGCCGCTCCAGTTTCGGGATTTGGAGATACCATTAATGGAACTCAGTTTGGGGCGGTACAAACTGTCAATTACTACTTCAATTCCTCAACAGCCGCTTTCACATACGTGGGGCCTGATGGCTCTACTCAAACGATTGATCCGGGAACTTACGACTACTGGCAAGGAACCACCTTGGTGGACGAAGCCCAAACGCAAACTACCAATGGCACAACTGCGCCAAGTTCTGTCGGTTCGCTTGTGTTCAGCACGTTCAATCAGGAAAACGGAAGCTCTTACGCATTTGACAATTTGAGCCTCAACTCGATTGTTCATTCGGTTCCAGAGCCATCATCGAGCCTGCTGCTGGTGGGACTTTCTTTGGTGGCCTTCACGCGTCGTCGCAAAAGTTGATCACTGGGTGATTCCTCTTTTGGGTCCGGATGATTTATCCCGGATTATTCAACAACCACGGGCGTTGACGTTGATTCTACGTCTGGCCAACGGGAGCAAGGGAAAAGCTGAATTTCAACAAGAAATTTGAATCATCCGGTAGATGATAACCAGAGTGGTCGTTTTCATCGTATCGGAGTCGCGGATCACTGTCGGAGCTGATTCTGACGCCCACGCTTCATGAACAATCTGGGCTTATCTCAGGCTTGTGGTAAAAAACCGGGCTCAATTGCTCGCTCCGGTCGAGTTTTGTGCTGAATCGTCGTCATGGGAGTCATGGCATTGACGGCGGATTGTCTTGCCAGTTCTGACGGTTGCAATGCGTAATTGGCGATCGGCAAAGTGAACTGCTGATTGCTTTCGATAACTATTTGGTGCGCCCGTTTTGACTTAGGCACCTGATGGCTCGACGAAAAAAATCCCGATATGCAATTGGTGGAGTTCCGATTCAGGAATGGCTCGTTCACCCAGCGACATTGTTCGTGGGACTGAATGTTGTGCTGGGGATGATCGCCATCTGGGCGTGGGGCAAGTATCAGCATCAGATCGTTGCGCCCGCACGAACGAATCTCGCCGGTGATCGGATTGTCTTTGCAGCACCTCCTGGTTGGATTCCCGATGGCGAGAAGGAAATCTTTGGTGCGGTTTTGGCCGGTCGTGAGCCCGAAGAGGTGTCGGTTTTCGAACCAGGATTGATCCGCAACACCGTGGCATCCCTGAGGTCGATTGGTTGGATCGAAGAAATCCTCAAGGTCGAAAAGTCACGTGAGGGCATCAAAATCGATTTGGCTTACCGGAGCCCGCTGGCTTTGGTGGAGTTGGACCATGTCGATCCGGCGTGGAACGGGCCGCGTTTGATTCCTGTGGACCGAACTAGTGCAGTGCTTCCGCAAACGGCTCGCTCGACAGGCGCGGTGATGCCGCTGATAAGCATGTTTCGGCCCGTTGGCGACCCGTCGCAATTGCTAACGTGGAACCAGTGGCCTGATGAGCGAGTTCAGGCTGCTGCCCGAATTGGAAACGTTCTTGCATCTGACTGGCGAGGACTTGGATTGTACCGGATCGTTTCGTGGCGTTATCCTGATGCCCCCGAGTCCTCATTGAAACCGTTTCACCTGTGGACCAAAAACGGTGAAAATTCGGCTCGCGTCATTTGGGGCAACGCTCCCGGCGAAGAGGTCGGCGGGGAGGCTTCCTGGGAGCAGAAAGTGACCGCTTTGCGAGCCTACGTGCAAAAGAACGGTCCACTGGATCAGCTGGATGATCGAATCATCGACCTGCGTAGTGGCAGTGCGATGCGTACCGAGCGTGCGGCGGAAAACCCTTCGGCAGATCGCCGATTCCAGTTGAAGTGACGCCAGCGGCGGTTCACGTTACCATTTAGGCGAGCTGCAGATGGAAACGTACATGTCGTATTGGGATTCGCCAGAATTCCCGGATTTCCGGGAATTCTCAAGGGCAAATGAATTCTGGCGATCCCACTACGGGAAATTCTCAACTGCCACTCGCCTTTGTGAAACCCGTATTTCCCGGATGGTGCTTTGTGATGCGTACTTTGCTTGTTCTGTTTTTGGTTTTGGGATTTTCTGTCACCGCGTTTGCCGATGAAGGCATGTACCCGATCAGCTCGATTGATCGGCTGTCGCTGAAAGACCAAGGACTGGATCTTTCGGCCGACGAGATCTTCAACCCCGACCAAACGTGCCTTGTGGATGGCATCTGTCGAGTCAACGGTTGCACCGGATCATTCGTTTCGCCCAGCGGACTGATCATCACCAACCATCACTGTGCCTATCGCGCGATCCAGTCTGCCAGTTCGCCAAAGAACGACTGGTTGAAGAACGGGTTTTTTGGCAAAACACTGGAAGAAGAAATTCCCGCTCCCGGTTACGTCGTGCGGATCACCGAATCGTATCGCGATGTTTCCAAAGAAGTTCTCGAAGCGGTGGCCGCTGGGATGACTTCTGCCGAGCGCACCAAGGCAATTGAAAAACGCCGCAAGGAACTGGAAAAGCAGGCAGAAGAAGCGGCTCCCGGGATGCGTGCGGATATCGCCGAAATGTTTGCTGGCAGGACGTATGTGTTGTTCATGTACACCTACATTCGCGACGTTCGTTTGGTTTTCGCGCCGCCTTCAGCGATCGGGAACTTTGGAGGCGCGGTTGACAACTGGGAATGGCCACGACACACCGGTGATTTTTCGTTTATGCGGGCTTACGTTGCTGCAGACGGTTCGACTGCCGAGTACGACAAAGCCAATGTGCCTTACAAGCCCAAGCGATTCATCAAAGTCTCGTCCGGAGGTGCCAACGAAGGGGACTTTGTTTTTCTGTTGGGGTATCCGGGACGCACTGCAAGGCACAAGACGGCTTCGTTTCTGACTTATGAGCGTGATGTGCGTTTGCCATTTGTTGTTGGACTTTACCAGTGGCAGATTCAAACCATGGACCAGGCGTCCGCGAAAGATCGCTTGGTCGCGCTGAAGCATTCGTCGCGCAAGCAGTCTCTGGCCAATGTTGAAAAACGTTCGCGCGGGCAGCTAAAAGGGATCCGACGGGCGCGGATCGTGTACAAACGTCAGAAACAGGAAGACGCTTTGCAGGAATTCATCGACAGCGATCCACAGCGCAAAGCCAAATACGGCGAAGTCCTCGGCATGATCGAAGCGACCTATGCCCAGATGACCCAGGACGCTGTCTACCGTTTGACGCTGAATAACTACGTTTCGTCCGTGCGGGGGCTTGGTTTGGCGTTCACCATTTACGATGCCGCCGTCGAGCGAGCCAAAGAGGATCTTGATCGTGAAACGGCGTATATGAACCGCAACATGGATCAAACGGTTGACCGGGCGATTCTTGGTTGGAAGGATTGGCATCATGCGACCGACAGAATTATTGCCCGGGGGTTCAGCAAACGACTCGGCGATGCAAAATTCAGCCTGGATGGGTCGGCGTGGGGTGAAACGGCACTCTCGGAAGAGTCCACGATCCGTGAGATGTTTGAAAAGTCGCCCGCGGAACTTGCCAAAGTTGACGACGGCTTTCTCAAGAAAGTCATCGAAATGTATCCAGAGTTGATGAAGTTGCGGGAGCAGGCCAAAGAACGCGATGGCAAGCTTGCCAAGTTTTACGCGGACCTGATCGACGTCAAACAGGAATTCCAAAAAGCCAGTTTTGTTCCCGACGCCAACGGTACGTTGCGGATGACGTTTGGGCACGTTAAAGGCTACTCTCCCGAAGACGCCGTTTTCAAAATGCCGGCAACGACACTCAAGGGTGTCATGCAAAAGACAACCGGTGTCGATCCGTTTGTTACCCCACGCGAAGTGGTCAACAAGTACCTTGAGAAAGACTTCGGTCCCTTTCTTCATCCCACGCTGAACGATGTGCCGGTGGCGTTGTTGTACGACACCGACACCACCGGCGGTAATTCGGGCAGCCCGATCCTTAATGGAAAGGGAGATTTGGTAGGCGTGAATTTCGATCGCGCCTTCGAAGCAACGATCAACGACTTTGCCTGGAATGAAAGCTACAGTCGTTCGATCGGCGTCGATATTCGTTACGTCCTTTGGCTGACGGGAAAGGTCTACCAGGCCAAACGGCTCCTAGATGAAATGGGCGTTGCGGCGGAGTGACGGTTCAGCATCGGCGGGCGCGAAGCGGCTAATCCCGTTACAGTCGTAGCAGAACGTTTAGTCCCGAATGATTCACGAGGCGCGGGGGTCAGAATGAGTTCCGCCAGTGATCCGCGACTCTGATGCGATGAAGCGATTAAGCGATGACGCGATCGCTGTGGTTTTCATATCCACCGGATGATTTACATTTCTTGTTGAAATTCAGCTTTTCCTTTGCTCCTGTTGGCCAGATGTAGGATCAACGCCCGTCGTTGTGAATGATCCGGATTAGTAATCGAAGACCACTGACTGTCAGATTGGGGTTTGGGTGCGCCGGAGTTCCCGGCTCCCAAGGGGGGCGGGTGGGATCCACCACGGGGGCGGATGGGATCCACTACGGCAGTCGTTGTTTCGCCGATGCTTGGTTGTTCGCGTCGAGTCGCCGCTGGGCGATCTGGCAGTATTCTTCGTTGCAGTCGATGGCGATGAATTGACGTTCAAGCTCCTTGGCGACCAGGGCCGTTGTGCCGGCGCCACTGAAGGGGTCCAGCACGACGCCTTCAGGTGGACAACTGGCGGCGATGCAGGTCTCGACGAGTTTCTTCGGGTAGACAGCAAAGTGGGCTTCGCGAAATTTGGAAAGCGGGATCGACCAAACCGTTCGTTTGTTGCGGCCTTTGGGGTGAAACGCTTGATCCCAGCGTCCGTCGTGCAGGTTGTTGGAACCGCCGTTTTTTCCCTGTTCGGGTGTGCTGCCACGTTTGCCGAAGTGCTTGCGACCGCCTTTCATTTTTGACTTTTCGCTAAATGTCACGTGCGGTTCGCGGATCGCGTCGGGATTGTAGAAGTGTTTCTTGCCATTTGAAAAGAAGAAAATGTACTCATGGTCGGTGGTCGGTCGGCTTTTGGTCGACGAAGGCATCGCATTGGGTTTGTGCCAGATGCAGTCGCTGCGAAGTATCCAGCCGCAGTCTTTGAGCCCCAGTGCGACTCGCCATGGCATCCCCATGAGTTCGCCTTTGATGTACTTGTCGCCGATCACGATCCACGCTGACCCGCTTGGCTTGACCACCCGTTTGAGTTCGGTGAACAGTTCGCAAAGCCGTTCCACGTAGGCGGCGGGGGAAAGTTCTTGGCCGATTTGCAAGTCTGTCTGGTAGTCGCGCTGCTGCCAGTAGGGTGGACTGGTGACGATCGTGTCAACGCATGCATCGGGAAGCGTTCTCGCGACTTCGATTGCGTCGCCGCAGTGAAATCTGTCCAGAGAAGTTTGAAGGTCCAAATTGGGCATGCTCTTGCTCCGTGCGTTGCCGAATTCCTTTACTGATCGTCAGAGTTTACCAGATCGCGAGGCTTTGCGCCATCGTCACGACAGTTAATCGGTTTCGCTACGATCGCGAGAATCCGAAGTTTCACATGCAAAACGATCAACCGGAATATCGATAACAGATTCGTATCGTGATTCGTATCGGTGGTTCGAGTGCCTGAAACAAATAGCAACAAAGTACAACGTCGGACATTCCTCAAGGGAGCGGTCGCGGCATCGGGTGCCGCTGCGGTCGGGCTGGGCGGCGGCAAAGCCAAAGCAGAACAAACCGGCAAGCGCAACCGCCTTGTCCAGATCGGAAAGCGGACCACCACGCGTGACTCACCGCTCAAGCAACAGGCTGCCACCGACTATGCGAAATCGCTGCAAGCCTATGGCGGACGGTTGGCCAATCCGATTCGCGATTTATTCGTTACCGCCAACGCCTACGAGGATCAGGTGCCGTTTGCGGTCACCGTGATCGGCAGTGGTTACGGGGCGTCGATTGCGGCCGCGAAAATCTCTCGCCATCTCAACGACAACTACCGGATGTGCATTCTCGAGCGTGGCAAAGAGTGGGTGCCGGGTTCGTTTCCTGATACTTTCGCCAACGTCAGCGGTAACGCACGGGCCAACATCGCTGGGCCAACCAAGGGCCATGTGACCCAGCCACTGGGGCTGTTCAACGTCATGTTCAACGACGAGGTCAACATTTTGGTAGGTAGTGGGCTTGGCGGCGGTTCGCTGATTAACGCCAGCATTGCCCTTCGTCCGCACGCGGAAGTTTTTCAACAGCCACGTTGGCCGGGGGCGCTTCGCGATTCCAGTGTGCTTTCGCCTTACTACGACTCGGTTGCCCAATCGCTCAGCCTGTCACGAACGCCCCATGACCTTGTCTCCAAAGTCCGCGTTCGTCGCGAAGCAGCCCAGCGACTGAGCCGAAATCCGGAGTTCTTTGACCGTTCGCACGTTTCGGTGATGTACGACTACCGCCACTTGGACCAAGGGATGCGAAACAAGCAGGGAATGATCCAGCGCCCCTGCACGCTGTGCGGCGACTGCATCAACGGTTGCAATATCGGAGCCAAAAATACTTTGGCGATGAACTACCTGCCGGTGGCAAAGCACAACGGTACCGAGATGTACACGCAGGTCGAAGTCAAATCGATCCAGAAAATGCCTGGCTACTACCGGATCAACATGGAATATGTTGACGACACGAACAACAAAGTCACCCGCCATCCCGTTTCGATCAACTCAAAAATCGTGATCGTGGGGGCGGGTAGTCCAGCCAGCGCGGCGATCCTGTTGGACTCGCAAAACGAAAGGTTTCAGTTTTCGCCGTTTCTTGGCAAAGGTTGGTCGTGCAACGGCGACACGATTGGTTTTGCAATCGGGCTTCCCAAAGGCACCAATATTGGCGGCTACGGTGCGTTTGAAACGGACAGAAAGCCCGTCGGTCCGACGGTGCAAAGCTCGTTGAACTTTTATCGTGATGTGGAGTTGAAGAGGAGACTGCTGATCCAGGACGCTGCTTTGCCTCGCGGTGTAAGCAACCTGTTCACCGCGCTGCTGGGTGATCCGGCGCTGGATCGATCGATGGTCATGCTGGGCATGGGGCATGACAATGCCGAAGGCCATATGGTCAAAAAAGACGGTCGCTGGCAAGTCAAATGGGAGGGGCTCAAGGAAAGCCAGTATCGCCAGATGGTGTTCCGGGAGTTTGAAAAACTCGCTGCCGCTCACGGCGGGAAGTACAAACGATTGAAGGCCTTTGGTGACAACCTAGTCACCGTCCATCCGCTTGGTGGATGCGGAATGTCGGACGATCCGTCGTACGGAACGGTGAATCACCTTGGTCAGGTCTTTGACGGCTACGGCGGAGGTTTTGCGATGGCCGGGACGGGGTCAGCGGGCGTGCATCCGGGGTTGTACGTTGCCGATGGGTCGCTGATGCCGACGGCTTTGGGTGTGAACCCTTACATGACGATCGGTGCTTTGAGTGAACGGATTGCCAGCCATATCGTGTCCAATCCGGCTTGGGCGGAGCTTTTTGGATAGTGCTGAGTACCGAGTACCGAGTACCGAGTACTGAGTACTGAGTACTGAGTACTGAGTACTGAGTACTGAGTACTGAGTACTGAGTACTGAGTACTGAGTACTGAATGCGGAATGCGGAATGCGGAATGCGGAATGCGGAATGCGGAATGCTGCGGCGCTAACCTTCTGGAAACTGACGGCAGTACTCATACACGGCCATCGTTGTCGCGGTCACCACGTTGTAGCTGTACGGCAATCCGTAGACAGGGATTTCGATACAGTCGTCTACTTGCGCCAGTTGATCCGGTGAGATCCCGTCTCTTTCGTGGCCAATCACCAAAGCACACTTTCGCGGATACTGATACTCAAAGAGGTTGTGTGAATCGTCGGTTTGCTCAAGCCCAACGATGCAAAACCCGTCGGACTTGAGCTGTTTGAGAACCGGAGCAAGCGTCCTTTTGCGAACGATTTCGACTTCTTCGACGCCGTCGCGAGCGATCTTTGGGTCCAGTTTGCCGTTACCATTGGTGATGATCTTTCGGATGCCGGCGCAGCCACACAGCCGCACCATGCGAGAAAGGTTCACGTTGCTACGCAGCGCCGGGCAAACGATAACGATCTCTCTGGGCCGCTGCAGTCGGGAGCCCGGTTTGTGGCGAATCTGCTCGGTCATGTCGCCACAGGTTTGCGTGTTCGAGTGGCGATGAAAGTGTAAATGTGTTTGCTCAGTTCGTCGCTTCCGCCCCAGCCGTCTTCGAAAAAGTCAACCATATGCAGTCCCGCTCGCAGCTGACCGCCGATCAGGTCTTCCAGTGAATGCCCGAACTCCCGAGGCCGATCCTCGCCCAGGACTTCGATTTCTTCGTCGCCCAGGTCACTGTCGCGATACGGAATCCTGTGGCGGACTTCGAATTCATCGCGGTCCATTTTCTGTGCGTCGAAAATGTAGTACAGCGGATTGATAAAGCCGGTAACGAATGTTCCGCCGGGAGCCAGGACGCGGTGGACTTCTTGCCAGACAGGAATCACATCGGGCACGTAGCACACACTGCAAGGATTGAGCACCAGGTCGAACTGCCCGTCCGCAAACATGCTCAGGTCCGCCATATCCCCTGCGACCGTTCTGACCTGAAATCCTTCGCGGCTCGCGATCTCGGCGTCGCGATTCAACTGATGTTCGCTCAAGTCAAACACTGTCACGAGCGCACCGAGTGCCGCCAGGATGGGGGACTGCTGCCCTCCACCACCGGCCAGCAGCAGGACTTTGTGGCCGTCGATCGGCAGCAGCCAGTCGTGCGGGACAGGCTTCGTGGGCGTGACGCGGATTCGCCACTCGCCAGAACGGGCTTTCTCGATCTGCGCGCTCGTGACTGCCCGATAAAGCCGATCACCCGCATCAGCTACCTTGTCCCATGCCCTGCGATTGAAAGCAACGATGTCGCGATCCATGGTCAGGCTTGTGATTGGGGGTAGTTCAAAAAACCCAAATGAAGCTGGGCGTGCATCAGGTTGATCTTGATGCGAATCTCATCGGGAAGTTTGCCAAAGGCCGGGCTGTGGTAGACGGCCGGTTCAGATTGCATCTTCATCAGCGCCGAGCGAAAACGTTCGATACCCGCGAGAGTTTCCATTTCGTCTTGGCCATAGGTGCCATCTTCAACGCCGGGCATATCGGCCCCGGGGCCCATCTGTCCGGCCTTTCGCATTCGTTTCAGCATCCGCCTGATCATCCAGCGGACAAAAAACGGTGGTGCCTTGATGGGGAATCCCACATAGCCATACTCGATCCACGCGGACAGATGAGCCATGATCTGCCCGGGCGTCCAGTTGCCGGTGGTCGTCAACTGACCGTTTTTTTCCGCAGCTTCGATGCGATCTAGTTCGGCAAGGCAATCGCTGACGGTCGGGAAAAGAAGCTCTCTGCGAGGGGCTGTTTTGGTGTCGATGGTACTCATAACTTGCTTCTGGTTTCGGGGATTTCAACCCGGATTATTCACGAGGCGTGGGCGTCAGAATCAGTTGAGCCCGGATTATTCACGAGGCGTGGGCGTCAGAATCAGTTCCGGCACTGATCCGCGACTCTGATGCGATGAAACGATCGCTGTGGTTTTCATCTACCGGATGGCTCAATTTTCTTGTTAAAGTTCAGCTTTCCCTTGCTCC
>CALFWR010000158.1 GCA_937928555.1 uncultured Pirellulaceae bacterium
TAGACGCCAAGGTAATCGTCGCGTTGATAAGGTTGAGGATGTTTGGCGGTGAAATCTGCCAGTTCTTGTGCGTCGATAAAAACGTCGTCGCCTTCGATTTCGGTTTTGAATTTGTAGAGCGCTTCGTGGTTGTTGTACTCGCTAACGCCCGAATCAATTCGATAGTCCCAATTATGAACGCCGCAAAACAGATTGTTGCCTTCGACATGACCGTCGCTCATCAGCGCGCCACGGTGCAGGCAACGACCAAACAGAACCGAGATTTGATCGTCGTAACGGATGACGACTAAATCGACTTCACCGGCAAGCGCGTAGGTAGGTTTGCGATCCTCAAGCGCGCTCAGGGTGGCAACTTTAATTCTCGGTGGCATGTTGGGTCTTTCAAATAGTTGGGGGGAATTGTAGAACTGTGTTCTCGGAGGCAATCCGGCTTTAACCCCGGATTATTCACGACGACGGGCGTTAATTCTACGTCTGGCCAACATGAGCAAGGGAAAAGCTGAAATTCAACAAGAAATGTAAATCATCCGGTAGATGAAAACCACAGCGATCGTTTCATCGCATCAGAGTCGCGGATCACTGTCGGAACTGATTCTGACGCCCACGCCTCGTGAATAATCCGGGTTAACAGACGCTCAATGGGAGCTGATTGGAAATTTCCTCCTGCCGCAAAAAGCCGGGTGGCCGGTAGCGTCGCGTTGACTTGCGAGAGGTCGTCAACGCGATTTACTACCGCACACGAACAGGCTGTTCCCGGTGTCTACGCCTGTTTACCAAACGTTTTTACTCAAGACCACTTACCTTCTACGCAAAGATACAAATGAAAAATTTCGATTTATTGGTGCTCGGTACAGGCCCTGCGGGTGGTCAAGTTGCGTCGCGTTGTGCGGAGGCCGGTTGGGAAGTGGGCCTTGTTGAAGCCATAGAATTCGGCGGCACCTGTGCGTTGCGTGGTTGCAATCCGAAAAAAGTTTTCGTTCATGCAGCCGAAGTCGTCGACGCGGCCAGGAGAAGCGACGGGAAACTGTGTGACACCGGTCCGATCGCAATCAACTGGAAAAACCTACAGGCGTTCAAGCAAACGTTCGTGCAGGACATTCCTCAAAACAGTCGGCAAAGATACCAGGACAAAGGCATCACGACGTATCTGGAAAGCCCGCGATTCATCAGCCCCTCACGAATACAAGTCGGCGACGAAGTTGTTGAAGCCAAAAATATCGTGATCGCGACCGGGTCGCGGCCCAGAGACCTGAACTTTGATGGCGCCGAGCATCTCATCACCAGCGACCAGTTCATGAACCTTGAGGAGCTTCCCAAAAAGATCGTCTTTGCCGGAGGCGGTTTTATCTCGTTTGAGTTCGCTCACGTCGCCGCCCGGGCCGGAGCCGAAATCGTGATCGTGGAACGAGGTGATCGACCGCTCAAAGGTTTCGACGAAGGCGCTGTTGCTCAACTGGTTAAAAAAACAAAAGAGCTCGGCATCGACCTCTATACCAGGGCTTCGGTCAATTCGATCCAGCGAAACGAGGACGGCTCGATGTCAGTGCAGATCGAATCCGCTGGCAAGACCAACACGGTAGAAGCACACCTTGTCGTTCATGGAGCGGGTCGAGTCCCGAACTTCGAAGGCCTTGATCTAGAAACTGGAGGCGTCGAATATAGTCCTCAAGCGGGCGTCATTGTCGATGGTAACCTGCGCAGTAAAACCAACCCAATCGTTTTGGCGGCCGGCGACTGTGCGGCATCCAATGTCGTTTCCTTGACGCCGACTGCGAACGCCCAAGGTGCCGCAGTCGTCCGAACTTTGCTGTCAGACAAGGAGACGGAGCCATCTTACGGGCCGATTCCTGCGGCAGCTTTTACCATCCCGGCGATCGCGGGCGTGGGTCTCACCGAAGCCCAGGCCAAGGAGCAGGGGATCAGGGTCACGGTCAAGGAACAGGATGTTTCCGGGTGGGCTTCGGTTCGGAAGGTCTGCGAGTCGGTCGCGTGGTACAAAACGCTGGTCGACGATGAAACAGGAAAGGTCGTCGGGGCTCATCTGATTGGTCCCGGTGCTGCTGAAACGATTAACCTCTTCGCCATGGTGATGAGAGCCGGTTTGAGGGCCGAGGAGATTCGGGAGCTTTTGTTGGCGTTTCCGACAAACAGCTACAACATTCGCAACATGGTTTAAGCGGACTTGTCCGTCGATCCGGAGACAGCTCGATACCGCGAGCGGTCCGGGCGTCGGAAACAGGCAAAAAAGAAGCTGAATTGAGCCCTTGGTGTGCGCTAATTACGCATAAACTTCCGGGCGTCTGCCTGTGCTAATTCGCAGCTTTTCAACGGCCAAAAGCACCAGCTTGCCATTCTCAAACTCGCTTTGCAGCGAGGGTTCGTGTGGATACCTTTAGAAAGAGCGTGAGGCTACGGAGTCAGTATTCGGAATTCTTTATTCGGAGTTCTTTATTCGGAATTCAGTATTCGGAATTCTGGCGAATCCCACTACGACCGCACGGCTGCCACTAAAAATGGCGAGCTTTTTAGGTAAGCTTTGGCAGTCACGCTGAACCAAAACACGATTATCAATTTTTCAGAAATCTACTTATGACAATCATCAAATGCCGGACTAGATTTGTAGTTGTTTCCCGTGCGATTACCCTTTTGTTACTTGGCGTAATCTGCAATCCGCTCCACGGTGCGTCACCGCAAAATGATACCGATGGCGATCAGAACAACTGGAGCCATCTGAAACTGAACTACGACCGACCGGCCAAAAAGTGGACCGACGCTTTGCCCGTGGGCAATGGCTCGATGGGCGCCATGATTTACGGAAACCCCAACAGGGACCGTATCCAGTTCAACCACGACACCTTGTGGGCCGGGCAACCGATGACTTACACAAAACCGGGAGCCCACAAACATCTACGGGAAATTCGGGAGTTGCTGTTTGCGGGCAAGCAAAAACAGGCCGAAAAAATTGCCCGCGAAAACTGCATGTCCGATCCGTTGCGGCAGGCTCCCTATCAACCGTTCGGCGATCTCTTCCTGCAATTTCCAAAGTTCAAAAACGTTACCCGGTATTCGCGATCCCTGGACCTTGATGCCGCCGTGGTCACCACGCGATTCCAGTCCGATGGAGTGAACTACAAACGCAGCGTCTTTGCCAGCCATCCCGATCGGGTAATCGTCGTCCGTGTTGAAGCCGATCAACCAGGGAGCATCACCTTTGCGGCGTCGCTGACCACGACCCACGAAAACTCTTCCGCCAACATGAAGATCGGCGACAAAACCCTAGGGCTCAAAGGACTCCCCGACGACTTCGAAAATAAACTTAAGCGAGTGTACCCCGGGACCATCGCTTTCGAAGCTCGTTTGAAAATCGAGTCCGAAGGCGGAACGGTAAAGGTTCTGGACGACCGAATCGAAGTTCAATCCGCCGATGCCGTCGTGCTTTATCTCGTTGGCGGTACCACGTTTGAGAACTTTCAATCTTTGACTGCCGATCCCGCCGCCCAATGCAGCGACGCTCTTGCTGGCGTGGCCGGGAAATCGTACCCGCAGATTCTCGCTGACCATCAAGCGGACCATCGCTCGCTTTTCCGACGGATGCAAATCGATCTTGGGGGCGGTCATTCGGCAAAGCTAACGACCGATGAACGACTCAACGCCTACGCGGGCAACCCGGACTCCGACTTTGTCGCCCTGCTGCACCAGTACGGACGCTATCTGTTGATTGCTTGCTCGCGACCGGGCAGCCAGCCAGCCAATTTGCAAGGCATCTGGAACGAGAAAAAATCTCCGGCATGGGAAGGCAAGTACACGCTCAACATTAACTTTCAGATGAACTATTGGCTCGCCGAGCTGACGAATTTATCTGAATGCCACGAGCCAGTGTTTGATTTGATCGATGATTTGACGATCTCCGGAGCGACGATCGCGAAGGACTTTTATCGGGCACGCGGTTGGGTTGCCAATCACAACACAGATATCTGGCGTGGAGCGGCCCCGATCAACAACGCTCATCAAGGCACGTGGCCGATCGGCAGCGCCTGGGTTTGTCAGCATCTTTGGGAGCGTTACCGTTTCAGCGGCGATCAGGATTTTTTGCGAAAACGTGCTTACGGGCCGATGAAAAAGGCCTGTGAATTCTATCTGGATTATTTGGTCGAAGATCCCAAAGCGCCACAATGGCTAATCAGCGGCCCCAGTAATTCTCCCGAACATGGCGGCCTGGTGATGGGGCCAACAATGGACCACCAGATCATTCGTAGCCTGTTTCGTTATACCGCTGAAGCAGCAGAAATTCTTCAGACTGACGAAGACTTTGCAGCCCGACTGCGAACAACAGCCGATCGCATCGCGCCCAATGAGGTCGGATCGGTGGGGCAACTGAAAGAATGGCGTTACAAGGAAAAGCCCAACACCAAGCACCGGCACGTTTCCCATTTGTGGGGTTTGCATCCCGGAGAAGAGATTACCCCCGACACTCCCAAACTGTTCGAAGCGGCCCGCAAGACACTGCAACTGCGCGGTGACGAGGGCACCGGTTGGTCACGTGCCTGGAAGGTTAACTTCTGGGCGCGGCTACGCGACGGCGATCACCTTGCAAAAGTCCTTGGCGGGTTTTTTGTCAATTCGAGCATCAAGGGCGGCGCGGGTTTCTACAACAACCTCTTCGACGCTCATGCTCCTTTCCAGATCGATGGCAATTTTGGATTGACCGCCGGAGTTTGCGAAGCCCTCTTACAGTCGCATCGTCGAAACGATGAAGGAGCCTATATTCTGGACTTTTTGCCGGCGCTACCATCCCGGTGGCCCAACGGATCGATTTCAGGTTTGCGGGCACGCGGCGGTTTCGAAGTGTCGCTCAAATGGAAAGACGGCCAACTACAACGGGCTGACATCAGGTCGCTAACCGGTAGCCCGTTGCTGGTTGAGCTCGATGGCAAAGTGAAAGTGATTGCCGAACAAACGGAACGTGGCAAGGTCTATACGATTACCGGTCCATGATGAAGATCCTTCACTGAGTTGGAAACCGGGACGGCGTCGCGGGGTTCGTCAGAATTCCTCATGGAACACAAGACAAATTCTGGCGAATCCCACTACAATCATTGTCGACGGCAGTGGTTTACGTGATGTTCACCCATCACCCCGGATTATTCACGACGACGGGCGTTGATTCTAGTCTGGCCAACAGGAGCAAGGGAAAAACTGAATTTCAACAAGAAATGTGAATCGTTCGGTAGGTGAAAGCCATAGCGATCGTTTCATCGCATCAGAGTAACCGATCA
>CALFWR010000159.1 GCA_937928555.1 uncultured Pirellulaceae bacterium
TTCGTGATGGAGCTGGTTAATGGGATCCCTTTGACCGATTACTGCGACAACAACAGGCTTTCGATTCGCGAACGCCTGAAACTGTTTGTGCCGGTCTGCAAAGCCGTCCAACATGCGCACACCAAAGGGATCATTCACCGCGATTTGAAACCGTCGAATGTTTTGGTGGCTCTTTACGACGGTGTTCCAGTTCCCAAAGTGATTGACTTTGGTTTGGCCAAAGCGACCGAGCACCAGTTGGCTTTGACCGACAAGACCATGTTCACCGAGTTCGGCCAGGTCGTGGGGACGCTGCAATATATGTCTCCCGAGCAGGCGGAGATGAATCAGTTGGACGTCGACACCCGCACCGATGTGTATTCGCTTGGTGTGATGCTCTACGAACTGCTGACCGGATCGACGCCCCTGGACAAGGACACGATGAAAGCACATGCGGTGATCAAGGTGCTTGAACTGATCCGTGAAAAAGAACCGCCGCGACCCAGTACACGACTAAGCGATTCGATGGAAGTCATCGACGGTGTGGCTGCCCAGCGTGGCATCGACCAGTCGCGTCTGCGAAAGATCCTGCGCGGCGAACTGGACTGGATTGTGATGAAGTCCCTAGAAAAGAACCGCACTCGGCGATACGAAACCGCCAACGCGTTCGCAGAAGACATAAGCAGGTTTCTTCAAAGTGAACCGGTCACCGCCAGGCCGCCTTCGGCCAGTTATCGCGTCCTCAAATTTGCGTCCCGTCATCGGGGGCTTGTTGCGAGTCTGGCCACAATCATGTTGCTGCTTGCGGCAGGGGTTGCGGCGGTATCCGTATCGCTTTATCGGGTGCAGCAGAGCCTTGACAGGGAGCAGGAGGCGAACGAACAAACTCAGCAGGCGCTGCTGATCGCCGACCGCAAAAGAAACGAAGCCGAACAGGCCACGACGCTGGCATCGAATCGGGAACAGCAGGCGCTCGACAGCATGCGAGTGGTTGTGGAAGGATTCAAACGGGTCAATCCACGGTTTGGAGGCAACGCCAGCGCCTCGGTCAAGGACGTGCTTAAACATATGGAGACGCAATTGGACGCAGGCGAGGTCGCGCCGATCGTGCGTGCCAATTTGCTTGGTTGGCTTGCGGTGACGTGGCAGGGGTTGGGCAACAACGATGCAGCCATCGTCGCGGGTGAAACTTCCAGTTCTCTGTACCAGGAATTACAGGGAGCCAGATCCGTCAATCGCTTGCGAGTGATGAACGTGTTGGGTGTGAGCTATCTTGGAAAAGGAAACAGAAAACGTGCCGAAGAAATATTGCGTGAGACTTATGAGGTCCAATGCGAAGTCCTTGAAGAGACCCACCCCGACGCGATGTTGACCCTCGGGAACCTTGCCAATTGCCTCAAGAGAACAGGCCGGCAGGACGAAGCCAGCAAGCTGCTGGAAAAACTGGTGCGGCTGAACCGTGAAGCTCTGGGCGAAACGGCACCCAAAACACTCCAGCAGATGGTCAACCTGGCCGCCGCATGGGACAGCGCGGGACGACGAAAGGAAGCGATTGAGCTGTATGAGAAAACGATTGTCCTGATGGGAAAATCGCCTGGCATCGATGCGTTCAGCGTCGTGGTTGCAAAGATAGGGCTGGCAATGTCCTATCAGAAAGACGGGCGGCTTGAGGAAGCGATTGCCTTGCATGCTGAAAACATCGAAGCATCCACAAAGCACTTGGGACGGGATCATCCGACGACGATTCGAGCCCTGAGTTCTTACGGCAATGGGCTTCGTGTGAAGGGCTCTCGCAAAGCCCAAAAGGTATTGGAGGAAGCATTCAGGTTGAGTGTGGATCGAAACGGAGCGTCCCATGAAGATACCTCGCGAATCGCCAACAATCTTGGTTTGCAGTATTTGCAGGACCGGCAACATCTGGATGCAATCCGCATGTTGGCAACTTCCTTCAAATCGAAACGTAAAAGGTTCGGTTTGTTTAGTCGAAGAACGATGACCAGTCAGACCAACCTGACGCTGGCCGTCGCAGCAGCGCGGAAGGAGGCGACCATGTGCCTTGCCGGAGGCCGTGGTGAAAAAGCAGAAAAGCTGCTTGGCGGAATCGATCGGGAAGTGCGGCCGCTGGGTGCCTTGCCCGGCGATGTTCCGCGGCTGTTTGCTTTGTCGTTGATGCTTCAGGAGAAGTGGTTGCCGGCAGGAGAATTCATGCAGCAGGAAAAGTCTGCCAAGCTGAAATCGTTGCAGGCAATTTGCAGTCTCAGGATGGGCGACTGGGATCAGGCCGGCGAGCTGTGTTCAGCGGCCGGTGAGAAGAAGCCGACCGGACTGGCGGCGGCGATCTTTGCGAGCGTGGAAGCAGTTTGCGCCGCACAAGAAAACGCAGACGCAGCCCACACCGCCGAAGCCCGGCAAGCTTTTGAATCAGCCAAAGAAACGCGTGTCGCTGCTCATGAGACGTTCTTGCTGGCCCTGCTGGCCGAACAGGTTGCGATGGCGGCGGACTTTGGGGGTCAAACCGATCAAGCCAATAAATGGCGAGAAAAAGCGCACGATTTTCGTGCCGATCGCCAATAAAAATTCTCAAATTGCTGCGCAGGATATTTCTGTGCCGACGTTAGATAGCTGAACAAGTCATCAGGACGCTGGAGTTATCGAGAACCAGATACGACTATGAACGACAATAAACAACCGGATGATTCGCTGCCAGATCTTTCTTCAGATGGTGCCGATTCCCGGGAAACACCGCGCAAAGAAGCGGTTGAATCCAAACGAGATCAAATCGGGCCCTACAAGATTCTGCAAAAGATCGCCGAAGGCGGCATGGGCGCGGTGTTCATGGCGCAGCAATCCGAGCCGATCAAGCGCCGCGTCGCCCTCAAGCTGATCAAGGCCGGCCGCGATACCGAGCAAATCATCGCGAGGTTCGACGCCGAACGTCAGGCCTTGGCGATGATGGATCACGCCAACATCGCGCGGATCTTTGATGCGGGAACGACGGCTGACGGTTCACCCTACTTTGTGATGGAGCTGGTCAACGGAATTCCATTGACAGAATACTGTGACAACAACAAGCTTTCGATTCGTGAAAGACTCGAGCTGTTTGTTCCCGTCTGCAAAGCCGTCCAGCACGCACACACCAAAGGGATCATCCACCGCGATTTGAAACCGTCCAATGTTTTGGTGGCACTCTATGACGGTGTTCCGGTTCCCAAAGTGATCGACTTTGGATTGGCCAAAGCGACCGAGCACCAGTTGGCTTTGACCGACAAGACGATGTTCACCGAATTCGGTCAAGTCGTGGGGACAATTCAGTACATGTCTCCCGAGCAGGCGGAGATGAACCAGTTGGACATCGACACCCGCACCGATGTGTATTCGCTGGGCGTGATGCTGTATGAGCTGCTGACCGGTTCAACGCCTTTGGACGACAATACGATGAAAGAGCAGGCACTACTCAAAGTGCTTGAACTGATCCGCGAAAGCGAACCGCCGCGACCCAGCACACGCCTGAGCGGTTCGGGGGATGTAATCAGTGGCGTCTCCGACCAGCGCCGCATCGAACCATCTCGACTTCAAAAACTCCTTCGCGGCGAGCTTGACTGGATCGTTATGAAGTCGTTGGAGAAAGACCGAACACGCCGTTACGAAACACCCAACGATTTCGCTCAGGACATTTCAAATTTTCTCAATGACGAAGCCGTCACAGCCCGACCACCCTCACGCGGCTATCGGCTGCAGAAACTGATACGGAAAAACCGCGGACTCTTTTATTCACTGGGAGCTCTTGCCTCTGTCCTGTTAGCCGGTGTTGCCGTTTCAACCTGGTTCGCGGTGCAAGCCAACATCACCGCAAACAAACTCGAAGAGAGCAACGAAGATCTCGTGGAAGCCAACACGAGAGAGCAGAAGGCCAGAGAGTTGGCTCAAGCGAACGAACAGAAAGCGAAACAACAAAGCCAACTGGCTTTGGAAACGTTAACCTCTGTCATCGGCGACATCCAATCTGGCGTGAAGAACCTTTCTGGCAGTGGCGAGATTCGCCGTCGGCTTCTCAAAACTTCATTGTCGAAACTGGAACGGGTCTCGACTGAGTTTCTTGACCAGGCCTCCGTAGATCACCAGACGATCCGGGCACTATTTGACATGGGTAGACTTGTGATGGAATTTGGCACCTCGGAAGAACCAGGCAAAGATTTGGGAACGGGGATCACCGATGCTCAGTCATCGGCAGTTGCTCTCGCTCTACAGTTTTTTGAACGCGCGCAACAAATGGCAATAAAGGTCGCTAAAACTTCCCGAAACGACGAGCAGGCGCAACGAGACTTGAGCTTTTCCTTCAAGAACATTGGCGATGTGCAATTAAAGCTGGGCGATACGCAGGCGGCACTGGAGGCGTACCGCAGAGGACTCGAGATCAGTGAATCTCTGGCTGCTGTGGATAAGGACAACGCAACGGCGCAAAGAGACTTGTCCATGTCATTGGCAAAATTGGGAGATGTTCAATTGATATTGGGCGATACGCTATCGGCACTGGAAGCCTACAAAAGGAGTCTCACGAATTGCGAGGCTCTGGCAGCTTTGGACAAAGACAACGCAGAGGTGCAAAGAGACTTGTCCTCGTACTTGAACAGAATAGGCGATGTGGAATTGAGGTTGGGCAATACTCAGTCGGCGATGGAAGCCTACAAGGGTGGACTCAAGATCAGTGAATCTCTGGCTGCTGTGGACAAGGACGACGCTAGGGCGCAAAGAGACTTGTCTATTGCCTTTGACGCAATGGGCGTTGTGCAATTTCGACTGGGCGATACTCAGGCCGCACTGGAAATGTACCGAAACAGTCTCAAAATTAAAGAGTCTCTGGCTACTGTGGACAAAGACAACGCAAGTGCGCAAAGAGACTTGTCTTATGCCTTTGAACAAATGGGCATAGTGCAATTTCGACTGGGCGACACGCAGGCCGCACTGGAAATGTACCGAAACAGTCTCAAAATTTACGAGTCTCTGGCTGCTGTGGACAAAGACAATGCACAGGCCCAAAGAAACTTGTCCGATTCCTTCGTCAAAATAGGCGTTGTCCAATTGCGACTTGGTAATGCTCAGTCGGCACTGGAGGCCTACAAAAGCAGTCTCAAAATCTGTGAGTCTCTGGCTGCCGAAAACAAAGACAGCGGATGGGCGCAAAGCGACCTTGCAGATTCGTATATTGAATTGGGCAAAGTTCAATTTCGCGGATTGGGAAATCTCGAAGCTGCGCTCGAAGCATACAATAGGGCACTGAAGATTCGCCAGGCAATATCGCTGGCTGCCTCTAAAGATTCGGGCGCGCAAAGAGACTTGTTGGTGACCTACCAGCAACTGGGGGCATTGCATCTTGAACGTGGAGACAGTCAAGCGGCACTTGAGGCCCTGAACCTTGGATTGGAGATCCTCAAGGCTTGGGCCCAAAAGGATGCGGACAACGCAGAATTGCAAAGAGACCTGTGCGTTTACTACATTAACATTGGGGACGTGCAGGATGAACTTGGTGAACATCAAGCCGCTCTCGACGGTTACGAAAATGCTCTTAAGATCAGTGAAGCTCGGACATTAACAGATCCTCAAAATGCGCAAGCCAACGACGATCTGTCTATTTGCTGCCAACGGATTGGCGATGTTCAGCTTGATCTTGGTAACGCGCAGGCCGCACTTGACGCTTACGGTCGTGCCCTAAAGATTAGTGAGGCAATGGCCGGCGTTGACCCGGAAAATTCAGGAGCACAAGAGAGTGTTTGGCGTTCACATTCTGGACTGGGTGACACCTTTGTGGCGGCGCGGGACTACTCGAGAGCCGTCACTTCGTTTGAGGCCGCAACGAGTATCCTTCGTTTGATGATTCGCAAGGGACAACAAGTCGATTCCTGCAAACGCTATCTTGCAATCCTGGAACGAGATATCAATTCGGCGGAAACAGCCGAGATTGCCTTCGGCGACTGGGGCGAACTTCTGAAGCACCCCGCAAAGTCGCTGCCAGAATTACTGGATAGTCGTAGCATTGAATTTGCGTCGCAGAAGAATTTCACCGAGGCGACAAAAGCGGCACGCAAGCTTCGCGAGTTAAAAGAATCCGACGACGGCAATCTTTACAACGCGGCTTGTGTGTTTGCACTGGCTGCCGCTTCCATTGAGCCGGCCGAAGGTGACGAACTAAATTCAAAGCAATCCGAACAACGCCAGGCATGGATTGACGAAGCCATTACATCGCTCAAGCAATCGATCGCAGCTGGCTGGGACGACTTCGACCACATGCGAGCGGATACCGATTTGACAATCCTCCGTGACTTGCCGGAATTCAGGACATTGAGCAAGCCTGCAACCAGCGAGCAGCAAGATAAGTAGCAACAATCCAAATTCTGACAATTCTTTACCGGAGCTTTCATCCGCCAACGTCGGATCGACCAGGGATTTGACTCCTGCGGTCGACAACAATCAAAGCAAACCGAATTCGGCCAATGGATTCTTTGCCGTGTTTGTTCAGGCGTCGCTGTGTCGATGCAAACGTTGGCTTAGACGATCATGATCCTTTTAGGGTGGGTTGGCTAACCCATTTTCATTCAACCTGACGACAACGCGTAACGAACCAAACATGACCCTACCCAACCTTCATGAGCAAGTGCTCAAGACATCGCAGCAAGCCCGGCAGGTTGCTGCAAGGCTCAAAGCCGATGACCCGGTGCGCGACTGGTATCGGCTGGAACTGCAAAAATTGACTGTCAACGCTGACGATCCGGAACTGCCGCTCGACGAAGCCAATGCGAGGCTTGGTGCGCTCAAGCAATTGCTGTACCTGATCCGTGACCATTCGATCAAACTTCAGAATCCTGACTACCAAGCCCCCGTCAAGCAATTTCCAGACTCGTTTCTGACCGTCCAGGCGCGGGCGCCTTCCAATGTTCTCAACTCCGCGCGGGAGCTTGGTTTCACGATCGAGCCAACGTTGTTGCACGACCCGGCGATGGAGAATGAGAGCTTTGATCCGGTCAGTCCGACCGCCAAAGTCGTCGCGTGGCTGCGGGGCTTGGACAAGTCGCTGCAAATCACCGCCGCGTTCTCTCCGGAAACCGACGGCGAAACCCTGCTGCAAAACCTGGGCATTACCGATCCGGAAACCCAGGCGCTGATGTCGGTGCTGTTCCAAAGCCGATACCATGCGATGAATGCGGCGATCTCCGGGCAGGAACATGACGCCAAACAAATCATCGAATTTGCTTCCGGAATTTCGCCGCGTGGGTACCAGTGGTCCCGAATGAGCCCCGGAACCATCTATGTGGAATCGGATCTTCCCCAGTTGATGATCCACAAAGCAAAACTTGTGCGTAATGCTTACCTTGCCGACGGTACCCGAGCCCGAGGCGTTCATCATTGCTGTGCTGCCGATGTGTTGGATCGCCAAAGCCTGTTTGCGGCGATTGAAAATCTCGACACCGGCAGTCCTTTCACGCTCGCAACCGAAGGGTTGTTGCTATACTTCAGCGAGGCCGAAATGGAGCAGTTCTTTGCCAACATTCAGGCGGTCCTGGAGAAGTTTCCCCACGCTGTTTGGGTGACGGATTTTGTCAGTAAGTCCAATCTACAGGATCTCTTTGACAGTGACCCCGGAGTGGCCAAAAGCGTCAAAGCGGTTTTCTCCCAGGTGCAGCGGTCGGTCGTTCCGTCGAATCCTTTCGATTCTGACGAATGCATCAACCAGTGGCTGGACCGTTTTGGGCTCGTTGCTGCGGCAAAGGTTGATCTGAGGGACGCAACGAGTATCCTCGAGATCGAGGCCGATGTCACCGCCGAGCAACGTCAGCAAGTTGTCGGAAACCGCAAGATTTGGCGTGTCGTTTCTGGCGGTGCCAGCTGAATCCGGAACGTTCACAATGACGTGAACCGTTCGGCCAAAGTCACTTTTGAAGAGCAGTGCAGGTTTAATGGCAGAGTTTCCCGCGACCAGACTTTCAATCATCGAGCGTATCCGCGAAGGCGACCAGGACGCCCGCCAGGAGGCGCTCGGTGTGTTCGTTGAAGATTACCGCGAGGCACTGACGGACTTTCTGGTCAAAGCCAAGCGGGTTAACCGGACCGATGCGGATGATCTGGTCAGCGATTTCATTCTCAACAAGATCATGAACGGCAAGGTGCTGGATCTGGCCAACGGCAAAGGTCGCTTTCGTAGCGCACTGCGGACCTGTATCCAGCGGTATCTGATTGATTCGATCCGCAAAACGGCGCGTGAACCTTTTGCATCGGAAGCGGCCCCCGACATCGCTGCGGCACCGGAATCGGATTCCGAATTCGAAATCAATCCACTGGATCGGGTATGGGCGACGGCGATCTTTACCAGTGCACTGACGCAGATGAAGCACGAAAGTCAATACTGGGGTCTGTTTCGTGACCGGGTTCTGACGCAACCTCCGATCGGTTACGAGCAGGTGATCGAGCGTTACGGGTTCAAGAATCCGCAGAAAGCATCCAACGCGCTGATGACGGCAAAGCGTACCTTTAACCGAATCCTGTCGGCCTGCATCGAAGCCCAAACGTCGCTTGGTCCGACGTCGTCGGATTCCGGGGTTGCTGACGAAGCCCGCTTGCTGAAAATCTTTTTCGAGGATCCCGAGATGATTATGACGGCGGTCAAGAGAATCAAAGACCGCCCGGCGCCGAGCTATTCGTTGACCAACCTGAGCACCATTGGCAGTTCGATGGTGTTTGTGGATCCTTCGGCTGATGCGACCTGGGGCAAGGAAGAAACCGCCAAGTTGTTCGAGCATCTGCTGGATCAGTCCCTGGCTGAACTCGGGTTGGGATCGCTGGTCGATGGAAGTCTGAGTCTGCGAAAGGCACTGGACGTGAACTGCAGTGCGTTGCAGCGAGCCGATTTGGTGTCCCTAAAAGATCACTTTAACCAGCGGGGCAAATCCGGCAAAAGCGAACTTCCGCGCCGCATCGATGTGGCGATGGCATTTGCCCTGATCTGCCGGTTCGTGATGAGCTTTGGGACCGTCGCGGACATCACGTCGATGACCGAATCGGAACTGGTGGAGCGTGTTGAGAAAATGTCGGATCGACCGTGGCTGCCCAGGGAAGTCGGGGTTCTTTATGCGTCGCTAATCCGGCGTCACCGCAATGACAAAGCATCGAGTGTCGGATGATCGGTATCAGGGTAAGGGTTTTTGAAACTGGCCAGCGGCAAACGGCTCTTCTGGAGCAAACGGTGGAAAACTCATTTCGCATCGGCCGTCAGGAAGAAGGCGAACCCGGCGAGATCGCTGTGGTGCGATCGGCTTCGGCGCGATCCACGCTGGATCAAAAACTGATCATTGCGACCGGCTTTGAGCGGGAGTATTCGCGCCAGTTCGCCGAAGTCCATCTTTCCGGGGGCGCTGTGCGGATCCACAACACCAGCCCGCATGCGATCGATGTTGGGTCCACGCCCCTAGCCGCGGGTGAGTCGCGGGACATCGAATTGAAATCGCTCACAGCGATGCACGATCCAATCGAGCTGACGTTTTGTGACCGCACGATTGAGCTGGTGCCGATCGAAAGTCCGCAGCGCAAAGGTTCCGTTTACAGTCTGGACACAACGCCGGGTCCCCCAACATTGTTGCCGATTTCTCAAGCGACGATTGACAGTTCGCTGAGCCTGGTGGGAACGGCGGCAGCGGCGACGATCGAAAGCAATCGGCTGCTGGATCTTTTGCAGACGATGCTGAATATTTTTCAGGATTCGCCGGACAACCTTTCTTTTTTCGACCGGGCCGCAATGGCCATGATCCAGTTTTTGCAGCTTGATCATGTGCTGGTCGCGTTTCACGAATCGGCGATCGGCGAATTGACGTTCAATGTGAAAGGCGATCAATCGGTGGGGCCGTGGAGGTTTCATGTCTTTCACCAAAAAGGCGGCGGCGCGTCGGGGGAATGGATGCCCAGCATAAAGATCCTATCGATGATTGCCCAAGACAAAAAAACGGTTTACGAGCTACCGCAAGATCTGACGCAAAGCCTTGTCGATGTGAACTGCCTTGTGGCGTCTCCCTTACTCAATTTCCGCAATGAAGTTGTGGGCGTCGTTTATGCTGATCGCGGTGTCGACCAGCAGCATCCAACGCTCACCGAAGCGGAAGCCATGTTTGTGGAGCTGTTTGCCAAAGGGATTTCACAGGGTATCGAGCGTTTGAATCGGGAGCGGAAGATTTCCGAGATGCGGTTGAAGTTCAATCAGTTCTTTACCAGCGAACTGGCCGATGAGCTTGAATCCAATCCGGATCTGTTGGCACCACGTTCGGCAGAAGTCAGCATTCTGTTTGCCGACATTCGGGGCTTTTCGCGAATCTCGGAGCGGATCGGCGCCGGGCCGACCATCAGTTGGATCAATTCGGTGATGAACGAGTTGTCCGATTGCGTGTTTCGACACAACGGCGTGGTGGTCGATTACGTGGGGGATGAAATCCTTGCCATGTGGGGCGCACCGATCGACCGCGAAGGGCATCGCGAGTTGGCGGTCAGGACGGCGTTGGAGATGTTAAGCTGCATCCCGCAACTCAATGCCCGCTGGGAGCCCATCCTCGGAGAGCCGCTATCGATTGGCGTTGGGATCAATAGTGGAACGGCTCAAGTGGGCAACATCGGTTCGGATCGAAAATTCAAGTACGGTCCGCTGGGAGACGTTGTCAATGTAGCCAGCCGGGTGCAAAGTTCGACGCGTCAAATGGGTACGACTTTTTTGGTGACCGAATCGACCGCAGAGGCGCTTCCGGCAGAGATTCCGCGGCGAAAGATTCGCACGGTCCGGTTTGTGAATGTAAAACGCCCGATCGCCGTGTATGAAGTTCCTCTCAATCCGGGGTCTGATTGGATCGAGCTACAAAAGGTTTACGAGCAAGGGCTGGCCTTTTTTGAACAGGGTCGGCTTCGTGAGGCAAGTCAAACGTTGGCCGGAATCATCAATCGCCATCCTGACGATACGCCTGCGGTGCAGCTGTTGTCCGATACGGTAAGTGGGCTTTCTCAATCCGATTTTGATTCGGTGCTGAGCCTGTCGAAGAAGTAGGCGTCGCGATGGCCGTCGCGGTTCTGGGGACTGTGGTTCAGTGGCTAAGCAGAATTCCGATTCGGGAAAGGTCGTCGCCCGAGAGTTCGCCTTTTTCGGTGAAGCTTTGGAGTAGATCCTTGAGCTGGCTACAGTATTCGCAGTTTTCTTTTCTTGCCGCGGCGCCGCGAGTGTTGTGGTCGGACAGGCCGGCCTGCAATTGATGTTTGATGTATTTCATGGCGTTGGGTGCGATAACAAGTTTTTGCATTTTCAGTTCGGTGGGAAGTTTTCTCACTGGAGCTTATTCCCCGTTGTTTAACGCGAGGATCCACATCAGGCCGATCAGTGGGAGTGCCGGGCACATGGCGATGGCGATAGCTGTTGTGGAAGTGAGTTGAGCGAGTTGGTTGAGAGTTGAGTTTTTCATTTTTCTGCCTTGGTTGCAGGTGTTGTTTGTTGTGAATCATCCAATCCATCAAGTAAACGACCGGGAATCGGGATTCTGCGCGCGATTTTGGGAAAAACGAAAGATTCCTGTTTGCCTTTGTTTTTGCGGGTGAAATTGGCAAGCAGGAGCCTGATTCGCGAGAAGTCGGAGCGCGCAGGCGAGCCGTTGGCCGTAAGTCCTCGGGTAGGCACTGCTGATTGAAATTTTGGATCACACATGGATTTGATAACGAATTCATCGTTGTCTCTCATGGCCTGGATCATAAACCCGGATTATTCACGACGACTGGCGTTGATTCTACGTCTGGCCAACAGCAGCAACGGAAAAGCTGAATTTGAATCATCTGGTAGATGAAAACCACAGCGCTCGTTTCATCGCATCTGAGTCAAGGATCACGGTCGGAACTGATTCTGACGCCCACGCCTCGTGAATAATCCGGGTTGATAATGTGATCGTCTTTCGCCGCCTTCTCACTGATGCAAAGTCCCTTTGATTTCAGGTCCCTTCACCAGTGTCAATTGTCCCTCATGCGTTCGGCCAATTGACGCCAGTTCCGGCACGACCATTCCAAGAAGGGTGGAAGCGGCGGCTCGACTTGATTTTTTAGACATCGCAGACCAAGTTGCCGAGCGGCATCCCTAACATCTCGCCCCCGATTTACCCACGGTCCTTCTACGGATTCGTCTGTTTGTCCCGTCATCAGGTATTGAATCCAGTTTTCCAGGCGGTCCTTGGCAAAGACAAACACGATCTGATCGAATTGTTGCTGAGTGATGTCTTTTTTTTGAGCAGTATTCCAAAACTCCCGCTTCAATGCATCGCCATCGGTCATGTCATCATCAATGTCCGCCCAGACCATAAGCGTTGTAGCACCCCCGCGACTCAAACAATTCTTGAGTTCATTAGTTGGACAGCGCCAGTTTGTTGATTTGGTCCGGTAAATCATTGTTTTTCGTGTTTTGAGTCGCAGGATTTGATTTTATCGACATCGATTCCAAGCTTCTCGTAGAGCTTGCGTCTGGTTTTCGTATGCGACTTGACA
>CALFWR010000160.1 GCA_937928555.1 uncultured Pirellulaceae bacterium
CATCGAGGTCCTCGACAACAAACGCGTGGATCCCGTCCATCGCCGAAACCTAGTGGCGAATTGTCGATGTCCCTGGGACATCGACAATATGGGTCATTGGTTCAGGGTGGCAAGGCGAGTGACGGCTTCGTCGAGCATCGCGTCTTGCTTGCAGAAGGCGAAGCGCACCAGCGGCTTACCTTCGTGTTTGTTGGTGTAGAACACCTGGCTCGGAATAGCGACGACGCCAGCTAGCTCGGGCAAGGCCAGGCAGAAGGCTCGGCCGTCGTCGTAGCCGAGCGGACGGATGTCGACCGTGGAGAAGTAGGTGCCTTGCGGGCTGTACACGGTGAACCCAGCCGCTTCGAGGCCAGCGTTTAGCCGATCCCGCTTTCCCTGGAGCTCGGCCGCGAACTCAGCGAAGTAGTCGTCGCCCAATCGGAGCCCGACCGCAATGGCGGGCTGGAACGGCGCTGCGTTCACAAAAGTGAGGAACTGCTTGACCGAGCGAATCGCGGCGATCAACTCTGGCTTGGCACACGCCCAGCCGACCTTCCATCCGGTGAACGAAAACGTTTTGCCGCCCGAACTGATGGTGATGCCTCGACACGTTCCAATCTCTCTGCCGTGTCCGCCGCTCCGGCATCTGCCCTGCCCTTGCACTTTGCCAATCGAAAAACTCCTGCGCTCCAAAGCTTGCCACGGTTTCGCGAGGCCAAGCGTGAGCGCACGGCCGTTGCCGGAGCAGCGGACGGAGGACGTAATCTTTTTCAAAACCGTTCCCGGTCGCTTGCGTGGCCATTCCACCAAAACGACTCGGCGTCCTTGATCCGGCCTACGAATTTGCCGCGTGAATCGACCCGCAACACGTCGTGTTACTTCACCATTTTTCGGTACATCAGCCACGCGCCCAACGCCAACGGCACGCCGCCAAAGATCAGGCTCATTACAATTGTTGCGGTCCAGTCCGCATCGGCCTGCTCGGGCGTTTTCGCCAGCCACGAACGGACCGTTATCGACAGATTCACCGCCCCCCACAACACAAGCAGCGCCGCCGCCAGGGTTCCAGAAAGTACATCGATCATCGACTTCAGTTTACGTTTGTCCACGTGGATACTCAGGCCGGCGTCGAGACAGAATTTTTGATCCGCTCAATTGCGGTTTGCGTGTTCTCCAACGAGTTAAACGCGCTCAATCGAAAGTAGCCTTCGCCTGAGGAGCCGAACCCACTTCCGGGTGTTCCGACGATGTGAGACTTTTGCAGCAACTGGTCGAAAAAGTCCCAGCTGCTCACGCCATCAGGAGTCTTCAGCCAAACATAAGGAGCATCCACGCCGCCATAAACCTCGAACCCTGCCTCCTGCAATCCTTCGCGAAGCAACCTTGCGTTGTTCATGTAAAACGCGATCAGGTCGTTGATCTGCTGCTTTCCTGCCTCACTGTAAGCCGCTTCGGCACCGCGCTGAACAGGATACGAAACACCGTTGAACTTGGTGCTGTGTCGACGATTCCATAATGCATGAAGCGACTGCTTTTCCCCGGCCTTCGTCGTGCCCATCAGTTGCTTTGGAATCACCATGAACCCGCAGCGGACACCGGTAAAGCCAGCGTTCTTGCTGAAGCTCCGCAGTTCGAGGGCAACATCCTTGGCCCCTTCAATTTCGAAAATCGAACGCGGCACACCGTCTTGAGAGATAAACGCATGATACGCCGCGTCATAAAGAATGATCGCATCGTTTTCTTTGGCGTACGCGACCCACTTTTCAAGCATCTCCTTGCTGGCCACGACTCCCGTCGGATTGTTGGGATAGCAAAGGTAGATCAAATCTACTTTTTCGGTCGGCAACTCGGGCTCAAAGCCATTCTCTGCGGTCACCGGCATGTAGATCAGCCCGCCGTATTGGCCGTTTTCATCGGCTTCGCCAGTGTGCCCGGCCATCACGTTGGTGTCGACGTAAACCGGATACACGGGATCCAGAACCGCAATTTTGTTGTCGTCGCCGAAGATGTCCAGCAGGTTGCCGCTGTCGCATTTCGAACCATCGGAAACAAAAATCTCGTCGGCATCAACATCGATCCCCAAATCCTGATAGTCATTCTTGGCGATCGCATCGCGAAGAAAGTCATACCCTTTCTCTGGCCCGTAACCGCGGAACGTCTCAGCCACCGCCATCTCGTCAACGGCCTTGTGCATCGCTTCAATGATCGCTGGGGGAAGCGGCTGAGTCACATCGCCGATGCCCATCTTGATCACATCCGCATCGGGATTGTCCGCGCAGAACGCGTTGACCCGTTTTGCAATTTCCGGGAACAGATAACCGGCTTGAAGTTTCAGGTAATTTTCGTTGATTCGTGCCATAGCTTGAGTCTGCCAGTGTGGTTTTTCCAACCCGAGAGTTTCCCCCATATCCCGAATCGCGGCAAGGCTTCGATTCCCGGACTGCGAATATTTCGGGTGATGCATCGTCTGTCGATGGTAGTTTTAAAGAATTGGAGCAGCATCAGGGTTGGTGAATGCCGATAGAGGAGCACGCCTCTCCCAATGCGTAAACCAATGCGAAAAAAATCGCCACGCAGAGGCGAGCTACGTAACGGGCAACCCAACTTTTGGCTGTCTCGGTGCGCTAGATCATCATGCATACCATCAACGTGGTGATCGCGCCATTGTTGATCGCGTGCATGGCCATCGGGGCTACCAAAGAATCTCGCCACTCCCGTGCCAAAGAAAAACTTACCGCAAGCGCTGTAAGCAAGGGTATTGCCATCACCCCTTGCGGGTGAATCGCGGCAAAGATCACACCGTTGAACACTGCCGAAAACGCAACGCTTCCCCAGCGAGCCCAATTTCCCGAGAACTCGCGCAGGTGCCGATACAGCACCCCGCGGAACATCGTTTCTTCCACGATCGGCGCCGCCACACAAGCCATCATCACCACGTACAGAATTGAAAACCAGCTTCCGGTAGCGATCATGTCCTGGATCGGATGCCCCGCCGCCACACTGGTGCCAAACTCTTTCTCGCCACCGACGCCAGAACTGAGCATCGTGATCAGAAACGCAAAAAATGCTCCGATAATCAGAATCGGCAAACCGGCAACGTACGTCAGCGGGCTAAGCAAGGTATCCACAAACCCGTTTTTGACTTTCCAGCCAATGTCGTTTGCCAACTGCTTGAAACTGATGCCGCGCAGGATCGGATACGCCAGCACAATCAGTGAACCGAAAAAGAACCCCGCCGAAAAGAGTTTTTCACCTGATTCACCCAACTCAACGCCACAGGCCCGAATCCCCAACCCGACCACCAGTGGCATCACAAAAAAGATCAACATCCACAAAGCAAACGTTTCGGCATAGATGTTCATCCCGCTGCCGCGCAGTTGAAACATCGGCGACAGTTTCTTCAGCCCAAACATCACAGAGAAAACACACATCGCCACAAAGCCCGCCAATAGCGCAAACGCCACCACGCCCGCAAACACGACCATCACAATCGCCGTGCGACTGCCCTGCCCGACAATCTTCTCGCGAGCCTGCTTCTCTGATGTTCCTTCGGGGACCAAGGCGAGCTTTCCAATCCAGCCCAGCTTTTCGCGGATCAGTTCCTTTTCGGCATCAGTCAGATGGTCAGTGTCGGCGTTGCCGTCCTGCTGTTGCTCCAGCAAACGGCCCACGATGTCGCGGAGCTTTTTCTGGTCTTCGTTGGTTTCGAATTTTGCTTCAGCGGCCGCATCGTCCAATGCCTTCAGCTTTTTTGATGCTTCCGCCGGCCCGCTGCTTTCGTTGAGTAAAATCACGTAACACAATCGCTGCTCATACGTTCCCGAGTTCAACTGCTCAGGAAGGATCGGTGCTGCCGAACCGCCTTCTTCCTCTTCGTCATCTTTCCTGTCGCTGTCCTTATCATCGTCGCCGGATTGATCATCGTCGCCGGATTGATCCAGTTTCTGCTCGGCGTCCTTTTTCTGCTCGTCGTCCTCGCCCGGTGCCAGGCTTTCCAGCAACGCCTTCTGCCCAACGTTCGCCCGACCCTGCATCTGAATCGGGAAAAGATCCCCCGTCGTGGCAACGGTTCGTTTTTCTTCGCCCGCGCGACTGAACGCAGTCAACGCGATCATGCCAACGGTGACAACAAAGATCGTGACCCAGGCAAGGACGCCACCGAGCGAAAGTTCCTCCAACGCCGGGGTTGCCAATGCAGCTTCTTCGTAGACGGGAGTTTGCGGAGAAGCCCATTCATCGTTCGGGCGTTGGAAATCAGAGTCGTTCACGGGCGTCAATTCGGGGCAGAAAGAGGGGTTCGATTCAAAACGTACCGTTAAGGATATACCGCAGATTCGAAATCAAGCCCCAAATTCCAGCTCTTCAAGCCGTGCAAATGCCTTTTCAAGTTCCGATTGCAGGGAATTGGCGTTCCCTTGAGCGGTCGCAATCTCCTCGCCGGACTTTTTGTAAAAGTCTGGCTCAGCCATCGATTCGTGCAAAGCCGCGAGGTCGGTCTCCAGTTTGTCAATCTTTTCCGGCAGCGCATCGAGTTCACGCTTTTCCTTGTAGTTCAACTTCCGTCTGGTCGCGGTGGCTGGTTGCGACGAATCCCCCGTGCCGGATTCTGCCGCAATCGCGTTTCCCTTTTTGGCTTTCGAGCCGGCACTTTTTCGCCGCGGCGTGATCTGGTCTTTGGCCGTCGGTGACTGACGAAGCCAATCTGCATAACCGCCGGCGTACTCTTTCAAACCCTCGGGCTCGAACACCATCGAACTGCTCACCACGTTGTCCAGGAACTCACGATCGTGGCTCACGATCAACACCGTCCCCGCAAACTCGACCAGTTTGCTCTCCAGCAGTTCCAGTGTTTCAGTATCCAGGTCGTTGGTCGGTTCGTCCATCACGATCACGTTCGCCGGTTTGGCAAACAGTTTTGCCAACAGGATCCGGTTTCGTTCACCGCCGGAAAGAAACTTTACTTCCGTTCGCGCCCGCTCGGGCTCGAACAGGAAATCGGCAAGGTAGCCCAGCACGTGCATTGGCTTGTCATTGATCAGCAAACGATCCGAACCGCCGCCGACGTTTTCAAGCACCGTCGATTCGGGATCCAGTTGTGACTTCAGTTGGTCAAAGTACGCGATCTCCAGATTGGTCCCCAGTTTGATCTTGCCCGACGTGGGTTGTAGTTGGCCCAGCATCACCTTCAACAGCGTGGATTTGCCCACACCATTGGGTCCGATGATGCCCACTTTGTCACCACGCATGATCGACGCCGTAAAATCCGCGAATACCGGTTCGCAGTTTTCGTAGGCAAACGAGACTTCCTCCATGTCGATCGTCAGGTTGCCGCTTCGCTGTCCCTGCTGAATGTTCAGTCGCGATGTCCCGACCTTGGAGCGTCGGTCGCGAAACTGTTCACGCATCGCCTTGAGAGCACGAACCCGGCCTTCGTTTCGCGTCCGCCGAGCCTTGATGCCTTGGCGAATCCATGCTTCTTCCTGAGCCAGCTTTTTGTCGAACAGGGCGTTCTGTTTTTCTTCGGCCTCCAGGGCCTCCTGTTTTCGCTTCAGGAAAGTCTGATAGTCGCAGGTCCAATCGAAAATTCGACCCCGATCAATTTCCAGAATTCGTTTGGCCAATGACTGCAAAAACGCACGGTCGTGAGTCACAAACAAAACGGTCTGCGGAAAGTCCACAAGGAACTTTTCCAGCCACGCGATGGCCGGGATGTCGAGATGGTTGGTCGGTTCGTCCAGCAGCAGTACATCCGGTTCGACCACGATCGCCTGCGCTAGCAGGGCGCGGCGTTTCATGCCCGCGGAGAGCGTTTCGAACTGCGCTTCGGCGTCAAGCAACATCCTCGAGATGACTTTCTCTGCCCGTGTTTCCTTTTCCCAGGGTTCAAGCTCCGAATCGTCATCGAAACCCGCGGTCACAACTTCGAGAATGCTGCCGGTCATGTCGGTGGGCACGTACTGCGAAAGCTGACTGACTTTCACACCCGGCGACACAACGATCTTGCCATTGTCGGGCTGGACTTCACCCCCGATCATCCGCAGCAACGTTGTCTTGCCGGCCCCATTGCGACCCAGCAGGCCAATCTTTTGACCCGCATCAATCGTGCAGTCCACGCCGTCAAGCAGCGCCGGCCCACGGAAGCGAATCGTTACGTCTTCAACTGAAATCAGCGGCATCTTGATTAAGCCTCAGCGACCTTTTCAGAGGCATTCATTTTGGGTGGCCAAAATGCAATCGCCAGGACCAGGGCCGCCGCGATCGCCATATAGCAGGGGACCTGAAACAAAGCCTGGTAGTCAACCTGAGTGGCTTCTTCGACTTTGGTGCTCGCGTTACTGAACCAGCGGGGAGCAAAGATCCGTGCCAGGATTGGACCACCACCAAGGATCATCAGGTTGAACAAACCTTGAGTGCTCGAACGGACATCCTTGGGCAGGAATTCATCGACAAAGATATAAACGGTTGCAAAAAAGAACGCGTAGCAGACTCCATGCAACACGTTGGCCAGAATAACTAGGGCCGGAACTGGCACCCATGCAAAAATGGCAAATCGAATCGCGTGTCCCAGCACGCCAATGATCATTGTCTTTCGCCAGCCCAGTCGAGTCAGAAAGTAGCCCAGCACCGCCATGGTCCCAATTTCGGCAACCTGCCCGATGCTCATCACGGGCATCACCCACTTTTGCGGAATGCCAATGTCCTGCAGGAACCCGGAAGTCCACATGAAGTAAAGATCATGTACACACGCATCGACCATCGTCACCAACCACAGCACCAAAATCGCCGGCGAGGCAAGCGTCTTGAGTGCCTTGAGCCACGCGAGGGATTCGGCGCTTTTATTCGGCGGCGTGTGCGGCAGCGTCAAACTGTAGCCAGCCAGAATCAGTGACGCGACGCCGGCAATCATGTACGTGTAGCGAGCCGCCAGCGGGTCGTCGGAAAGCAAAAAGAATAACGGCCAACTGGCCAGAATCCAGCCAATCGTGCCACCCATCCGCACGATCCCAAATTCCTTTTTGGCATCCTTCATCGCCGCAAAAGCAATCGAGTTGGTGATCGAAACGGTCGGAACATACACCAGACAGTGAATCCACATCAGGATCGTAAAGGGCACGAAACCTTTCACAAACGCCAGCGAAAGAATCGAAATCCCGCCAATCAGATGGCTGATCGCGAGGAACTTTTCAGCCGCAAAATTGCGATCGGCAAACTGGTTGCTAAAGAACATCGCCACAATGGCCGCCACCGGAAACGCTATCAGCACCCAAGTCTGTTGCAATTCGTCGAACCCAAGGCCTTTTTCACCCAAGTATCCGAATACCAGCGGCAGCCACGCACCCCAGATGAAAAACTGGAGAGCCATCATGATCCACAGCTTGAGAGTTTGCGGCTTTTTGGTGCTTTCGTTGTCTGCCATGAGGGTTCCCGAGATTTAAGTTCGTCCAGCATCATATTCGACCGCCGCGATGTCTGGAACAATCTGGACGCCAACTTGAATTAATTATTCAATATGTTCTTTCTGATTGCGAACACTGCTCAGCAGAGTCACCCCACGTATCCCAGCCCACGCCTCCGGCTTTAGCATGAGTGAACCCAACAAGCCTTCTGTTGAGATGGTCACCGAATATCTTAACTACACCCTCTCGCTACCTGAGCGTACGGTCCGCAGCACCGCCGCACTGATCAGCGGACTTGCAAAGGAATCTGCTGAATTCCTTGTCCCGACCGCGTTTCAGGATTCGAAAACTTACCGCACGTTTGTCAAGCAAATGCTGGACATGGTGGCCCACGATGTTGGCGGTGTGAAACGCACCGAAGGCGAGTCGCCCGATCCGGCCACGCAAGTCGAAGGCTATGTCGCCAAAAAAACCGTGGGCTCGTTCGTGGACCTCGCCGGGATGGCGACGCTACACGTTTCTCCGCTGACGATCCTCGCGATTCTCAGCGACGTTGCCTATGGCTCCAACGCCTACCTGAAGGAACTCGCTACCGAACTCAAAAAAGACGGCGTCATCGATCCCGAATCCACCATCGATCACGCCGCAGACCTTCTCGAGGCGATCGGCAAAGCATCCGGGGATACCGCCGACCGTCTCGACCGCCCGCCGCTGTCCCTGGACGGCCTTCGTGAAACGATCGAACAAACCACCGCATCGGTCGCCGAAATCGATCCCGGCAAAGTCCTCCCGGAGGCCGAACTCAATCGCATGTGGAACCAGATGAAGGACATGGCAGACGAACAGAACGTTGGCGTGTTTCAGATTTCAAGCGCCATGACCATGTACGCACTTGATCAGGTCACCACCGTCACCAAGGGAGCCCTCACCACGATCCGCGTGACCGGCGAAGTCCTTGACCGCGAAATCTTCGACCACTACTGGACCGGTTTGCAAAAGATTCACAACGAGGGCATCTACACGATGCTCGCGACCTCCAGCCAGCCCTACATCGAAGCTGTCTGGTTTAACTTTGGTAACGATCGTGAAACGATCACCGAAGGCATCCTCTCGGGCAAGCTTATCGGCAAAGCCTGGACGGGTTTCAAGGATTGGCTTGGCGGCGATCCCGACCATCAAAATCAAGACGGATCGGATCATTAACCCCAATCCGGGCTCAAGATCGATCAATCGTTCGTCAACAAATGGCAGAAGAAGACAAGCACCGGGCAGTCGTTCACACCGTCATCGCCCTGGCCAGTAGCCTGAATCTGGAAACGGTCGCCAATGGCATCGAAACCGACGACCAGTTTCAGTAGCTGCGTGAAACGGGATGCGACACGGCCCGGGAATACTGGCTCCCAAAGCCGCTTTCGGTCGCCGATACGCAAAAGCACGTCCGCCCTGAGTGGATTGGCAATGTCTATCCCGGGATCAGCGATTAACCTGCGGTCAGACGCACCAGAGCCAGTCGGGCTTCGTTGCGGATATCCTGTGACTTGTGGCTTTGGGCAATAACCTCCAGGGCATCCGTCGCTGCCTTGGTGGCAGCGAGTTCCATGGCCAACACGATGCGATGATCACGGCGATCGGCCGCGGTGTGCGAAGGCTTCCCGGACTGGGACTGCAGCACCCGGCGGATTCGAATCTCGGCTTCCGAGCCACACGATTCGAGAGCTTTGGTCAGCAGATCGCGGGATGAATGCACGCGTCTTTGCAGTTGCCATGTGGCGGCTTCTCGCGTTTCGAATTTTGGATGATCCAGTTGTTGAATTAAATCTCTCAACGTCGCTGAAGAACTACCGGGCGATACACCGGATTTCTCTAGCAGGGCAGCGGCCAGATCATCATCGACCAACAAATGGTGGTACAGCTGATTCGTCGCCGCGAGCGAACGATCGACATTGTCACTGCCCAGCATCTCCCAGATGCCATCCAGATCGAATTCCGGTTCTAGTTCGATCACTGGAAACAGAACCTTTTTTGCGTCCCAAAAGATGATCGTCCGATCGCGGGTTCCCGATGTCGACGTGGCCAAACAAAGCAACTCTGGTGCCGCAGCAACCGAATGAATCCGATCAAGGTGCCCTTTTAGTCGCGTGGCCACCTGTCGCGTGAGCATGTCCCAGATTACGACCTCTTTGTCCTGATTGACCGAATAAATGAACCGGCTGTCAAAGGAAAATGCCGCGTCGATGCTGCGTGCGTTTTCGCGAACGGGAAAGTAAAGTTCGCTAGGGTTTCGCAAGTCCCAGATCTCCATCAGTGGTTCAGCGTGTGCAAAGCTCATCATCAACAGGCCATTGGGAGAGATTCCGATCCGATTGGGACGCCTCTTGATTTTCAATGGCCGCGACAGGCCCCGATGCAAGTCACGCAGCTCTTGGCGATAGCCATTGGAGTAGATGCAAAACGATCCATCGTACGACAGGCCTTTGGGACGCACGACACCTTTGGATATCTCCGGACGAATTTCCTTTTTGTCACCCGGCATCGGCCAGGAATAAACCCATGCCTTTGCCAATCCCGCGATCGTGATCGTTGAATCAATCGGACTGGCTCCCACGAGGCTTCCGAAAACATCGATCTCGCGAACCAGTGAACCGTCTTCGACCAGCCAAACGGAAGCCTTCTTGCGAGCGACGGTTATGATCGCTTTATCGTCCGGCGAAAAAGACAGGTCCAACGCGTACTGCGACCGCGCGATCGACTGTTGTCGCTTGGTTTTCAGATTCAGGATTCGCACGTTCTGTCGATGGTCCCGCGCGGCCAACAGGTTCCCGTCGTGAGAAAACTCAAGGTCCACAAATCCGGGCAGATCATAATCGCGCGTGCGGGCCCCGTAGCGCCAGCGAGCCCCGTCTGGCAGGTCGGTTTCGATCCACAATTCCGATTTGGCTGTACCGGCGGAGGCTTTGATGTCCTGAGCCCCAAAGCTGCCGACGATTGGCGTCAGCCCACAGCCGATTGCAAGCAGCAAGCTGCAGAGCGTCAGCGGCGAGTTTTTGGAACGGCGAGTCATGACAACATCATAGACTGTCCGCCCTCGGGCGACGAACCCGGTACCGTGGGTGACTTTTTATTCGCTGATTGTCTCCCTATACTGTGACCATGTCGGCAAAAAGAAAAAGATGGCAGTCGCGAATCGCGATTATTTGTGCGGGAGTAGCATTGGGCTTTGTTGCCAGATTGGCGTGGCCGCCGGTCGTCGAAGACCTCCGTCCGCCCAGAACTTTCTCTCAGCCGCCGCGTGAAACGACAATTTCTGAGCTTCCCATTATCCCAATTGACCCCGGATTATTCACGACGACGGGCGTTGATTCTACGTTTGGCCAACAGGAGCAAGGGGAAAACTGAATTTCAACAAGAAATGTGAATCATTCGGTAGTTGAAAGCCACAGCGATCGTTTCATTGTATTAGAGTAACCGATCACTGTCGGAACTGATTCTGACGCCCACGCCTCGTGAATAATCCGGGTTGACATTGACAGTCAATCACTGCTCCCGAACGACTAGTCTTCTGTTCCCGGCAAATCCTCACAACGACATCGGTAATTTCCACTATACTGAAGGTACTTGGTGTCACCGCTGCTGATTCGGAAATCGGAGCATCGGCACCGTTACCTTTGCCATGGAAATCCAATGACTGAAGGCTCGGCGGAACAATCACCCCTCCCGGATCGAGACCCGGATTTTGCTGCAGCACCCGTAACGCTGACAGAACCCGGCCGCGCTCATCCTGCGGTCGGTAGTCAACGCCCAAAGCAAAAGAGCGAGTCCGGTTCAAGTGCCTCGCTGCTGTTCCTGCTGGCAAGCCTTCTGTTCCTTGCCGCCTGGTTTGTCGGGCCCCGACTGGTCGAAGAGTACCAGTACGCCTTCACCAAAGGTAGGCTTCGCGCCGAATACGAAAATTCCGTCGTCATCCTCGACGAAGATCCGCTCAAAAAAGTCTCGATGGCGTCGCAACTGATCGCCCAAAAAGTCAAACCCTCGGTCGTCAGCATTCAGACCGTCAAATTTGAGAAGTCCGAAAATCGCGGTCGCCGCGAACAAATGCGGATCGGCCCCAAAGAATTTACAGAGGGCTTTGGCTCCGGAGTGATCGTGTCGGCCGACGGCCACATCATCACCAACGCTCATGTCGTTGATCGGGCCAAAAAATGCATCGTCGAACTGCACGATCGCCGCGTGTACGAAGCAGTCGAAATTGGTCGCGACCCCATCAGCGATATCGCTGTTCTAAAAATTGAAGCCGAGGGTCTGATTCCGGCAGCGTGGGGAGACAGCGACAGCCTTGACGTGGGATCGATTGTTTGGGCCGTTGGCAGTCCCTACCGTTACGAGCAAACGGTGACATCGGGAATCATCAGCGCCAAAGACCGCCCCGGTGACAGCGGACGCGTTCAAAGCCTGCTGCAAACCGATGCGGCGGTGAACCCCGGCAACAGCGGCGGCCCGCTGGTCAGTTCCACCGGCAACGTGATCGGCATTAACACATCAATCTACGGAAAGACCTTCCAAGGGATCAGCTTTGCGGTGCCAAGTGCGACGGCAAAATTTGTCTATGAACAAATCATCAGGTACGGCAAAGTCACCCGCGGGTACCTGGGTGTTGCCCCCCGCGAAGTCCAACATCGCAGCGCGATCAACCTGGGCTTGCCCGACCTCGAAGGCGCGTTGCTGGACCGTGTCGAAGTCAATTCTCCGGCATGGCTGGGCGGGCTTCGGACCAACGACGTGATTCGGACATGGAACGGTGCACCGATCCGCAATTACAACGCGGTCTATCGGTTCGCGGAAATGTCGGCTCCCGGAACCGCAGTCGAAGTGACTCTCATTCGCGGCGGCGAAGAGAAACTTGCGAACATCACCATCGGTGAACTTCCCCTGTCATTCCGCTAGTCAAACACAGTTCGCTTCAGATCGTTATCCGGATACAGCCAACGCAGTCGATGCAGTGCGTCACGAGCCCTGGATGGTCTACTTTCAATACCGCCATCATCAGATCGATCAAACTCTGAAGTGATGGCAGTCCTTCGCTTGCTGAAAGCCGCCGGGTAACGAACATAATTTGACAGCGATCCGTGTTCGGTTGTTTTGAATGTTATCCCGAAAATGACCAGACGAGAGGTCAGCCATCGACTCCCCAGAACCAACCTCCCAAACGGTAGACCTTTCCCGATACCGAACTCCTGAACTCGTTGCGGCAATCACTGATTTGGTCGCAACTCCCAAAGCCATATTTCGGCTGGTTCAATACGTTGTCATACTGTTGATGATTGTCCCGGTGTCGGTTTTTCTTTTGCATCCGGTCATCAACCCGGACTCCACCTTTTTCCGGTTACTCGCCACCGGCTACGCTCTCCCGCTGGCAATGATCTGCGGCATTCTGGTCTGGGCCAGTGAATTTATCCGCCAAAGCTCTGCAAAGGTTCTCCTGGTCGTCGATCTGCTTTTGGACACGACGCAGCGCGTGGCAAAAGACTATTCGCATATCGAGGCTGGCGAGCAAAAGATGCCTTCGCTGTTTACGCTTGTCGGTGACGTCTACGAGAAACTGTTCCTGCGAATCATCAACGAAGTCGTCCACAAACAGCTTGGCGTGATCGGCAAACCTGTTTACTTTGCCTACCGTTTGACTATCGACCGCGTCCTCAGGCTGGTACTTCGCCGCAAGTTCGACAATGCAATCTCCGATCAGGGCGGAGAACAGGAATTGCAGTCTGTCGCGACCGAAACCATGAAGGAAGTGAGCAAAAACGAGTTGAAAATTGTTCGTGGGCTGGAAACGGCCCGCAAGCGAATCCAGACGACCAGCGGTAGGCTCAAGTCACTGGCCACGCTGCCCTGCTATGTCGTCCTCGCGATCGCATCGCTGGTCCTTTTGACTCCCCTGGCCATCCTGTTTCTGTGGTAGACAGCGTTCCTTGCCTCCTTTCCTGTCTTCGGTGTTGGCAATAACGTCACCAATACAGACGCTGATACGATAAACTCAAGTGGTTGATAAAATCCTTGTTCTGAAGGGCTGATCATGTCACGAATGAATCATACATTTTTCGCAATCGTAATTTTTCTGGGCATTTCTATCGGCAATGAGCGTTGTGCATTGGCGGATGTTGGTGAGCCTCTGTTTGAAAAGTCAACGTTGGTTTTCGCGGGCGATTCAAGAACGCCAATTGGCAACGGCAAATATTCAGGAATGAAATTCAGTAGCGGCAAATACTCTGTGTCGGTTCGGGATGGATCCGTTCGCATTCACGATATAGTGGCGGACTCAGTTTCTACGGTTAGCCTGGAAAGCAATTCAAAGTTGGTGCTGACTGCTGTTGGCAACGGTGTCGCCTATTTTTTTCCACCCACTGGGAGCGCAAGCGAAGAAAGTCCGGTAGAAGACAAAGTTCGCATTCGTCGGCTGAACCTGAAAACTTCTGCATGGATAAGCGACTTGGCCCTGGAACCAAAGCCTGCGAAAAACCAGTTCATCGAATTGGCGAGCACCTACGTTGACGATGAGTACTTTGTTGCCGTTGTCGCGGTGATTGAAAATGACGGTACATTTCACGAAAAAATAGTCAGCTCGTATTGGGTGGCCTGCTTTGATGCGGACAAATCCGAATTCAAATGGTCGAAATCGTTTGAGGCAAAAGAGACGCGTCGAGGGCCTGGCGTTTACCTGTGGTCATCCTCGAATCCTGACTATGCAGATGCCGGACTGAAAGTTGTGACGCGTTTCGAAGACCGATTGCTGATATCCGCAGAAAGCAAACAGCCGATCCGATGTTTGAACATTGATACCGGCACCGAGTTGTGGCGCTGCGAGCGAATTTGGGAATTTCAACGTGGATTCATCGGGCCCAGCGTTTGGCAACACTACATCGGCAGATTCCGAATAGATGAAAGGTTTGGTTTGGGTGACGAAGAAGGATTACTTCTTGCCAAAGCCAAAAAACAGTTCAATGACAACTATCGATGTTCAATCATTGGGGGGCCTGCGGTGGTTGCTTTGAAAAACGGGGGAAGCACCTGGCGTGGCGGTTACAGCCTGTTTGTCGCTGTCTCCAAACAGCCGTCGGTAAACTTTGGCGGCTATCTGGGCGATTCGGTCATCTACGAACTCAGCGAACAAGGCGAAGTTATCTCCACCACCAACTTGCCGCGACTGGTGGAGGGGTCGAAGTTTTTTGTTGATGCGACGGGCGTCACCTGGAAGTGCCAGGGCAACCAACTGGTCAGGCTGCAGCCATCGGTCAACGAGCAACCGGTAGGGCCGGGCGGGTTCGACCGACAAACGGATGTTCAATGGATCCGCACGATCTCTGACGGAGAGATTCGTTCTGCGCCCGCGTGGCTCAAGGCAAAGCCGGTCTGCAATTCCATGGTCAAGATCGATCGATTTGCAGTCAGCGTTGCGGGCGGTGGCTATGTTGAAACCAAAGGAGAATCTCTCTATCAGTTTCCGATTGCCGTCACCGATCTTGAAGGAGGTACTCAAAAAACGGTACTGCTGAAAGTGCCATTCTCAAATCCGATTCCACAACCCGAAAGCAACTACAGTAAATCGGATGGAAGATTTGAAACCAGTGGAGCTTACCTGTTGGCGATCACGAGATTGTCCAATTTGGACAATCGTTTACAAATTGTTTTGGGCGGTAACCGCACCGCACAGGAGTTGGAGTTTGCATTCACACGGGAAAATTTGCTCGACTGGTTTGGCGTGCCAGGTAAAAACAAAGCGGAAAACGAAACAGACAATGCGAAAGACGAAATCAGGATTCCCGATGGCCTGACATTACTTGACGCGGCGGACGACCCCAATACAGATCGCATCAAGCTGCTGCTGGCCAACGGTGCTGACGTCAACGAGCGATCGAAAAATGGATGGTCAGCGCTCATGAGCGCCGCTTGCTATGGCTGCAAGGATGTCGTCGAAACGCTGATCGAAAATGGAGCCAATGTCGATTTTGCTGACAAAAATTGTGGCGGCCAGACGACGCTCATGTGGGCCGCGCGAAGCGGTCGATCTGCCAAGCAAAAAGTCAAAATGCTGATTGATGCTGGTGCGGATATCTGGAAAAAGACGGATGGCGGTTCTGATTTGCTGGCCAGTGCCGCCGGTGCGGGCAACGTCGAAGTTGTCGAGTTGTTGCTGGAGGCTGGCATGAAACCAGGCAACCAGTCCGACGACGGTTACACGGCGCTAATGGCGGCTGCCAACCACGACAGTCCCCTTTTGGTCAGGCTTTTGGTCAAGGCAGGTGCCAAGGTCAACACCGTCGATAATCAAAAGAAGACGGCGTTAATGTTTGCTGCCGAGGGGTACGACGAAGGCGCAACGATCAGAGCATTGCTTGAGCTTGGCGCCGACCCCAACCTGAAAGATGCCAAAGGAAAAACGGCTCTGGACCTGTGTTTAAAGTCGCAAAGTGTTGGCCTTCGAAAACGAAGTGAGATCCTGAAGAACGCCATGCAAGAAGACAACTAATCTTGAAATTCCGGCAAGATCCCGGTTCACGCGGCGAATAATCGCCTAACAGCGGGAACCATCGTTTTCGTTTCTTTGTTTTGAAATTGGAATATCGAATGAAAAACGAAAATAGTGCAATGGGGACGGGAGCCTGGATCGCGATGGGATGCGGGTGCTTTACGCTGGTGCTGATCGGCGGAATCGCTGCGGTTGCGATATTTGTAGTTCCCAAGGTGGTCGATGGCGTACAGGGTGTGATGGAAGAGTTGGAGTATGCCAATCGCTGGACGCCGCCAGCGGACGACCTTCCGCTTGAGGAATTATTCCCCGATACCGTTGCCGGATTTACACGTGGCGAGGTGGTGGGTGAGTCGAACGTGGGAATCCTGGGCGTTACTTCCGCAGATGCTGCGGCAACCTATTCGTCGACCGACGATGAGATCAGTGTTTTCATGATGCGAGTTGATAAATTCGAGAAACAGACGATCTACGACGACGTTGGCAACGCTATCGACGCGGGGAATTATTCATCCCGCGCAACGAGTACTTTTGGCGACGCGATGGACTTTTCGCTAAGCGGTCCGGAAAAAGGAAAGCTCTGGTTCAGCAAAGGTTGGTTGTTTTTCTTTTACAAAACGACCCCAGCAGACATGGACGAATTCATCAGGGAATTTCTGACGATCGTCGATTCAAAGTAGTCGCTATTTCACCTGTTGGGCTGTTGAGCCCGTTTGAATGGGCCTACTCAAGTTCGGGCGAATGATCCAGTTTGCCGGTCACGGCCTGAAAGCAAAAGCAGAGAATGCTGATGATGCCCCAGCTTAGCCCGACAACGACACCCGCATCGATGATCCCCCGCCAGGGTTGCGAGAGGTAACGAATCAGGATCACGCACAGGACGATGAACGTGGTCAGGATCCCGACGACGATTTTGCGTTTTCGTGGGGCGGCAAAGTAGGACATGCAAAAGAACGGAGCCAGCCACTTCCAGTGCGGTTTCGCTGCTGGCGTCGTCAGGTGATGAGCGCGGGCGACGACGCGTGGCGAAAAGGCTTTTTGAAACCCCTTGTAGCCTTCCGAGTAAGCCATGAACGCGCAGCTGACCACGAGGCCAACGTAGTGCCACAAACCAAGCTCGTGGTTGAACATTTCGACGGCGTGTGGCGACAGGCGATACAACGCCAACGACAACAAGGCAATCACTCCACCGATTCCCCAGACAAATGGAAGATACTTCATGACCGGGTTACCGTTTGTGGGGGCCGTTGTGCTGCGATGACGATCAATTGATCGTCCGGGTTAAAAGCAAAATCGTCCGCAGGAAGCAATTCGTTGCTACCGTCGCGACGAACTCCTACCGGCACCTGGCCTTCTTTTGCGTAGGCCTTGCGAGCGTCGCGGTAGGTCGTAAAGCTCTCGCCCGATTTCGTGTTGATGATGTAAAACTGTTTTCCGCGAGCGTTGGTTGTCAGTTGCGAAATGACTTCGGACACGCCGCGATCCTGAAGTTCCCGGACAAGAATTTGTTCGGACATTTGAGCCACGCAAACGACGCTATCGCACTGGGCTCGCTCAAAGAACCTTACGTTCTCTGGCGAAAGACATTCCGCAACAACAAAGGCATTGGGCGCGTAGCAGCGAATCGCCAACGCAATTTTCAGGCTATGGTCATCGACATCGCGACCCGATTCGTCAGGATCGGCTTGGATGATAATCGCCCGAGCCCGGGTGATGTTGGCTTGTTCGAGCATGTTTTCTCGCGACGCATCGCCGCAGACGAACGAGATCCCCAGCTTTCGCACCGCCGCCGGCAGTTCGTCAATTTCCGGTTCGATCAGCACGATGTCTGCGTCGGGTGACTCGCGCTGAATTTCGTTAACGAGCTTGACCAGACGGTCTTCGCTTCCGAAACCGCAGACAACAACGTGATTTTCGGATGTGATATTTTTCAAACCTTTGACCTCCAAAGCTTTTGATTCGAGCATGGCCGTTCCGACCATCGACAGCAGATAACCCAACAAACCGATCCCAAGGAACATCGTCGGCGCTCCCACCAACCAGCGGCTCCAAAACGTTGTCGGAAAAAAGTCTCCGTATCCGACGGTCGTCATCGTGACCACCGACCACCAGATCGCATCGCCCCAGGTCAGGTCCGGGTTGGCTTCAAATTCAAAGTACATGAAACCCGTTGACGAATAGAACAGCAGCGCGGCGCACAGCAGCATGACCTGCAAGTAGCGGTTGCTGGCAAAGTCCGTCGATCGCCGGATCGCATTGAAGAAAACTCCAAAAATGTTCAGTCTCCCTACTGCTGTTCCTGTTTCCAAAGATTCATCAGCGATTGGGCTCGCGCCGCGACACGACGGTTCTCCCAAAAGCCCACCTGATCAACGCGTGCTTCTTCCTGGCTGACAAGATACTGGTCCATTTTCTCAAACGGATACTTCACGTAAACCAGCGTCATGCCTTCGCTGACCATCAACTGAGCAAGGTCATCGCCGGAATCGTTGAGGATTAACGTGCCCAGCAAGCGCCCTTCGTCGTCAACGCCCTTGGGGGAGACGTGGAGCGTGGCTTCTTTGGTCAGAGCCACGTCGCCCAGGTAATCGACGGCGACTTTTCCGTACTGGGACAGCAATCTTTCCCGAGCGCTTTGGTCGAAAGATTTAATGCCCAGCAGTCGAATCCTCGAATGGCCTTTCTCATTGCTGATCCGAAGCTCATCGCCGTCGATCACGTTTTCGATGGTGACCGTTTCACCGGAAGTAAACTTTTCCGGGTTGTTGGCCAACAGCTCCAGACGCTGCGACTGGATGCAGACGAACCAATACCCCCCCATCACCAGCAATCCCAGGGTGAACAGATTCAGATAGTGCTTTGAGAAAAAAGCGTACCATCGGTTGCGGCGAGCGCGGGCTTCGTGGACCAGAGCTTCACGCTGGCACTCGGTTTGGATAGCGTCCAGAAAGTATCTGGAACCGCCTGGGCCATCGATTGATTCTTTCAAGGATCGCACTGTCTGGTCGCTTTGTCGTAACGGGGGTTACAAAAATTTACGCAGCCAGATTTTGGAGCGACAACATGGCTCCGAAGTCTGGCGTCTCCGGCTGCGCTGGCCCGCCGGTTTACCACTTGAGTCCAAACTGTTCGCCGCCGCTGGGGTTGTTGGTGCCGCCCTTGAGCGGCTCGCCGGTCGGTTCCACGGCCAAGTCGCGGCTCTCGGGAATCTCGGGCTCGTTTTTCTTTTTGTCACCGGCTTTGGGAGCAGGAGCGGGCAATGTTTGCTTGAGCGACAAAGACATTTTTTGGCTGTCTCTGTCGATCGAAAGGATCTTTACGCTGATCGTGTCGCCCTGATTGACCACCGTGCCGACTCGGGTCACGCGATGGTGGGCCAGTTCAGAAATGTGAACCAGGCCTTCGATGCCCGGAGCGAGTTCGACGAACGCCCCAAAGTCCATCACCTTGGTGACTTTTCCTGAAACGATGTCGTCCGGATTGAACTGGCCGGCAGATGCCGTCCACGGGTGTTCGATGGTGTCGCGGTGCGAGAGCGAAATGCGTCCGTCGCCGATCTTGTCGACTTTGACGCGGACTTGCTGGCCGACTTCGAGAACTTCCGAAGGATGCTTGACCCGCGTCCAGCTGACTTTGCTGATATGAATCAGGCCCTCCACGCCGCCAAGATCAACGAACGCTCCAAAGTCCATCAGCTTGGTGACGGTGCCGTCGCGAAGCTGCCCTTCTGCCAGCTCTTCCATGATGGCTTTGCGTTTTTCTTCGTTCTCACGTTCGAGAATCGCCCGGCGGCTGACGACCAGACGCTGTTTGTCCGGATTGACTTCGGTGACAACCACGACCAACTTCTGATTGATGTAGGGTGACACGTCTTCGACACGGAAGCGATCAATTTGGCTCATCGGCATAAAGCCCTTCACCGTGTTGATGGCGACTTCGAGTCCTCCGGTGTTCGAGCCTGTTACACGGGCTTCGACCACGGTGCCTTCGCTCAGGTCGTCCCAGTCCGCTACACCAGCCACTGCTCCGGGCACGCCCAGTTCGTAAAGGCCGTCTTCGGAGTTGCGATTGCGGACGATGACTTCGACAAAGTCACCTTCTTTGGGCTCCTCTTTGAAGTGGTGAAACGCCGCAACGCCTTCGTACTGCCCGGCGAGTTTGAAAAAGACATCGTCTTTGTGGATTTTGGTGACGACGCCTTTGACGCGACTGTTAAGCTCCAATTCGGCCGGAGCGGCTTGGGTGTTTTCCAGAACCGCGTCCATCGAAAGTCCATCAAGCGCCGAATCGATCGCGGAATCGATGTCGCCGGTGAGCCCATCCCAGGAGTTGACTTTTGGGGACGGCATTTCCGGAACCGCAGCAGCGGACTGGTCCAGTTGAACCGGGTTGGTCATCGCGTTTTGAACCGCCAGTGGCTTGGCCGGTTTTTTGGCCACGTCGCGTTGCGATCCGATCAGGATCTTTTTTGGCGTTCCCGTCGCGGCGCCGGCTTGAGGTGGTGCTGCCTCCACCGACGCGGGTGTTGGTGTTGGTGTTGGTTGCGGTGGAGCTGGCGCTGAGGCAACCGGTTGACTTTCGGTGACCGGCGGAGCACCCGTTTGGGCTGGAGGCGCAGTTGTCTCGCTCACCGTCGGTAGTGGCGGTGTCGATTCCGCGGGCGTGCCTTGAGAAGAAGTTTCGTTTGTGTCGACGTTTGGATCTGTTGGATCACTCATGACTTTTCAGTGGAAAAATCCCTAGTAGCGAAGTTAGCCTCGAATCGACAATGTTATCCAAAATTCCCATCTGTTACAGACGCAAAGCTCCCTTATGCCGGTTTTTGAGGGGTTCAAATGGGGCCTGCCGACAAGGTTGGCCCACGGGGTAGAATGCGGGTTGGAACTTCTTTGGACTTTCTTTGCCGAAACTGCATGAGCGAAATCTCGGAATCCGTTAGCCACATGATCGATCAGCTTTCCCGGTTGCCCGGAATTGGTCGAAAATCAGCCGAACGATTGGCGTACCATATTTTACGAGTGCACGAAGACGAAGCCTTTGCCCTGGCGGACTCAATTCGATCAGTTCGGGAAAATGTCCGCTACTGCGAAGTCTGTTTTAACCTTGCGGAAGAAAAAAGATGCTTGATCTGCCGCGATGTGACGCGGGACCAAACGCAAATTTGCATTGTTCAGCAACCACGGGATCTGATTGCACTTGAACAATCGGGCACCTACCGGGGTATGTACCATGTTTTACTTGGGCGAATTGCTCCCCTGGAAAATATTGGCCCTGAAAAACTTACGATTGAAGCGTTTGTTCGGCGAATCGCCGCAGGCGGATTTAAGGAAGTCATCATGGCAACCAATCCGACGGTCGAAGGCGACGGTACAGCACTTTACATCAGCAACCTTTTACGGGACTTTGACGTCCAAATAACAAGGCTCGCTCGCGGAATTACAACCGGCAGTATTCTTGAATACACCAACAAAGAGATACTCTCGGACGCGATTTCGGGTCGGCAACCGATGTAAACCGAAATTATTCACCACGACGGGCGTTGATTGCCACTGAATCACACCGGGCTCAACATCGGATCGCATTCGGGAATTCGGTTCACTTCGCTCAAAAAATCCAAAACAAAAATCGTTTTCAAACTTGATACTGAAATTATTGAGTGACCTGAAAGTCACGCCCCAGCCTCGTGAATAATCCGGGGTAACGGGAACTTTTTCGTCCCCGGGCATCCAAAGATGCTAAAATCCAACCGACCTTTTTCAGCAGCAGATTCTGTTCCACATGCGATTTTCTTACGGACAAAATTTAACTCAAAAGCAGTCGCAGACGATGGCTCCGCGGATGATCCAGTCGATGGAGATTCTGCGGATGGCCAACACGGAGCTTGAAGAGAAGATCGAGCAGGAGTTGATCGAGAATCCGATTCTTGAAAAGCACGATTCGGATGTCGAGCCCGGCGAAGCCGAAGCAAAATCCAAGGAAAAAGAGAAAGAGAAAGACAAAGACGTTGACCAAAAAGAACTGGTCATCGAAGAAGACAATCGCACCGAAGACGACTTTGAGCGACTGTTGAATCTGGACCGCGAAGTCCCCGATCACTTTGATGAACGCCCGCGTGTTTCCTCCAACCGGATGCAGGAAAGCGCCGACCGTCAGCACGACATGATGGCCAACGTGGCGACCCGCCAGGAGACGTTGCAGGATTATCTTTTGGCCCAGCTAAGCGAACGTGAGATTGAGCCGGCGGTTTTCAAAATCTGCGAGAAAATTGTTTCCGCGATTTCGGCCGAAAGTGGTGGCTTCTTCAAAGCCAGCCTCACGGACATGCTTCCCTTGAGCGCCACCGAAGAGCAGGTCGACATGGCCGAAACCGCTTTGGCTCACGTTCAGGACTGTGATCCTGCCGGCGTGGGAGCCCGTGACCTCAAAGAGTGCCTGCTGCTGCAGTTGACGCCAGAAATCGAAAATTACGCGGCCGTGCAGACGTTGATCGTCGATCATCTGGACGACCTGATGCACAACCGCTTGCCGCAGATCGAAAAAGCCACCGGGATGTCGATCGAACAGATCTACGCCGCCCGCGATGAACTGCGGAAACTTGACCCGCGCCCAGCCAGCGAGTTCGCGGACAATTACGCTCCGGCGGTGAAACCTGATTTGTGGCTGGAGCAGGACGACGCCGGCAAGTGGGTGGTAAAGATGGAAGAAGGCCCCAGTCGCGGGCTGTACATCAGCAAGTACTATCGTGAGCGACTCAAGGCCGGCAAAGCGACCAAAGACGAAAAAGAATTCATCAAAGGCAAGATCGCTTCGGCCCAGTGGCTGATCGAATCAATCGAACAGCGGCGCAGCACGTTGCTGCGTGTCGCCGAAGCCATCTTTGACCATCAAACGGAATTCATCGACAAAGGGCCCGAACACTTGAAGGCTCTCAAGATGGAACAGATCGCCGAAAAAGTTGGCGTCCATCTCACAACCGTCAGCCGCGCGGTGGACGACAAGTACATCGAAACGCCTCGCGGGATCGTGCCGCTGAAAATGTTCTTTGTTCTGGGCACGCAAACCGACGATGGCGAAGACGTCACGTACAACCGGATTCGCTTGGAGTTGCAGAAGCTGATCGACAGCGAAAACAAAGTCAAACCTTACAGCGATTTCGAGTTGATGAATCGCCTCAAGACGATGGGCTTCAATGTCGCACGCCGCACGGTGACCAAGTACCGCGAAAAGATGGGCATCCTCAGTTCACGCCAGCGACGCGACTTCCGCGACAAGAAAAAGTAGCGCTCTCTGACGGCCCCGATCGGGAACGCTCAACGGCACGGTGGACCGTTTGGCTAGACCACATCTTCCGAAGAAAGCATCGCCGGAGCCTCGTCAGCGGAGACCAACACGGGGGTGGATTTCTTGCTGGACGATCGCCAGGCCATTACTGCCGCGACGACGCCAACCACTACCAAAGGAATCGCAATCAGGGGCCTGACTGCGATCCAGGCAAAAGCAATCGTCAGCGTGGTCAGCACGATGGCCAAAAGAAAAGACACGAATCCGACGACGCTGCGTGCCATCGACCCAATCAGCGGAATCGAATCGGAAAACGCGGTCAGTACGCCCATGATCAACGTAAAGCCAACAAAGCTGATCATCAGCCCGCTTCCGCGCCAAATCCAGGCCCACATCGCATTTTCGCTTTTCATCTTTTCGAAAACTTCCGCCGCCGTGAAATCCCCGACGTAAAGTTGCTGCAACTGCTCACCATTGGTCGTCGTGTACGGCGTCAGTTGCTCTGGCGTTGTTTCTTTCACCCCCGCGACGAGGCTTACGTTGGTCGGACGAACGACGTTAAAGGCAATTCGTTGGTCGCCCGGTTCAGGTGATTCCACGTTGGGCGATCCCGCTGCTGACCAGTAGAGATATTGCGCGTCGACTTTGGAGTGATCGCGAATTTTGGAAGGCAGTGATTCAACAATTGCTTCAGTCCAGTCAACAAGTTCTTCCGAGTGAATGCTGCGATTTAAACTCTGATTCAGGATGTAGCCACCAAGATTCACTTTCGTAGCTTCGTGAATTTTCGCCTGAAACTTCTCGACGGGGTTCTCGTGCCCACGGGGTTTTCTGAAAGCCGTATGATCTTCTCGTCCAGCCGCCCATTTCTTCTCGTAGCTGTATTCCGTTGTCTCGCGATTACCCTCCTTTTTCGTTGTCTTGTGCTCCACCCACTGAAACATTTCAACGTTGCGAACCAATCGAATGGCATTTTCTTCGACGCCAAACCTTTTGTCACGCAATCGCTCCTGCGTGTCTGCCTTGCCATTAAGATGCACGAGTGAACCCGCCAGTTCGGGAGATGCCACAGTTGGATCGTTAATCGACTGCACCAATTCGACACCTTCATTGAGTCCTTGCGTTCGATGGATGGTGCGATACTCGTTCCACGAAAGAAGAGCAATCGATCCGGGCACCATCACAAAACCAAGAAGCATTCCGGCGATGGCGTTTTTGATGCGTGAAAAGAATCCGGTTGTTGTCGTGGAGGTGAACGTGTCAGCCATGCTTTTTTGCTTTCGTGGATCTGTTGAAACTGTTGGTGACAACCGGAGTCACTGGGAGAACTGAAAGTCATGCCCATGCCTAGTCCTAGTGGAGTGTCAGCATTGGATTTTAGGGTTAGCCGTTTTGGCGATAGCCACGGTTCCGAAACGAAAAACCGGGGCTAACGCCCAAACGGCTGATCTGAACAATCCTAATTTTTAATGCTGACAGACCACTAGTGAAAAATCCGGGTTGAGCCCTGATCGTAGCCTTAATCCGGAATTATTCACGATGACGGGCGTTGATTGTCGCTAATTGTGAGCCGGCTTTCAAACAATGGCCGACAAGTTTTTCACTGGTAAGGAACCGTGTCATCCAAACCGGGAGTTCGTGCAGCATTGTTTGTGTAGACCCACCGTGACTCTGTATCGGACGTGTTTCTTGTCTTTTTGCAATAAATTCGAGCTGATCGCTTGGGCAAACTGCGTAAATTACCAAAGGCTCATGATTTCTCGATATGCCGCAACGAATCCGAAACACCCGATCGCAGAGTGAAGAACCGACGAAGATTTTTTCAATTCACGCTGCGGGCGTTTCTGATTGTCGTCATCGGATTCAGCGCGGCTTTCGGGTTTTACATGTCGATACGGCCGATCACTCTGCCGGTCGCGGTCGTGTTCGAGCTTGATGAAGCGTCCGGATCGCGCGTGGCCGAGATCGTTGAGCAGCGAGCCTGGTGGCATCGGGATTCAGTTCGCCGCGGTTCAATGCAACGCAAGTTGCGTCGCGAAATCTCCCGCGCCACGGATCCCGATTCGTTCACGCCTGAAATGCGGCTCGCTCGCAAGGAAATGCTGCTGGAGGATCTTTCGCAGGTTTGGCATCGATACGAAATCGACATTGAATTGATCCAAAAGCACGCCACTGAATTCGTCCCCGCAGCGCATCACGATTGGCGTGCGGCTACGAGTTTTTCTCATTTGGCAAGTGCCGGAGCCATTTTGGATCGACACGAAAAAGGCTCTCATTATCTGCAAGAGTTGGTGCAGATGTATCTGAAGCAGGGCAGCAAGTCCCATGAACTCAACGTGTTGTGTCTGTGCTTCAACAGACAGCAAACCGCAAGCGAACCTGCTTTCATCGTGGCACTCAAGGAGCAGATCGGCAACACCGCATGCATCGATCAACATCGTTTGGCTTTTGCAGAACAACTCTCCGATATCGATCCCTCGTTTGAGCAGTCGGTACACTGGTCGATCGCGCGCTCGTCCAAAGATCTCAGTATGCAGGAGGACTCGATCGCGTGGCTGATTGATCACACGCAAGACGACGAAGCTTTTGCCCTTGCGGTCGACTATCTCAAGAATCCCGAATGCCAGAGTGAATACTATTACAGCTCCGAACTGCTGGGTTCGATCGTGGCCGCCCCGAGGTTTCGCGAGGGAAATCTCGCTCTTAAGGGAAATCTCGCTCTCAAGGGAGAGCTTGTCGAACAGATGGAACACATTGCCCGCTTACACCGCGAGTGCCTGAGAGAGCTGACGAATCATCCTTCCGCTGATTTTGAGGCACTCTTTCTTGAGCTTGCATCGAAGAAAAAACAACGGAAGCCTTATCTTGCCCTGTACGGATTGAGTCGGCTTTTGCCCAAAGAGGAATTTCAGGTCCAGCTGCGGAAGTCCCTTGCGACTTATCGTAGAGCTGTTGCGATCTATCCACTCTGTGAACAATATCTCGGCCGGGAAGAGACGCTGGCGCTGTTGCGGTCGCGGTGGAAACAGGATAAATCGCACTGGATCTTGCGTCTGATTTGCCAAAACACGGCTGTTGATGAAGCAGACGGAATTGCTGAAATGCTTCAGGAAGGATTCAAACGGTCGCTCGTCGATGACCCGGACGAGTATTCTTTTGTCAGTCAACGCAGGCGATTTGAATTGCTCCACTTCATGGAGAAGTTTCAACTGCAGGCACTTATGAAGAAATCAAAGCCACAGATTTCCGGCGTTGAAAACTACTGGTTTGCCGATTCGCCCAAGGCCACCAAGTTTATTGACGAATTCAACCAGAATTTTGAAATCGAAAATCCTCTGACAGTCGCGGCAGTGTTCGATGCCGATCAGGATTCCGATAGCAGCCTTGCAGAGCCTTTCGGACAATTCGACGTTCACTATTTCAAAGTTGCCGCGTTCGCTGCAGCGGGAATCGGTCAGATTATCGACCCGGAACACTGGGGAACCGAGGGAGGCCTGTACGAAGCGATCGCAAAATTGGGTGGTGAAAACTTTCAGGTGCAGGCCCATGATGTTACCGATGACGGTCGGATCCGCCTGTTGATCAACGAGAAAGTTTACGAGTTTCCACTGGATGACGGTTGGTCGTGGGGCAACACCCAGTCAACCTGCGATGTACTCAACACGATTCTGCAACGGCAAAAAATCCAGGAGAGGTTTTTTGTTTGCAGGCAGCAAGAGTATGGCAATTCTTACGTGCGACTGGTTTTGTTCGCAAAACCTCAAATGGTGAAAGCATTCGCCGAAAAACATTCTGACTTTGAAGTCGAATCCGGTGGCGAGACCTACTGGCGGGCTCAGTGAAGATCCGAGTCAGCCGACGATAACGCTTTGATGGCTTGTTCGACGTTTTGCGTGCCGGTGACCGGCAATTCACAGGCGAACCCCTCGCATACGTAGAGCGTTGGCTGCTGCATGTCCGTTTCTTTGCCGGCCAGCACGTTGGCCAGCGGACTGTCGGTGGCCTGTTGCCAATCGGTGACGACAACCAACGATGTGTTGGGCAGCCATTTTTGTTGCAGTTGTGCTGCAAGGTGGGCGATCTCTTCCTGTTTTCCCGCCAACACGATTTCGCGATTCGCTGACAATCTGCGCCGCAGCGCGATCAACATCTGCGATGCGGCCTGAGGAACACGGGTCAGCAATTCATCAGCACAGCGAATCGTTCCTTCGGCAACGCTGACCCACCTGGATTCGCCGGTCAACAAACCAAGCTCCATCAGTCCGCATGCCACCAAGGAATTGCCGCTGGGGATGCTGTTGTCCGAAACGGGCTTCTTGCGTGCGATCAGCTGCTCCGAATCGTTGGCAGTAAAAAAGAAACCGCCGTTGGATTCGTCGTGGAAAAGCTCCATCAGCGTTTCGGCCAGCGACTGGGCTTTGGCAATCCACTGAACGTCCATCGTCGCGCGATAAAGTTCCAGCGTCGCACACAGCATCGCGCCGTAGTCGTCCAGAAACGCCCCGATGCTTGCCTGGCCATTTCGCCAACTGTGTAGCAGGCGTCCGTCCTGTGATACCTTTTCGAAAACGAAATCTGCGGCCGCGCAGGCCGCGTCGAGCCAACGTTTTTCACCAAAGACCACCGCGGCCCGAGCCATGGCTTCGATCATCAACCCGTTCCAGGCGACGATGACTTTGTCGTCCAGGCCCGGACGGATTCGCTGTTGCTGAACCTCGAACAGTTGCTGTCGCTGCGGGGCGAATCGGCGGATGGTGTCCGTGATTTCGTCAGGCGATTTGCCGCGCATCGAAGCCGTCAGGTTCAGGATGTTGTGGCCTTCGAAGTTGCCGCCGTCGCCAACGTCCCACATCCGGCAGAACTCGTCGGCGTCATCGCCAAGCAACGATTCGATTTCGGATTTGCTCCACACGTAGAACTTGCCTTCTTCGCCTTCGCTGTCGGCGTCTTCGGTGCTGAAAAATCCGCCCTCGGAATGAGTCAGCATCCGCAGGACGTATTCGATCGTGTCGCCGACCACGAACTCAAAATACGGATCCGGTTCGCGTTGGCAGCGCTGCGTGTAGGCCAGGGTCAACAGCGCGTTGTCGTAGAGCATCTTTTCAAAGTGCGGCACCAACCAGTAGCGGTCCACGCTGTAGCGAGCGAAACCGCCGCCCAGGTGATCGTAGATTCCACCCAGAGCCATCTTTTGCAGCGAGATGTCGAGCATCGATTCAACCACCGTCCTGGCCGGAGATCCATTTTCGGGCCAGGCGTCTAGCATCAGGTTTAGCAATCGCAAGTCCATCGCGTGAGGGAACTTGGGGGCGGATCCAAATCCACCATGTTCAAAATCACAGGAGTTTTCCATCGCCTGAATGGAGCGATTGAGAATCTGTTTTTGCTGCGGGGCGTCCCAAGCCTGATCGGTAGCGGCTTTTTCGGCGTCACGATTCAGCCAGCGGGTGATGTCCCGGGATTGCGATTCGATGGCGTCGCGTTTTTTCGACCAGGATTCGAGGATACTGAGCAAAACCTGATCGAAGCCCGGCATGCCTGGCCTTGCCGTTGGCGGCCAGTACGTTCCACCAAAGAAGACCTGTTTCGAGGGCGTGAGAAAGGCAGAAAGCGGCCAGCCACCCTGCCCGTTTCGCAGCGCCATCACGGCATCCATGTAAACCATGTCCAGGTCCGGGCGTTCCTCGCGGTCGACTTTGATGCACACGAAATTTTCGTTCAGCACCCTGGCGATGGCTTCGTTCTCAAAGCTCTCGTGTTCCATCACGTGGCACCAGTGACAGGCCGCGTAGCCGATCGAGAGAAAGATCGGCCGATCAAGTTCCTTTGCCCGCGCGAGGGCTTCTTCTCCCCAGGGAAACCAGTCCACCGGGTTGTTGGCATGCTGGAGCAGGTAGGGGCTGGATTCGTTGGCGAGTCGGTTTGTCATCCGGGCATTCTCGCAAAGCCCTGGCCACAAAAAAAGGGCCACTAACAATTGTGCCGCTGACCCTTCCGGTGGGCACGCTGGGAGGGTGATCGAAAAAATGACAGCCTCGAAGAAGTGCACCGGTTCGGCATCGGGCGCGCTGCCCTACTTGCAAGTTACCTGGTCATGGAACCATTCAGGTCCGCGTCGGCAATCCGAGCTTTGATTCCGCGCCTGCGTTTTGCTGATCCTGAAGCCACTTTCGCCAGCGAGTCTGCGAGTCTGCGATTGAAGAGGATGCCGCGGTGTTCGTCGACGGCTTCGATGAATCGGGACTCCTGTGTCACGAGATTGGGCAGCTTTCCTTCAAATTCCTGCAGACACCCTGCCAGCTGTTTGTCGTTCGCCAATCTGATTCGTTACAGCAAATCCGGATTCATCTTCAGATTGGCAAAGAATGCCTCATTGTTCATTGTCACCGGTGGAATGATGGCTGTTGAGGTCGCGGGCTGCAAAAAGTGGGCTGGGCCTGGCCGACCCGGGCACCTGGCTCACCGGGGTGCGTCTTTACCTTCTACCGACCCCGTGATACTTTAACGGCCCCTGAATTGCCGCAATTCGCTGGTCGGAGAAATCCTGCGGCCGGCATTTGGTACCGGTTCATCACCACAGTGTCGCACGGCGTGCCACTGACCACATTTCTTTGATGCGACCCAAGCCAGTATTCAAGAGTGCGTCTGCGGGGAATCTGCGTAACGATTTGGTGAAATCAATCCTTTAAGGCATAACAACGATGGCAAAGAAACTTGTCTACTTTTTTGGCGGCGGAAAAAAGATGACCGATGGAGATCGCACAATGCGAGAAATCCTCGGCGGTAAAGGTGCCAACCTGGCGGAAATGTCAAACGCGGGTATTCCCGTTCCCGGCGGCTTCACGATCTCAACAGAAGCCTGTGCCGATTTCGAAAAAACACAAAAGCTGACCAAGGCCCTCCTCGACGAAGTCAAAAAGGAACTTGGCAAACTCGAAAAGCTCGAAGGCAAGAAGCTCGGCGACAAAAACGATCCGCTTCTCGTATCGGTTCGCTCCGGTGCGGCTCAGTCGATGCCCGGAATGATGGACACGGTCCTGAACCTGGGCATGAATGACAAATCTGTCGTGGGCTTCAACAAGAAAACTGGCAGCGATCGCGCCGGTTGGGACTGCTACCGTCGCTTCATCGATATGTTCGGCGACGTCGTGATGGGCGTTCATCACGAGTACTTTGAAGAAGCTCTGACAAAGTTGAAGAAGAAGTGCAAAGCAAAAGAAGACACGGACCTGACCGCTGATCAGCTCAAGGATCTGGTCGAGCAATACAAGGCCATCTACAAGAAACATGTTGGCTCTCCGTTCCCGCAGGATCCAATGAAGCAGCTTGAGCTGTCGATCAAAGCGGTTTTCAACTCATGGCAAACCGAACGCGCCGTCAAGTACCGCGTCCTGAACAAGATTCAGGGCCTGATCGGAACCGCGGTCAACGTTCAGACGATGGCCTTTGGAAACATGGGCGATGATTGTGCGACGGGGGTTGCCTTCACGCGTGACGGATCAACCGGCGAAGCCAAACCGATGGGTGAATACCTGATCAACGCGCAGGGCGAAGACGTTGTTGCCGGTATTCGTACCCCGAAAAACCTGGACGACATCGTCAACGAAGACGACAAAGGGCTGGTCAAGGCAGGGAAAGAACTGCTCAAGATCATGGCCAAACTTGAGAAGCACTACAAATACCCACAGGATGTTGAGTTCACGATCGAGAAGGGCAAGCTGTACATGCTCCAGACTCGTAACGCGAAACGCGTCGGCGTGGCGGGCGTTCGCTGGGCCGTCGAAATGGCCACTGGCCAGGACGTCATCACCGGCGAGAAACTGCCAAAACTCCTCAACGACAAACAGGCGTTGCAGACGGTGACCGGTAGCGACCTTGAGCAGTTGCTGTTCCCGATTTTTGATGCCAAAGAAGAAGCCGGAAAGACGCCTTTCGTGACCGGCCTTCCTGCTGGACCTGGTGCTGCCGTGGGAGCCATCGTGCTCAACAGCGACAAGGCCGAGCAGATGAAGAAGAAAGATCCAAACGCGAAACTGATCCTCGTTCGCCACGAAACTTCTCCCGAAGACGTGGGCGGAATGGGTGCGGCCGAAGGTATCCTGACGAGCACCGGTGGAATGACTTCTCACGCAGCGGTTGTTGCACGCGGTTGGGGTAAGTGCTGCATCTGCGGTGCCGGCGATCTGAAGATCGACTACAAGAAAGGCACCGTCACCGTCGGCAAGAAGGTTTACAAGGAAGGCGATATCATTTCGCTTAACGGTTCGACCGGCCGCGTCTACGAAGGCGAAATTTCCTCTGGTTCATCTCCCGTTGTTTCGGCTCTGGTTGACAACAACAAGGCGGCCAAGGAGCACTGGATCTTCAAGATGTACGAGACCGTTTCTGGCTGGTCGGACAAGTATCGCAAAATCGGCGTTCGCACCAACGCGGACTCTCCAGCGGATTCAAAGGCCGCCATCGCGTTCGGTGCAGAAGGCATCGGCCTGTGCCGCACCGAGCACATGTTCTTCGAAGGCGATCGCATCACCGATGTTCGTCGCTTCATTCTTGCTGACAATGAAAAGGACCGTAACAAAGCGATCAAGAAGCTTTTGCCTCACCAGCGAAAAGACTTCGAAGGCATCTTCAAGGCGATGGACGGGACTCCGGTTACCGTTCGCCTGTTGGATCCTCCGCTTCACGAGTTCCTGCCTCACGCCGAAGCAGACATGAAGAAGATGGCCAAAGAACTCAGCGTTCCACTGAAAGCCGTCCAGGATCGCGTTGCTGAACTTCACGAGTTCAACCCGATGCTTGGTCACCGTGGTTGCCGTTTGAGCATCACGTATCCGATCCTTTGCGAGATGCAGACTCAGGCGATCATCGAAGCCGCCATCAAGTGCCAGGCCAAAGGCATCAAGGTTGCTCCGGAGATCATGATTCCGCTGATCGGAACCAAGGCAGAGCTGGATTATCTGGAAGTGATCGTTCGTCGCGTCGCCGATGGCATCATCAAAGATAAAAAGTCAAAACTGAAGTACATGGTCGGCACCATGATCGAGATTCCTCGTGCTGCTTTGACTGCCGATCAAATCGCTGAGACGGCTGAGTTCTTCAGCTTTGGTACCAATGACCTGACTCAGATGACGTTTGGTTACAGCCGTGACGACATCGGAACGTTCCTGCCGGACTACCTTGAGAACAAGGTATTGGACTTTGACCCGTTCCAGCAGATTGACCAAACCGGCGTTGGCCAGTTGGTCGAGATGGCGGTTCAGAAAGGTCGCAGCACGCGTCCGAATCTGAAGTGCGGCATCTGCGGCGAGCACGGCGGCGAGCCGAATTCGGTCAAGTTCTGTGTTCGCGCGGGGTTGGACTACGTTAGCTGTTCGCCTTACCGCGTCCCAATCGCACGCCTGGCCGCGGCACAGGCTGCCTTGGAAGGCTAAGGGCGGCAACACGTGGTTGTGGCTTCCAGTCGCAATCAATTGAAAAATCAAAAGGCGGCGTTGTGATTCAGCGCCGCCTTTTTTTATTGCTTCTTCGCGAACTACTCAGCCAAACCGCTGCGTTCGCATTGAATTCCCAGAAATTCTCTTTGAGATGGCCATGAAAAAGGTGAAAACCAGGGAGCGTGAGCGTCGCACTTTCACCAAATCCTTGAATGTCTTTCCCTTTTACATGACTCCGGATTATTCACGACGACGGGCGTTGGTTCTACGTCTGGCCAACGGGAGCAAGGGAAAAGCTAAATTTCAACAAGAATCGCGAATCATCGGATAGATGAAAACCACAGCGATCGTTTTATCGCATCAAAGCCGCGGATCACTGTCGGAACTGCTTCTGACGCCCACGCCTCGTGAATAATCCGGGGTTAAGTTGCCTCGATTCCACAATCCTCGCCAGGGTGTAGTGTCGCTGGGGCGCAAAAAGGCGATGATTTGACTACGTTTCTTTCAGGAAACAAGCTTGAGCAGCCCAACGGTAAGAATAGGGGTGCGAAACACCAA
>CALFWR010000161.1 GCA_937928555.1 uncultured Pirellulaceae bacterium
ATCATCGCACGGGTTGGAAAAGAGTCTCTGTCCTAAACTTCATCAACGAGGTGAACCGAAATCTGGGCGACAATCCAGCTTTGACCTTCGTATCAGTGAGGTTCAACGCGAATCAACGCCCGTCGTCGTGAATAATCCGGGTTAATAGAACTGCAGCCTTCCGGTAATTGAACTTCACTCGTCTCGCAGAAGGCGCGTGATAACAAATAAGCGACGGTCTTAATCCCGGATGATTCACGACGACGGGCGTTGCTTCTACGTCTGGTCAACAGGAACCAAGGGAAAAGCTGAATTTCAACAAGAAATGTGAATCATCCGGTAGAAGAAAACCACAGCGATCGTTTCATCGCATCAGAATCGCGGATCACTGTCTCAACTGATTCTGACGCCCACGCCAATTCAAAGCATCGTCCTAGTCAGTGCCAGCGTCATTGACGGCACAAGCTGCTTGCAAGTTGCCACCGAAAGCTGGAGTCCGCCTCACAAATCCGTTACCATCTAGCGGGAGCACGTCGCAGCGCGCGACAAAGTTCAACGCACCATCTATCGGTGCGCACCAAAACAAACTCCAGATTGCGATGCCGTCTCAGTGACACACCGATAGATCGCAACTCGTTGTTATCCAACCTCGCGTTTCTCCGCTCTGAACTGGCGTTTATCTCGGTGTTTAGTGTGCTACAATTGACACATGAGCAATCCACAACGACGCATTTTGCGAGTCCGTCGACTTGAAGATGAAGGGAAACCCGATCCTTACATCGCCAACCTCAGTTGCGAACAGCGAGTCCTGATGGTTTGGCCGATGACTTTGACAGCATGGAAATTCAAGGATCCAGATGGAGTTCAATCAAGACTTTCGAGACATGTTACTCGAATTGATCGCTGCTGATGTCGATTTCTTGGTCGTTGGGGCATACGCTGTGGCGGCACACGGACACCCTCGCGCGACCGGTGATCTGGATATTTGGGTGAGAGCAGACTCAATGACTGCCCCACTGCTCCTGAACGCACTGCGAAACTTCGGTGCACCAGTGAATCAGCTTACTGAATCGGACTTTAGCCAACCGTCAGTCATATTCCAAATCGGTGTTCCGCCAGGGCGAATCGACATACTAACGAAAGTGTCTGGGCTGGCTTTTACTGATGCATGGGCGAACAGGGTAGCCCTGTCCATCGACGGCCTTGATTTTCACGTCATTGGTTTTGACGATTTGATCGTGAACAAACGTGCAACCGGCCGCCCGAAGGATTTGGTTGATGTGGATGCGTTGCTGGCCGATCAGGATCGAACAAATTAGAATTTTACATCGCGTAGTGGGGGACGAACGTAGCCGATGTTCAAGTTCTCTGTTCAAGAAGCCCGTGAGTTGTCTTAGCTGCCGTGAGTTGGCTTAAGGCTTTGCTTCTGTGCTGGCGGTGGTTCCATGTTTCCAGCGAGGCCTGTTTTGAATTGTCAGGCCGCTGTATCGAAGAAGCGATGTAGATAGTGGCTTTTGGCGATGAATTTTGCGGGCAAGCGTTGGGCGATCTGAGCGGTTGTTGTGCTTTTGGTGACTCGCGCGCGTATCTTCTTCGCAAACGTTCCCGAAACGCTTTGAAGGTTGCTGGTTTTTGACACTTTTGGCAATGTTGGCAGCATCATGGCGGGCCTCGCATTGCAAGGTGCTCCAGTGGCCCGCGCCAGATGACATGACCTCGCTCGTTGGTGATCGCCAATAGCGCCAGTTCGCCGCCGCAGTCGCGACAAGTTGGCTTGGGTGGTTTGATGACTTCCGGCTGCATCGTCCTGCCCAACCAATACGTCCTGCCGTTGTGCATTGATTCCGCATAGGATGACGCCCAAGCCAAGTTGGGCGACGGTCATGAATTCAACGCATCGTCCCGGTTGGTACCAGCGTCATTGACGGCACAAGCTGCTTGCAAGTTGCCGCCAAAAACTGGAATCCGCCACACAAATTCGTTACCATCTAGCGGGAGCACGTCGCAGCGCGCGACAAAGTTCAACGCACCATCTATCGGTGCGCACCAAAACAAATTCAGGTTGCGATGCCGTCTCAGTGACACATCGAAATATCGCAACTCGTTATCCACCTCCGATAATGAATAAACAATTCTCATTGCGAATGCTTGTTGCACTGGTTTCGGCAGTTGCAATCCTTGTTGCAATTGAGACGAACTTTCACATTTTCTTGCGACTTTTTGCAAATCCCGCACATCTCTTTTTTCCTGCCTGTATTGGAATCGTATTGACACTCTTTTGGTCAAAACACCATCTGCTTAACAATCTCACTCGATATCGCGCCGCTGTCACTTTCTCTGTATTGCTCGCGGTGTTCACGCCACTTCTTTGGCTCATTTCACCTGATTGGGACAATCCACACGTTCGACCAATTGCAAACTATATAGGCCTACCGGTTGCCGTACTCGCAGTGCCGACGGTGTCATTCTTTTCCTACGTGCTCGCTAATGAAAAACCAACGTATTCAATTCGTGACGTGGTTGAACTGATCCTTGTGCCGGTTTGGTTTGTGACTTGGAATTTTGTAGAACTGTTTGTATTCAATTGGGTTTGGATCTAAATTTTTTTTTGTGCCTCGTTCACGGAATTAGTGGGTGGTTTCTAACAGCTTTACCACTTTTACCCGGTTTTTGCTGGGAAACGCGGGCTTTGGGCACATTGGAAAACGAACGTCAGTTCGTCTTTCCTGCAGAAGGTACCTTTTGGCCTAACGGAATGATCGCCTGAGCCCATTCCGCGTCGCCGTCGATTCGGCCTGCGCAGCAGATTGAAGCCGAAACGATGGCGATGTGGGAAGGGCGGCCCATTTTGAAGAGCCCGAGTGAGGATGCAAACTAACCTCAATTCACCCACTCTTTCCGTGGGAGAGCCAAAAAGAAAACGTTAGTCAAATCTTCGATTTGCGCCACTGCTTCAAACACGCTCGAACGTGTCGCTGAAGCCACTTGTCCAAACCGCGAAACGCTGCCTTCACTTCAGCGAGTCCGAAGTGCCCAAGCCAACCACGTGCAAAAGCGCGGAACGGGTTCAAGCGAGCCTGCATCGAGATGTCCGATTCCGGCGGATCCCCAAGTTGCTTGAAAGCAGCCAGACAACTTTTATACTGAGAGTGCAGTATTCGCCGCCATTTTTGATTTTCCTTCAAAACCATCTTCAGCCCGGATTATTCACGAGGCGTGGGCGTCAGAATCAGTTGAGACAGTTATCGGTTTCTCTATTGCGATGAAACGATCGCTGTGGCTTTCACCTACCGAATGATTCACATTTCTTGTTCAAATTCAGTTTTTCCCTTGCTCCTGTTGGCCAAACGTAGAATCAACGCCCGTCGTCGTGAATAATCCGGGATTCACGACGACACGCGTTGGTTTGTGTTGGGCTGCGATGAAGCTAATGTCAAAGCCGGATCGCCTGCGATCTTTCGGTTCCCCTCGCCGTCGAAGTGCAAAAAAGGGACTTTACCCGGACCGATACGGTGTTCACTGACTGAACTAAAAGCGATGCCCGCGCCTCGTGGATAATCCAAGATACAAACCTTTCCGGTCAAGGAAGTCGTTGCTCAGCGCTGGCTGACGAAGGCGAAGATTTCACTTGCGTTTATTCGTGTCCATTCGTGTTCATTCGCGGTTAAAAACCGGCACGCAAAAACCGGCACGCAAAAATGAAACCGCAAACAGACGGGTATGAACCCGAATAGAAAGAAGCACAGCAATCGTGGCGAATCGCAGCTATTACAGCTTGCGATCACAGTTTGCGATTGGCTCCAGTCTAATCCCGGGCCGAGTCGGCTTCTTCGGGAGTTGTTTCCATTTTTGGCGGCACAAGTTCAGACGGCTTCCTCGGGAGCACCGGGCCGGTGGTTTTCAAAAGCCGCAGCAGGTCGTTGTCGGTGGACAGGATCAGGTTGGTGTCTTTTTTTAGCGAATTCTTGAACACGTCCAGGCGACGGAGGAACTCGTAGAACTCTGGATTGCGTCCGTAAGTTTCAGCCGTCATGCGGATGACTTCGGCGTCAGCGCGGCCGCGAATTTCTTCGGACTGCTGGGCCATCATGCCTTCGATCGAATCAAGCTCTTTTTGCGTGGTGCCCTTGATGCGGTTGCGTTCTTCTTCGGCTTCGGATTCGAACAGACGAGCCACGCGTTCGCGCTCACTCCGCATCCGCTCGTAGACCGTGCGGCGAACTTTTTCGTCGTAGTTGACGCGTTTGACGTGTACCGAGACAAGGTCGATGCCGTACTCTTGTCTCAAATTCTGACGAGCCACTCGCAAAATGTTGGATTCAATTTCGTCGCGTCCGGCGTTGACCACGTCGCGCTGGGCCGCGGTTCGTTGAAGTTCCTCCGATTCGTAGACCAGTTTGTCGTTGGTCGTGCGCACCAGGTCGATCAGGTTGTGGCGTGCAATCACGTCGCGAACGGCTGAATCGACGATGTCATCAAGTATCTTCTGGCCGCGGACTTCGGTGCGAAGGTTGGTGTAAAAAGTTTCCAGATCGGCAATTCTCCACCGTGCCCACGAGTCGACAAAGATTCGCTTCTTGTCGCGAGTCTGCATGTTTTCGGGATTCCCGTCCCAGGGAAGAATCCGCTTTTCGAGGCTTTGCACCGACTGAATCAATGGGATCCGGAAGTTCAAACCGGGCTCATTGACGAACGCGACGGGTTTGCCGAACTGCGTGATGACGGCCTGTTCGCCTTCGCGGACGATGTAGGTCATCAGGTAGAATAGGATCAGGATTGGAATCAACAGGAAGATGACGGTTGTGATGCGGGCGATCATTTGTTGCCTCCACGAAGCGGGTTGTTGGGCGTCCGGGAGTTGACGTTGAGGATCGGAAGCATCTGGTTGACCGAATCGTCGATAATGGTTTTGCTTCCGACGCTGGAGAGGACTTCTTCCATCGCTTCGAGGTACAGTCTTCGCCGGGTGATGTCGGGTGCTTTTTCGTATTCGGCCAGCTTGGATTCGAATGCCGTGACCAGGCCCTGCGTTTCCTGGACGACGCGCTCGCGGTAGCCTTCGGCTTCGGAGATCGTCTGGTCGCGTTTTCCGCGTGCGGCGGGAATCTGGCGGTTGCGTTCGCCTTCTGCCTGGTTGACGACGCGTTCCTTGTTTTGGCGGGCGCGGTTGACTTCTTCGAACGCCTCCTGAACTGATTCAGGCGGCGACGTGGTTTGCAGTTTTACGGTGACGATCGCGACGCCGGTTTCGTATCCATCAAGCATCGTCTGGATGTCGCGTTTGGCCGTTTCGGCAATTTCCTCGCGGCCCATCGTCAGAACCGAATCGACGCTACGGTTACCGACAAGCTTTCGCATGACGGTTTCGGAAACGTCGCGGATGGTGTCAGGGATCGCGGGATTGACTCCGTTTTTGGTCAGTTGCCGGAGCGACGCCCAGTTGCCATCGCCGCCACCGACGTTGAACAGCGATTTGTACGGGTCGTCGATGCGATACTGCACGATCCACTCGACGTGGGAAAGGTTCAGGTCGCCGGTCAGCATGTCGGCGACTTCTTTCATTTCTGTCGTTGTTTTGGCGCGGACTGTTTTGCGGCCGGGAGTTTCGGTCTGGAATCCAAACTCTTCGCTTTGGATGCTTCTGACTGGAACGGTGTAAACGGCTTCGATGGGCCAGGGAAGCTTCACCTGAAGTCCGGGTTCGACGGTTCGAACGTGCTTGCCAAACCGGAGCACGACTCCCTGTTCGCTGGCATCGACCCGATAAAAGCTGGTATACAACAGAGCGGCGCAGAGCAGGAACACGCCAACAAAGGCTCCGGAGACGAGCCCTTTTTTGATGCCCTTGGTGACCGTTTCGGTATCGTACTCCCGACGCCGGCTTTGCTGTCGCTCGCGATGCTCGCGGCGGCGGCGGTTAAAATCATCTATCTCGTCGTTCATGCTTTTCCGGTATTGTGCGGTCGCTTCTCTTGTTTTTCGACTGTTTCGCGCTGCCTGAGAGTCTTTTTCATTCGCAAGGTTGCTTGAATTCTTGAATTATTTGTTTCGAATGCAAAAGTTTGGCAAAATAAGTTGGTTGGAGAAACCAGACTGTAATCTACCGGCCTCTCATTGACTCGGATTATTCACGAGGCGTGGGCGTCAGAATCAGTTCCGACAGTGATTCGCGACTCTGATGCGATCAAACGATCGCTGTGATTTTCATCTACCGGATGACTTAATTTTCTTGTTAAAGTTCAGCTTTTCCCTTGCCCCTGTTGGCCAGACGTAGAATCAACGCCCGTGGTCGTGAATAATCCGGGATCAAGTTTCAAAATGATTCGTGTTTTGGAGCTCATTGGCGAGGAGAACCGAAATCCCGGATGCGATCCTGCTTTGGGGGCTTTGGGGTACCCTTGGTATAATTTAATCGCGATCAACGCCCGTGGTCGTGAATAATTCCTGTTTGAAGGACAGCTATGAAACGACTCATAAGAACGAAAGCAGCTTTCACGCTGGTCGAGTTGCTGGTCGTGATTGCGATCATCGGCATCCTGATTGGGATGCTGTTGCCGGCGGTTCAGTCGGTTCGCGAAGCAGCGAGGCGGACGCAGTGCATGAATAATCTGCGGCAGTTGACGCTCGCTGCACACAACTACGAGTCGGCACAAATGCACTTTCCTGCCGGAGTGGTCGACGACGATGACAACCTGCGGGATGCGACGCGAAACGGATGGGTTGACCTGTTGCCGTTTTTCGAACAGGGCAACGTGTTCCAACGCTGGGACTTTGGCAGTGACTGGAAATCGCCTGTCAATCGCGCGTTGGCGTTGATCAACATTCCGACATTGAGATGCCCGTCAAGCACCGGGGGCTACGATCAGTTTGGGGGAGTCGAAGGTGCGGTTTCCGATTACGCGATGAGCAAAGGCCCTGACGGTTCGCTGTACACCAACCCCAATCCGGTGGGCCCCTTTGACGTCAACAGTGAAGTTACTTTTGCGGACATCAGCGATGGTTCCTCCAACACTTTTTTTATGGGGGAAGCAACCAGCAGCGACCAGATCGAAGGTGACGGGATATGACCGGGCTGAGTTGACCTCGAAACGGGCCAGGTCTGGTCCAAAGCTGATTTTGACGGAACGGATGAAATGGGATTCGAGGGAGGCCGCGGAAGTTGTCTTGCGGTGACGGCCCAGTTTGTTGGGCTCGATGGCCAGTGGTTTACTTCGGACGATCGCTACGACGCCGATTTGAATGTGTTGCCGGCAATTATCTCGCTTGATTTCGGAACCGGCGAAGGTCGGAACACGCTCGATCGCGTCCGGCCATTTATCAGCCAGCACCCCGGCGGTGCGGTGTTTTCTCATGCGGACGGAAGCACGCACTTTGTTCCCTCCGATATCGAACGCAGGACTTACATTCTGCGAAGCCATATTCGCAGCGGACAAACGAATTGATGCAAACAAAGCAGTCGCCCCCAAAAGTCGTTTACCTGACCGCCGGTGCCGGCGGGATGTTCTGCGGAAGTTGCATGCACGACAACGCGCTCTCAAGCAGCCTGCAGGACTACGGTTGGGATGTGAGCCTGTTAGCTGCATACACGCCGATCCGCACCGACGAACACGATGTCAGCGTGGACCATGTTTTCTTTGGCGGGATCAACGTGTTTCTTCAGCAGAAGATTCCTCTGTTTCGCTATCTTCCGCCGGCTCTGGATCGGTTTCTTGATAGCCCCAAACTGATCCGGCGCGTTACCGCCAAAGCGATGGACACCGACGCAAAGACGTTGGGGACGCTGGCCGTTTCGATGTTAAAAGGGATCGACGGTAATCAGCGCAAGGAAGTCGGCCGCATTTGTGATTGGCTGGAGTTGACCCGCCCGGACATGATGATTTTCAGCAACGTTTTGATCGGCGGTTGCATCGAAGAGATCAAGCGACGGCTGAACATTCCGATTGTGGTTACGCTGCAGGGCGATGACGTATTTTTGGATTCACTGGAGGAGCCCTATCGGCAGCAGGCTCTGGATCGCATTGCTCAAATTGGTGACCATGTCGATCTGTTTTTGGTCCACACGAATTTCTACCGCAACTACATCAGTGAGCATCTGGGGCTGGAAAAAAGCAAATTCCGGATCGCGCCGCTGGGGTTAAAGCTGGAAGATTTTCAGCCGTTTCGTGAGCTTGCAGATTCGAGGCAGCAGCAGAACCAACGCGTGATCGGCTACCTTGCCAGGCTGGCACCCGAGAAGGGCTTGCACCACCTTGTCGATGCATTCATTGATTTGAAATCGAATCCCGGTTTCGACGACGTGCGGCTCAAGGTCGCCGGTTGGCTGAGCCCACAGAACAAAGATTACGCCGAAGGCTGTTTCGATCGATTACGAAAAGCCGGACTGGACGATGCGTTCGAGTACCAAGGTGCGATCGAACGTGAACAAAAGCTGGACTTTTTGAAGTCCATTGATGTGTTTTGTGTGCCGGCAGATTTCCTTGAACCCAAAGGCATCTACGCTCTGGAGGCAATGGCAGCGGGCGTTCCGGTGGTTGCACCGGACCATGGTGCTTTTCCGGAAATGGCAACTGAAACACGGGGCATCGTTCTTTTTCCTGCTCGAAATCCGGCAGCGCTCAGCACCGCGTTGCAGGGATTGCTTTTGGACCGAACGGGACAAATCCAAATCGGCCAGCATGGGCAGGCCAGTGTGTTTGCGAAACGGAATCCACTGGCGATGGCCAAAGCAACCGTTGACATTTTGCAGACACTGCTACCCGCTGCCGTCTGACAATAAAGAAACGCGACCCGAGTGGATCGCGCCGAAATGAATCGCGCCGAAATGAATCGCGAGATTGGCGACAGACTACTTGTCCTTGTCCATTTTCTTGTCGTCTTTCGCCTCACTGCCTTTCTTCTTGTCGCCCTTCATTTTTCCGCCCTTCTTCTTTTTCTTTTTTGAAGCGGCAAGGGTCTCTTTTTGTTCCATTGAGAGGGAGCTTTCAAGGTCAGTGCGAATCGAATCCAGCAAAGTCTTGCGAGACTGCCCCAGTTCACCAATTTTCTTTTGATCTTCCTCGGACATTCCGATCGCAACGAGGGCCGCTTTGAATGCTTCCTTGTAACTCTTACCGCTCTGCTTGGAAGTCTTGAAGGCTTCCCTTCTTTGCTTTCGTTTGTCTTTGGGGACCATCCCTGCGATCGCGTCATCGACTTCAATCAGTTTGGCGACTTTTTCATCAACCAGCGTTGCCAGTTTGGTTTTCTGGTCAGCGGTGAGTTCGATTGCGGCAAGCTCTTTGGTAATTTGTTGGGAAACTTTGGTTTTGTATCGTTCGACCTTCTTCTTGCCCTGCTTCTTCTCTTTCTTTCCTGTCTTTTCAACAGCGGTCTTGGACTTTGTCTTCTCGGACGCATCCTGGGCAGTAAGGGTGGTAATGAGCAGCAGGCTGAGCCCAATCGCGGTAACGAGGTTTTTGATCATCAGAGTTCCTTTCTGGAAACTTGTTGGACGAAAGCTCCGAAAATATCGAAGCTGTTCCATTTGAGTTCGTGACTGTTCGCAATTCAACACGATTTCACCCAAACTCTGTTGTTGCCGTAATATTTCCAGCCGACACCTGAACCCGAATTATTCACGAGGCGTGGGCGTCAGAATCAGTTGAAACAGTGATCCGCGAGTCAGACGCGATGAAACGATCGCTGTGGTTTTCATCTACCGGATGATTTACAATTCTTGTTGAATTTCAGCTTTTCCCTTGCTCCTGTTGGCCAGACGTAG
>CALFWR010000162.1 GCA_937928555.1 uncultured Pirellulaceae bacterium
TCAGTCGTGTGTTAACAGCTTTGTTTTCAGTGCATGCTTGGACGATCTTTGGTATCGAAAGTGCCGAGAAGTACCACCGCGGAAACGCTAGCGTCAGGCTGTTTTTCACGTCGTTTGGTGTTTCGCACGCCTATTCTTACCATTGGGCTGCTCAAGCTTGTTTCCTGAAAAAAACGTAGTCAAATCATCGCCTTTTTGCGCCCCAGCGAGACTACACCCCGGCATTGACGGTACAAGCTGCCGCTGAAAGCTGGAATCCGCCTCACAAATCCGTTACCATCTAGCGTGACCCAGTCGCAGCGCGCGACAAAGTTCAACGCACGACTTATCCGTGTGCACCAAAACAAATCCAGATTGCGATGCCGTCTCAGTGACACGCGGATAGATCGCAATTCGTTGTCCAGCGTAACAAAATACCCATGGCAGGAAGCGATTCAAAAACCAAAAGTTACTTTAGGTTTCGGCTTGCCACATTGTTCTGGCTAATGCTGGCGGTGGCGGCGTTTATTGGCGGCAGTGAACTCAATCGAAGACTCAAAAGTGATCCATCGCCTCAATTAGTGTCGCCCATCGCAACGGCAGGCTTCTTTGACTTGGACGGGGATAGCCTAAACGATGTCTCAAGGCTTCACCGCATGATTTCGAATAGTGGTGGCACCATCGTCGCATGTGAGACGGGAAGAGGTCAAATTGTCGGCAGCATAAATGCTGACACCAAGTATCTTGTCGTAGGTGAAATTCCGGAATTGGAGCGAAAATCTCACCCTCTCTTGATCCGTGCCAAAAAACTCGGCATCAAACAGATTACCATTCGAGATTTACTAAACGATATCGGAATGCGTGGCAGTGCAAGGGTAGAACAACTAGACTCGAGGATTGGTGGATCATTATAAGTGGAACTGCCATCTGCCTGATTTACTTGCACGCGATTCACTCAGTTCGCTGGAACATACTAGAATTTGACATTGCGGAGTGAGGGACGAACGTAGCCGATGTTCAAGTTCTCTGTTCAAGAAGGCCGTGCGTTGTCATAGGGCTTTGCTTCTGTGCTGGTGGCAGTTCCATGCTGCCAGCGAGGCGTCCGCACAGGATGACGCCAAGCCAAGTTGGGCGACGGTCATGAATTCAAAGCATCGCCTCAGTTGGTACCAGCGGCATTGACGGTACAAGCTGTTTGCAAGTTGCCACCGAAAGCTGGAATCCGCCTCCAAGATCCGTTACCATCTAGCGTGACCGGGTCGCGGCGCGCGACAAAGTTCAACGCACGACTTATCCGTGTGCACCAAAACAAATTCCAGATTGCGATGCCGTCTCAGTGACACACCGATAGATCGCAATTCGTTTTCGTTATCCCGCTCATAGAATCCATGGCAGACTGGCTATGCAATTTGGTTCTCGACCATGCTCGTAAAGCGTGGGCCGACGCAAAGCGGGCTGCTGACCGACGCAGTGAAGCGTATCCTGAATTTCTTCTCGCAACACAGCACAGCGATTGGGACAGGGAATTTGTAATGACTCATGGTGATCCAATTCGGATTTGGACGTCCCGCGATGACTTTACGGGATTGGCAGACGCAACTGTGCTTCCGACAAATGGTAAGCCAGTGGATACGAGTCGTTCACTGTTCACGATTCCAATGGTTTCTTTCTACATGGCTGACGATCGAAAACAGGTGCTCATTTGCCGGCACCTTGGGCCTCGATATGGAAATGGCGGATGGTGGGATGTGACAGGACAAGGCAGGGCTGGTAAATTGGCGTCATCCGACAGGCGAAGCTGGATCGCGTAATCGTCGGAAACAAATAAACAAACAAATTAGAATTTGACGTCGCGTAGTGAGGGACGAACGTAGACGATGTTCAAGAAGGCCGTGAGTTGGCTTAGGGCTTTGCTTCTTTGCTGGTGGTCGTTCCATGCTGCCAGCGAGACCTGTTTTTGAATTGCCAAGCCGCTTTACCGAAGAAGCGAGGATGTAGTCTCGCTGGGGGCGCAAAAAGGCGATGATTTGACTACGTTTCTTTCAGCGTAACCGTTCACGGGTTTGATCAAATCGACGGAAAACCACGGTTTTTTGAAATGGAACGAATAGACTCGATGGTGTCAACGGACAAAATGTAGTGGTTCACACCATCGAATCGCCTACATGCAGGTACGCCTTGGAAACCCGTGAACGGTTACCTTTCAGCAAACAAGCTTGAGCAGCCCAATGGTAAGAATAGGCGTGCGAAACACCAAATAACGTGAAAAACAGCCTGACGTTAGTGTTTCCGTGGTGGTACTTCTCGGCACTTTCGATACCAAAGATCGCCCAAACATGCACCGCAAACAAAGCTGTTAACACACGACTAAACCGAACTTACACCGATTGCCTCAATTTTCCTCCTCAAAAACCCCGTAAACTTGCGCCTCAGCGAGGTTTTACCCATGCAGTCGGTAGGTTATTCGTGTCGATTCGTGAAATTCGTGGCAGCTTTTCGATTGAAAAGTGGACTTAGCTTCGGCCGATCCACTTCATTTGCGGGGTTCAAAATTGGACCTGGTATCTTTCTCAATCGTATTGTGTCGCTGTCCCCGTTTCTTGGTTGTTGCCGGCGACCGGTTCCCATTTCTCTTTTCCGTCTCGGAATTTGACAGCCACGAATCGCACGAATTTTCACGAATGCAGACGGCCAACGGGTGTAGTCTCGCTGGGACGCAAAAAGGCGATGATTTGACTACGTTTCTTTCAGCAAACAAGCTTGAGTAGCCCAATGGTAAGAATAGGCATGCGAAACACCAAATAACGTGAAAAACAGCCTGACGTATGCGTTTCCGTGGTGGTACTTCTCGGCACTTTCGATACCAAGATCGCCCAAACATGCACCGCAAACAAAGCCGTTAACACACGACTGAACCGAACTTACACCGATTACCTCAATTTTTCTCCTCAAAAACCCCGTAAACTTGCGCCTCAGCGAGTTTTCACCCAGTTTGACGTGGTAGTTTCTCTCGCCGCTTGACGCGTGCCATGGGCCAAGCTTTTCACAGCTTCAACCCGAGGCCTTACGGCCAACGGCTCACCACCGCGCCGATTCCGCATTCCGCATTCCGCCTACAAATTCTTCAACACAAAATCCGTCATCAACTTCCGCAGATGCTTCAACTGCTTCTCATCAGTCACGCTGTGACGATTCGCCGGGTACATCATCAGCTCGAACTGTTTGCCGGCAAACTGAAGCTCCTGAGCCAATTGCAAAGTGTTGTTCAAATGCACGTTGTCATCGATCGTGCCGTGAATCAACAGCAGCTTGCCACTAAGCTGATCGGCGGCTTCCAAAACGGATGATCGTTTATACCCCTCAGGATTCTCTTTCGGCAAACCCATATAACGCTCGGTGTAGATCGCGTCATAATTTTTCCAATCGGTCACAGGTGCCCCGGAAATTCCGACCTTGAACACGTCACTGTGAGTCATCGCAAACGCCGTCATATAACCGCCGTAGCTCCAACCCCAAAGGCCGATTCGTTTTTCATCCACCCAGCCCTGTTTTTTCACCGCTTCGATGCTGTGCAAAACGTCGGCAAGCTCCGCGCTGGCAAAATTACGAAAGACCGGCCATGCCCCTTTAGCGCTACGGTGGCTGGCAGAGCGATTGTCGACAATCAACACGGGGTAGCCTTGCTGCGCCAACATTTGATGCCACATCCCCCACTGGCCACCAAAACGGTTTTTCACGCGCGGCGCCTGCGGTCCGGCGTAGATGTGAATCATCAGTGGCCACTTTTTCGTTTTGTCAAAATCTTTTGGCAGCAACAACAGCGCGTCGATCGACTGGCCATCGGTCTCAATCGTGAAAAATTTTGGCTGAACTTTCTCAACGTACTGGTATCGGTCGTCCGACGACGCATTGAGTTTGCGAATTTCGGACCCGTCATTGCGGTGAACCCGAGTCACGTTCCGCTTACCAAAAGTGCTGAAAGAATCTAGGTAGTACGATTTGTCATTGCTAAAGCTGACATCGTGGTAGCCCGCTTCATTGGTCAATCGTTTGACTTCTTTGGACTCAAGATTCAGACGATACAAATGCATCTCCGTTGGCGCGTCTTTAGCCGAAGTAAAAAAGCAGAACTTTTTTTCTTTGTCCAACCCCACCAGCGAACGGACCTCCCAATCGCCGTCGGTCAATTGTTCGACCATCGTGCCATCGAGCTTGTAACGATACAGATGCTTATAACCGCTGCGGGGGCTAACCCATAGAAACGAATCGTCGGCTAGGAAAACCGGATCGCCCGGCGATTCGATCCACGCCGATGTTTGGTCACGAAAGACCACTTTGGGGGCGCTGCCATCGGGAGCCGTTGTGAATACATCCAACCACGTTTGCTCGCGGTTCTGAATCTGCGCAATCAGCCGATCGCCACTCTGCGACCATGACACCGCCGAAATCAAAAGCTCATCCGACCACGACGACAACTCAATCCACTTCACCTCGGAACTGCCCTTGGTCTCGATCACGCCCAGCTTGATCCCGGGCAGCGGATCGCCGGCTTTGGGGTAATTGGTAAACTCGGACTTGCCGCGCACCGGCAAGTGATCCATCACGGTAAACGGCAGCACCGGAGCCTCGTCCAGGCTCAAGAACGCAACCCGATCTTCGCTTGGATGCCACCAGAACCCCTTGAAGTTCCCGCGCCCGTAAAGCTCTTCCTGATAAACCCAATCCAGCTTGCCGACAAGGTTGTCCTTGTTTTCTTTTGGGACCGTTTTCGTTTGGCGCGTTTCTAGGTCGAGAAAGTTCAGGCCTTTATCGTTCACATAAGCCAATTGATTTTCCGATGGGCTGAACACCGGCAGTTCGGCCTTGTCATCCGCCGTACCAATAACCAGCAGATCTTTTGTCTCGTGAAAGTAAACCACGGCATGGGAGCCTGCCTGGAGGACGGAGTATTTTCCGTTGGTCGCCCGGATCGGATCGGCCTTGCCAAGCGATTCAGCGACTTCCTCGCCCAGTTTTGCTTTGCTCAATGCGGCTACCAGTTCATTGCCAGAGAATGCGGTTTCTGGATTGATGATCGCGTTGGTTTCAACATCGACAACCACATCGCGCCCCCAGTACTGATCGGTCAACAAATTGGTATCGCCAAACCACCGCGCCGTTTTGGCCCGATCAGCAAACAGGCTGCCGGGGCCATCGATCATGTCCAGCGTGATCGGAAGCAAGTCGTTGACTTTGTCGATGTTTTCAGATTTCAGTTGCACCGGCTCGTTAATCCGGGCGATCGGATAAAACTGGCCTTTCTCCAGCACGTCATCCAGAAAGTTCCACGCCGCAAATCCGTCCGGCGATTCGGCCTCTAGGAGCATCGCCGCCAACATACCAAGGGGCTGAGCCGAACGGACCACGTAAGTCCCGGCTGCGAACGTTTCGGTGGCGTCCTGCTGATTCACTTCCAGACGCGTCACCATTTTGTGCTTTTGAAACTCCCGATCGGCTTTGGCCAGATTGACCACTTGCTGACGAACGACCGGAAACGTGGACTCGGCGGTCAACCGCTGGACCGTAATTCCATGCTTGAGCATCCGGTCAACCAACCGTGGGTATTGCACTGGCAAAATCCAGGCAAACGGCAACGTGGTTTTGGTTTTGGTAACGTACTTGCCAAAGAAATCACACTGGTAGTCGTGCGGCTGATCATCTTTATAGCCCAACAAGGTGAATTTCTCGTCGTAGGCTTCAACACCGGCGGTCAACGGAACGACAACGCGCTGCGGTTCACGCGACGCTTTGTCGACGATGTCGGCCTGCGATGCTTCAACCAACTCGCGGATCGTATCCGACTGAGCCGTCGCGTAGTCTAGGACTTCGGAAACGAAGGCATGTGTTGCATTGATTCTTTCTTCGTAACTGATGTACGAATAGGCTTCCGAAAGAATCCCCAAGCGGCCGCGCATCCCGACGTATTCGGTGCTGTATCGCGGTTCGTACCCGAACGTGTTCCATGCGGTGTGCTGCCGGTTGAAGTTTCCGTAATAAAAAGTGGACGTTCCTTTTTCTTTCAGCGATTCGGTAATCGCAGGCATCATTTTGGAACGCAGAAAATTCCGCACTCCCTCGGGAGCAGCGGGGTTGTGGGGAATGTCGTAAGTCAACTGATACCGGTGCTTTGACCCGTTGGTTGTGTGGCAATCGACAAACACGTACGGGTCGGTTCGATCAATTAACGCCACCAGCGAGCGTGCCTCCGGTGACTCGAGTTTCATAAAGTCGCGATTCAGGTCCAATCGCTGCAGGTTCGCGCGACGGCCCATACCTTTTTCGGGTCCAACCTGTCCGGGGCGGTTTTCAAGTCCCACTTGGTCGTTTGAATCTGCACTATAGTTGGGCACGAACAGCAAAACGTTCTTTTCCAGCCACGGCGATTCGGGCCGAAGCGCCAATTCCCGGATCAACTGCAAGAGCGCTTCTTTCCCTGCACACTCGCCAGAGTGAATGTTGCCCAGCAGTAACACGACATTCTTTCCCGCTGGCGGGTTTGCTTTTTTTAGCGGATCGAATGGCGTTCGCGTGATGCAGACGCAGTGCAAATCGCGCCCCTGAACCGTCTGTCCAATCACATGCGACGACACATGTTCCGCCGCAGTGCAGGCCTGAATGAATTCTTCCACCTGCCGCGAGGTACTCGTTGCAGTAAACCCCGATGATTCGGCGACGGTTTGTAGTGACTTCAAATCCTGTGCCAGCGACGGCTGCGACATGTTGGCTCCTGCTACAACCAAAATCAGTGACAACAAAAAGAGAGATTTCCGGGTCATCGTTATTGCCTTTATCCGTTCTTTAATTCGTCCGTTCTTTAATTCGATCGGCACATAGTTTAGGCTTTCGATCTCAATCACGCACGGGCGCAGAGGCAATATGATTCAAACAACTCGCACGACAAACTGGCTGGGAGAACGCTGGATTATCGCCGGCTGCGGCATGGCTGCCTTTGCAGTGGCTTTGGGTGCGCTCGGCGCGCACGCTCTCGAGTCCCACCTACCTGACAAGTTCCCCGATGACTTTGCCAAACGACTGGGTCACTGGGAGACCGCCGTTCGCTACCAGATGTACCACGCCATTGGGCTGATTCTGATTGGTCTGACGCCGGTCATTCGTTCAAAATTCAGAAACGTCGCGGGAGCATTGATGCTCGCAGGGACGGTTCTCTTTTCCGGCTGCCTGTACAGCTGGGTACTGTTAGACATCAAACCACTTGTACACATCGTCCCGATCGGCGGCGTCTGCCTGATCCTCAGCTGGCTTGCTTTTGCGACCGGGTTTGTGATTCGCGAACGCGGCGAGGACGATTCATGATCGTTGGATATTGTTGCAACGTTCATCCTGGCAACACGATCGACGAAGTCAAAGCCAACCTTGAACGGCATGCGCTGGCGGTCAAACGACAGTGCAGCCCCGATGTGCCACTTCCGATCGGACTCTGGTTGGGCAAATCGGCGTTGGCCGACATTATCGCGCAGCCAGCTTCGGCTCTCTCGCTTCGCGACTGGCTGGGTGAACGCGGCTTGGTTCCGTTTACCTTCAACGGGTTCCCCTACGGCGATTTCCACCAGAAAGTCGTCAAGAAAGACGTGTACCTGCCAACCTGGGCTCAGCAAAGCCGTCTTCAGTACACACTACAGCTTGTCCAAATCCAGCGGACTCTCCTTGACGCCAACCGCAGCGGCCAAAGCAACACTCATCCGTTCCAGTCGATTTCCACATTGCCCCTAGGCTGGCCCGCAAAATTTATGGCGTCCTTTGAAGACCAAGACAAGGACTTTCTCGAACAATCCGCCAGCCACCTGAAGCAACTTGCCCGCAAGCTTCACCAACTGGAACAGCTTGACGGCATCCAGACCATGGTTTGCATCGAACCGGAGCCCGGCTGCATTCTTGACACTGCGGACGACATTGCACAGTTTTTTGACCAATACCTCTTCGCGGGTAATGAACAGGAAAACGATATCGTCCGCAGACACATCGGCGTCTGCCACGACATCTGTCATTCGGCAGTCATGTTTGAACAACAGCAGTACGCGATCGAAACGTACCAGTCGGTGGGTGCCACAATAGGGAAAGTCCAGGTTTCGTCGGCGGTCGCCGCGACCATGCAAGCCCACGAATTGGAAACCAATCAGCTAAAGCTGAAGCGGCTTCGTGAGTTTTCCGAACCCCGGTACCTTCACCAGACGCGTATCCGCGATGCGGAAAAAAGTTCAGACAGGTTCTACGAGGATCTCAACGAAGCACTCGACGACGTCCATGACCTTGATCGATCGAGTCAATGGCGAGTCCACTTTCACGTCCCACTCTTTCTGCCTTCGATCGACGAGTTTGTCGACACGACCCAACACGAAGTGGAAATCTTGATAGAGGCTCTCTCGAGACACGATCAACCTGTCAAACATTTTGAAGTTGAAACATACGCGTGGAACGTTTTCCCGGACAAAGACAGGTACTGCGGTGATTCTTTGGCTGACGGAATCGCCAGAGAGTTGGTTTGGTTTCGTGACACGTGTGTGCCGAAACTGACAACTGAAACCTGATTATTCACGACGACGGGCGTTGATTCTACGTCTGGCCAACAGCAGCAAGGGAAAAACTGAATTTCAACAAGAAATGCAAATCATCCAGTAGATGAAAACCACAGCGATCGTTTCATCGCATCAGAGTCGCGGATCACTGTCGGAGCTGATTCTGACGCCCACGCCTCGTGAAGAATCCGGGCTGAAACCTGATTGCATCGTCAGACAGAACTGGCTTTCAGTTCAGCCCGGATTATCCAGTCCCCGGTTCGTTCCTGTCGGAAATAAATGGGCGCATAAAAATAGGGCCGCCAAGTGGCGGCCCCGCGTGTCGTATTGCCGACCTACTTTGCGTTCCACCACCAACGGTCAATCGTCGGCGTCACCGCTACAGTCGCGACCTGATTCATCGCAGCGTCGACAACGGTCTTCTGTGCCACGCCCCATGAATCAACCAGAACACCACCTGATACCTGAGTCACATAGCTGTGACCGGTGTTCACAAAACTTAATTCGCTCGGGATCGTTTCGGGAACCTGATAGTTCGGTGTCTCCAAAACCTCACCGGTCATGACCGGAAGTTTCAAATCGACTTTGGTCAGCAGATCCTCATTGCGGATGATCGCTGCGATCACGGAGAGATCCATGATGTTCCGCAAGTCACGGAACACAGGTTCTTTTTTCGACAAGTCCTCGTAGTTGCGAGTCATCTTTGTTGCCCAGTCTTCGGCAACCTTCAGTTTTTTGCCGGTCTGCTTGCGAGACCCATCGGCTGCGAACACACTTTCTTCAGTCTGAGTCTGAACGCCCTGACCTGAAATGCGCCACACGTTGCCCGATTCGTCTTTTGCGACTGGCTCGTAAGAGCACTCCATCCACATTCGCGGTGCGGCACGTGTCAGTCTCATGCCTTTTTTGCCAATCGTTTCCATCATCGATGGAAGCTTGCGAAGCGGCGAAGGATCAAGGCCCATCGCGAGTCGCTTCATCTTGTAGTCTGCCGACAAAAGCACACGTGAGAAGTGGCTGTCGCGAGGAACGCCCGTCAGGCTCACGTTTTGCGGCCCCATGGCCTGTTCAAACTTTGCCTTCATTGATGGAACAAAACTCGTCCGGGTGGCACGAAGATGATCGCCCAATGCATTCACGTTGCGAACGCCTTCAGCCGTTGGATCGATCGAAACCGAAATCCCCTTGCCTTGACGGGCAAAATCAACCGATCGCATCGCAACGAGTAAATCCTGCAAATGCACAACTGGCATTTCGCTTTGGATGCCCACGACGTTGCCATTTCGATCAACTTTCCAACCTTCGCCGGGACCGGCAATGAACACATCGTTCTTCTCGGGAGAAACGATCACGTATTCAACTCGCTGCAAGCCAGCAAGGTATTGGACTTCGGCAGAAAGCGGCTTGCCTGATTCAATCGAATCGGCGATCGCCCGTTCAAGCCCTCGCAACGATATCACGCGAAGCTCACTCGCTTTCGCCAAATCAGAGTCACCTTGAACAAGCGCCTCGCTGATTTCCCGTTTCATACTCTCGGGCAATGACTGATGCGAACCACGTACGACGTTGTCAGCGTCAACGATGACACCGCCAACAACGCCAAGGAAAACACTGTTCCCTCCCGTGTTGCCGACTCCACCACCTCCGACACCGCCGCCTCCAACACCACCGCCTCCGCCGCCGCCAAATTGGGCGTAAGAGGTAGCTGGAACGACTAAAATTGCCGCTACGGCGACAAACAATAAACTTAAAATACGATTGGCATAACGTGACGCCATGGCATGCTCCTGAATGGTAATCCAGCCCCGGTTCATGATTTACTCTTGCAAAAGTTGCGAACCCATTGCGTATCGAACGAAATGTCCGCTTAATCGTACCCGACAACGAATCTTTCCGGTCACACTGGAAATGAACATACCCCAACGGGTACCATATAGAGGGACAGGAGAAGCTCGACCATTGGGACGATTTGCAGGATTTGATCCGCCATCCCAACAGTAACTGCCGAACCCGCTAAAATCAAGAAATTCCGGCCATAACGTCCAAAAACCGAGGCTGTGGTCAAGCCGGACAGAAGGCATCATTTCACGGTCGATAATGGCAAGTAAAACCAAAAAGTCAGCCCCAAACTCGCGATTTGCCTACCTGGTCATTCGTGACCGTCAAAAATGGTCGGATGTTTTCCGGCTTACGCCCGGCAGAACCATCACAATTGGACGTTCACCGGTCAATCAGATCGTGATCAAGGAAGACCAGGCGAGCCGCCAACACGCCGAAATATTTTTTTCCGACGGTGCCTGGACGGTTCGTGACCTCGGTAGTCGAAACGGAACCTCTGTCGGAGAAGAACGGGTTTCCGGTGATCGAAAACTGGTCGTCGGCGACGTGGTTTGGATTGCCGGAACTCAAATGTCTTTCGTGGAGGATCTCACATCCGCCTACGGCGACAAAGACAAACAAAAAGTCTTTTCCCGCATGGAGATTGGCGAAACCGTTACCGGCCTAGAAGTCAGCGACATCGATGAAGAGGTGACCCAGACCGACATTTCGGTGACCGAACCGACAACCATCACCCACCGAAAACAGAAAACTCGCTTTCTGGACAAAGAGGATCCACCCGAACTCGAAGACGCCATCCCCAAGTTCGGAATTGCAGCCACCAAACTCTGCCGACTGGCTTTTGACCTGGCCAAAGAAACAACCGCCCGGGGCGTGGCAAGGATGGCCCTGGACAATCTCATGGAAGCTTCCGGCGTTGACTCCGGTGCCGTGATGATGGTGCCACGCTCACGCCGCACCACGACCGACCCCGAACACCTTGAAATCCTTGCCTGGTCCAGCACGATTCGCCCGGAGTACCAACGGGTTTCTTCCTTCCTGACCGAGACAGTTCTGCGCAATGGCGAAGCTGTCCTTGCCCGAGACGTTCAGGACGATAGCGCTTTGGGCTTGCGCGATTCCAGTGGAAAGATCCACGCTACCAGTGTCATCTGTGCTCCTATCCGCCTGAACAACCGCGTGATTGGGCTGGTGCATCTTTACTCGACCAGCGCCAAAGCCGTCCTTGACCCGGATGATCTTGAGTTCACCCTCGCGGTGGCGGAAACCGTCGGCCTTGCTCTTCGCACGCGTTACCGTGAACAGAAGCTTGTCGATGACCTTTCCAAAACCCGCGACGAAATCAATTTGCTTCGCAGCCAACTGAATGTTGAAAGCGAAATCATTGGCGAAAGCGCCGCGATGCTGTCGGTTCACCAACAGATTTCCCGCTCCGCGCCCAGCAAAGCAACCGTTTTGGTTCGCGGCGAAAGCGGCGTCGGCAAAGAACTCGTTGCCCGTGCAGTTCACTTTTCCAGCGATCGCAACAAAGGCCCCTTTGTTTGTCTCAACTGTGCCGCGCTCACCGAATCGCTCCTAGAAAGCGAACTTTTTGGTCACGAGAAAGGTGCCTTCACCGGAGCCACAGAACGCAAGGCAGGCAAGTTCGAAGCGGCCGACAAAGGCACCCTGATGCTGGACGAAATTGGCGAAATGAGCCCTTCGATCCAGGCGAAATTTCTCCGCGTCCTCGAAGGCCATCCCTTCGAACGCGTAGGGGGCTCCAAAGCCATCAAGGTCAACGTCCGCGTGATCGCGGCAACCAATCGTGACCTCGAAGAAGAAGTCCGCGAAGGAAAATTTCGCAAGGACCTGTTCTTTCGTTTGCACGTGGTCCAGATCGATGTGCCGCCATTACGACATCGCCCTGAAGACATTCAGGTTCTCGCAGATCATTTTCTACAAAAATACAACGGGGAAACCGGACGAAAGATTCGCGGATTTTCTCCGCACGTCCGCCACCAACTTCAACGCTACCGCTGGCCCGGCAACGTCCGCGAACTCAAAAATGTGGTCGAACGCGCGGTCGTCCTCGCCCAGGGCGAAACCATCGAAATGGAAGACCTCACGCTGACAAAACTTTCCACCGCAAGCGAGTCGCAGTTCGACCTCGGAACACTGGTCCAGGAATATCGGCCCATGTCGCTCGAAGAAGTCGAATGTCGGCACATTGAACAGACCCTCGCTTCGACCGCCTGGAACAAAAGCAAAGCCGCTGCCATTCTCGGCGTGGAAAGATCCACCCTGGACCGAAAAATCAAAAAGTATCACCTCAAGAAAAACGTCTGAACCGACACGTTCGACCGACGAACAAGCTAAACTTGAACCCTCCGTCGTTGGTGACGCATCGCCGCCAATCGATTCCAACCCGGTTTTGGATTTTTGATTCCGTCGATCCCCGGCATCGACCAACAACTCGTGAGAAAGTGGAACCTCCATGTCTCAAGGCAACAAAATCTGGTGCCCCAAGTGCCATAAGCGGCATTCGCTTCCGGAGTACGTTGGCGACCTGACGCTCCGTTGTCGGGCTTGCCAGTTCGCGTTCCGTGTCGCCGATGGCCTCGATTCGCCTCCACCAACGCCGACGCCATCGACCTCAGCTCCGATCAAACCCCAAGCGGCGACTGCGAAAGTCGATACCAGGCCAACAACCGCCAAACCAGAACGCAAACCTAAACCAGAACGCAAACCCAAACCCAAACCTGAACGCAAGCCTGAGCCCGAACCCATCCTCTCGCCCGACTTCGATGACATCAGCGACGTCCTCGAAAAGCCAACTGCCGTTGCGGCCGAAATTCCTTTGCCAACGGCCAAAGTTCCTGTCCCGGCCCATTCCCCCCAGCAAAACGTCACCGCCAAAGCACCCCAACCAGAGCCCGCTCCTGAACGGCGACCGGTCTCCAAGCAGGAACTTCGCGGACACCGAAGATCTCGCGAACTCTGGATGATCGCGACCTTTCTGTTTTGCCTTCTGGTCGCGGCGGGATCGTGGTTTACGGCCAAAAGATTCACCAACTCCGAACTGGCATTCTGGGAGTACCGTATCCTGCTGAGCCTGGGCATTCCCAAAAGACTCCTGCCGCCGCCACCTCTGGATCCCAATGGTGTTCTCCCGGACGGTCGCATCAAACTGGTCGCAGACAAGACCCAGTTGGCCGATCGCAGTGACCCTTTTCGCGATGAGTTCGTCATCCGTCGCGACAAACCCGATGCGAACAAGGATGATGACCAACCTGCTGGCGTTGCCCCGATGGGAGACCGCCGAAACAACCGCAGAGCCGTCGCGGCTGCAAACGGGCCTGGCGATGGCAGGCTCAAGGCGATGCAGCCACATGCCGCCATCGAAGAAGTCGCCCCACACAAGAGAAACCCTGTCGGTCGCGATCCAAATCCTCGCGCCAACCCAAATCCGATTGTCCGAAGAAATTCCAATACCGGGCGTAATGCCAATACCACGCGTAATGCCAACAGACGAAATGCCAATGTCTGGTCGGCCCCCAAGCTTTCCAGTGCCGACATCGCTCGGGTGCAAATGCGAGGCTTCGACGCCAAGCAGATTTCCAGCCTGCCGCTAGCAGGCCTGGACGTGGCACTTGCCGCGATCGATGATGGCGTCCTGTTTTATGTCGACGCCGATGATCGGCTTCGTGCCTTTGACCTTTCCCAGTCCCGGGAAATTGGCAGCACTCCAATCGGCTCGCAAGTCGCCTGCCTTGCACCTCACGGCGGCGCGACTCTCACTGACCCCACCGTTTGGATTCGCCTCGCGTCGGGCCGGGTTGAAAAATGGGTGCTCGATGATGGCAAATTCAAAAAGCCCCTGACCATCAAACTTGATCCGGTACCCGGAAGCCTGCAACCGAACCTGGCGGTCAATGATCAGTGGATCGCATTTAACGACAGTCGCCACATTGTTGTTGCAGACTATCGAATTCCCGATGGCGCGATCCGTACGGCACACCGAATCGAGATTCCCCTTCAAACAAACAACAACAATCAGTCCTTTCCCGCTGAAGTGCTGGGGCTGAATCTCGACGGCAGCAACATTGCCACCGCCATCGCCGGCGATACCCTTGTCACGATCGACTGCAAATCCGGCCTCGCCACATCCGAAACAAAACTTGCGCCGCTGAGTCAGGGCTTCCGTGGGCCTCAAGTCAACTTTTCCAACGACGGCGAACTGGTCTTTTACTCGGTCGATAATCTTGTCCGCACCATCACCACCAACCAGCAAACCGGCGCCGATTACTGGGACCCTGCCCCGCTGCCGTTTATGGGCCTGGTCGCGGGAGACGATTTTCTGGTGACATCCCGTGGCAGCGATCAAGAAGCACTCCTGTTCCAAATTGCCCGCCGTTCCACGACCGCTTCCAGTGACGCTCCTGAGACCGGCGGTCAACCAAACGCGGCCCCGGAAGAACCGCAGCGCAGCCCCAGCCCCATCGTCGCGGGTGAGCCACTGGTGCAACAGGGAAGCCAAAACAAAGACAACGTTCGGGGCAAACTTCCGTGGCTGGTTTCTCGCTCGCCAAATCTGGCTCATTCGATCCGTGACATCCAATTCATCGGTGAAGGCGAATCAAGGTCCCTGCTTTTGCTAACCGCCAACAACCAAATCGCGATCGCCTCATGGGCCGACGGCAACTGGAGTTTCAAAACTTTCGATCCCGGCGTAGCGAGCGAAATCACCAAAATCGCCGCCTCACCCGATGGCAAACGAATCGCAACCGCGTCGCTCAACAATTGCACCGTCTGGGAACTCGATGACGCCCGGGACAATCCAAAGCGCGTCGCAGACTTCGCCGGTCACACCGCTGAGGTTTCCGCGATCGCCTTCACTGCCGACAGTCAGCATCTGGTTTCAGGGGATAAAAGCGGCGAGGTTTTCGCGTGGTCGGCGTCAAGCGGTGAGATGACGGGCGGGATTCCGAAATTCAGAGGCTCCGTTCTTGCGATCACCACCAAGGGCGACACCAGTTTTGTGGCGATGGATTCCCGAAGCGTCGCTGCGGGCAACGTCCAGTCCCAAAACGGACGTCTCAAACCCTTCCCCAGCACAATTCGCACAAGCGCCGCGCTGTCCGACGATGGGAATCGAATCGCTTTCGAAGTCGGATCGAACGTGCATATTGTCGACCGAAAGAACTTCAAGAAGCTACGGTCGCAGTTCAACAAACAAGTTGCCATCCGCGAAATTCAATTCACGCCGAATCGTCGCTTCGTCATGATCCGCTCCGCCAACAGCGTCGAGATGTGGGACCATCGACGCAAAGAACGACGCCGCAACTACTCGCTTGGCGCTAGCGCCAGCCCTTCGGTCTTCGACATCGACAAACAAAGCCAACTGATCGCCATCGCCCAGTCCGGCCCCAACCCCGCGATCTTTCTGTTTACTTTGGAAGAATTGCCGCAGCCCAAATCAGCAAAGACTCCCGAGCAATAGCGGACACAGAAATCCAGATTCGATTCCGTCAAATTCGCGCCGTGTCAGATCCCTTGAATGACCTGCGAACGTTGCGCCTGCGCATTGAAGCTGTTTCGCTCCCAGAACACGCCGTCGCAGTAGCCCTGAATTGAACAGTCATGTTCAACCGCTGCCAGTCTCTTGGCTGCCCAACAGCAGTACTCAGCGTTTTGTTCGATACCGCAAAATTGCCTTCCCAGTTTTTTCGCAACAACAGCGGTCGTTCCACTGCCCAGAAATGGGTCCAGAACCATGTCGCCCGAGTTGGAACTGGCGAGGATTAGCTTTGCGACCAACTTTTCCGGTTTTTGTGTCGGGTGATCGGTATTTTCAGGCATCGACCAAAACGGAATCGTCAGATCCGTCCAGACATTTGACGGATGAGTCAACCTGAAATTGCCATCCGCACCCTCATCCCAGTCCTTGGGCTTGCCGGAGGCGTCGCGGTACGGTGCGATAACCTTCCGCTTGAGTTTTACGGAATCAACATTGAATACATAATCGGCAGAAACCGTGCAGAACCAGATGTCTTCGGTATTGTTCTTCCAATTGGTTTTGGACCCACGTCCTTTCTCGCGTTCCCACGTAATCCGATTTCGAATCTCGAAAAAGTCACCAAGAATCGGCGCGATTAGCATCGAAGTCCGCCAGTCCGAACAAACATAGACCGTCGCGGTTGGCTTCAATGTTGGTCGAACCCGTTCGATGACTTGCCGAAACCAATCCTGATACTCAACCGCTTTCTTCTCTCGAAAAACTGAACCGTTGTAATTTTTCGACAGATTGTACGGCGGGTCCATTACCACAAGGTCAACACTCGACGATGGCAAGTATTGGGCGGCATCCAGAAAGTCCTGGCACACAATCTGGTCCTCAATTGCCGACCGTTGAGCTGGAGAATTCAAGGAGACCAACTGCTGCTCGTATAGTCGAATCTCAGCCGGCGAACACGAAAGCGTTTTGTTTCTTGGCGCTCGTTTTTTCATCTGCTCAGCATTCCTGTGTTCATTTTGCGTCATGATACCATTGCGATAGTCGCTGACGTAAGTAGCTGATTCAGCATCGGCAGGCATCGATCAGAGCGACGATGAAGGAAAGAAAAGATCCGCGTTCCGGTCGTACATATGCAGCAAACGGCGGGCAATGATTTGTTGATTTGTAGTCAGCCGGAATTATTCACGACGACGGGCGTTGATTTGCATTGACCCGAATTATTTACGACGACGGGCGTTGATTCTACGTCTTTCCAACCGGAGCAAGGGAAAAGCTGAATTTCAACAAGAAATATGAATCATCCGATAGATGAAAACCACAGTGATCGTTTCATCGCATCAGAGTCGCGGATCACTGTCTCAGCTGACTCTGACGCCCACGCCTCATGAATCATCCGGGGTCAGTTCTCGATCCAAACCAAACGACCCGATTTGACATGTCGGAAATTCGGGCCGATGGTTTGGGATTTTTCAGCGAGGGCGTGCGGAAAGAGAGAACTGGAAGCCCTCACGCGTGCTACTGACCATCAACCGGGAAACCGCGTTTGCGAAGCAAGGCACTCGTGTCGACGTCGCGACCACGGAAGCGACGAAATCCTTCCGCAGGGTCGATCGTATCGCCGATTGAAAAAACATTGTCGTACAAACTTTTGGCAACTTTCGGATCGTAATACGAACCGGCCTCTTCAAAAACTTCAGCCGCGTCTGCGGTCAACGCATCCGACCAAAGATAGCTGTAGTAGCCGGCCGAATAGCCATCGTCAGCGAACACATGACTGAACTGCGGCGTGCGATGTCGCATCACGATCTCCGACGGCATTCCCAGCTCCGCCAACGTCTCCCGCTCGAACCTGTCCGGATCGATGATCACGTTGCCGGCAAGGTGCAGCTTCATGTCAATCAACGCGCTGGCAAGGTATTCGACAGTATCAAAGCCTTTGTTGAACGTGGCGGCCTTTTCGATCTTGTCCACCAACGCCTGCGGCAGCGACTCGCCTGTTTGATAGTGTACGCAATACTTGCTCAGGATCTCGGGCGTGCTCAACCAGTGCTCATTGATCTGCGACGGAAATTCGACGTAATCACGAGCCACAGACGTTCCTGACTGCCCGGGGTATTCACATTCACTGCACAATCCATGCAACGCGTGACCGAACTCGTGGAACATTGTGATCGCGTCGTCCCATGAAATCAGAACCGGTTCCCCGGGCTTGCCTTTGACGAAGTTCGAATTGTTGGACACGATCGCGGTGATCGGTTTGCCCAGATTCTCCTGCGGACGATAGGCGTTCATCCACGCGCCGCTGCGTTTGCCTTGGCGAGCGTAGGGATCAAAGTACCACAGCCCGTGATGCTTGCCGTTTTTGAGAACTTCGTACACGCTCACATCGACATGAAAAGTCGGCACGTTGGTGACGGGCTTGAACTCGAAACCATAAAGCTCACCCGCGGCCCACATCATGCCCTCGCGAAGCTTGTCCATCTGCAAGTAGGGTTTCACTTCGTTCAGATCAAGGTCGTACTTTTCCTTGCGAACTTTTTCGGCGTAGTAGCGATAGTCCCATGGCTCGATTTTGATACCGGCGCCTTCACGATCTGCGATCGCCTGCATGTCTGCGACTTCTTCGTGGACCCGGGCAACAGCTTTGGGCCAGACGGCCAACATCAACTTCATCGTGTTTTCAGGGGTTTTCGCCATCTGGGGCTCAAGCCTCCAATGGGCGTGCGTCTCATAGCCCAACAGTTTTGCCCGTTCAGCACGAAGCTTGAGGATCGCCGAAATGATCTCGTTGTTGTCCCGTTCATCGTCGTTGTCGCCGCGGTTGTAGTACGTTTTCCAGACTTTCTCGCGAAGACTCCGGTCATCGGCATAAGTCAAAACCGGTTCCATTGATGACCGCGTGTTGTTGATGACGTATTGGACATCGATCGAGCTGTCTTTCTGTTTTCGTGTCTCGGCGTTGGCTTTCATGCCATCGATGACGCCCTGCGACAGTCCACCCAGGCGGCTTTCTTCGACCGCAGTAAAAAGCTTTTCTTCGTCGCCCAATACGTTTTGGCTGAAACGGGTGAACAGACTGGCCAGTTCCGTGTTGATCGTGGAAAGCTTGTTCTTGTCGTCGGCAGACAACTTTGCTCCCTGACGAACGAACGTTTTATAGCGTTTGTCGACAAGCCGTTTTTGGGCCACGTTGAGCGTTTTCATTTCTTCGCCGTTAAAAACGGCTTCGATACGTTTGAACAGCCCATCATTCTGAATGATCCAGTCGGAGTGCTGCGAAAGCATCGGCGCGACCTCGGTTTCGATGTCAGCAATGCCACCAATTTTCAGGTTCCCGCTGTGGACGCCAAAGATCGTGGAAACGCGGTCCAGTGTGCGACCGGCAGTTTCCAAAGCCACGATCGTGTTCGCAAACGTGGGAGCTTCCTTGTTGTCGACGATGGCGTTAATGTCCTTTTCAGACATGGCGATCGCAATTTTGAAAGCCGGCAGAAAGTCCGCTTCGTTGATGTCTTTCCATGGCGGCACTCCGCCGTAAGGACCCGTCCACGGGTCGAGAAGGGCTTTGTTGGTCACCGTGAGAGTCTCCTTTGTCCTGTTGGCGTCATCCTGAGCGGAAACCTCAGTTACTTGCGAGGCTGTCGTCAATACTGCAAGGGCGCACAGCGCCGTTGTGAAAGTTCGAAACATGATGGCTGCACCCGTTCTGTGAAGTCTATTCTTTTTTATCAAACCGCACCCAGCGACCGGCGATCAGTCGTTCGTGTGGCCTGAATCTGCTTTTGTAAAGCATATTCGGAGAGTCCTGGACATAAAAGCCAAGGTACAGGTGGCGAAGCTTGCGGGCCTTGCAGATTTCGACCTGTTTCAGGATCGAATAGGTGCCCAGCGAATCGCTGCGGATATCGGGGTCGTAGTAGGTGTAAACCGCCGAAAGACTGTCTTTACCAAGGTCACAGATCGCGATCGCAGCCAGTTTCTCATCGACCCAGTAAGAAATCTCGAACGAATCAAGGCAACTGCGAACAAAGCCCCAGATGTATTCTTCCAGGTCGATGTCCGTTTCTCGTTTTGCCAACCCGCGCTCGCGACGATGCCTGTTGAACAATGCCACCCGTTCAGCGTCGGCACTCAGGTCATTGATCTCTTTACGGTACCTGGCGTCACACCGTTTCAGAACGCGACGCGCGTTGCGGCTAAATTCGAAATCCTCGCAGTCGATCCGAATCGACTGGCACGCAGAGCAGGACGGGCAATTGGTCTGATAGAGAAATTCGCCGGTGCGACGAAAGCCTTTTGCGAGCCGTTCGTCGGTCTGGTGGTGCGAGACCCGCGTCAATGGCATGCATAGCGGCATCCGGGCTGTCTCGTTTTCAAGATACGGACAGGGTTCCGTTTCATCAATAATAACGATGTCGCTGTACTCAGTCGCTTTCATGTTCCGTGTCCGGCAGTGGGCAGTTCAAGCATAGCAGCTTAAACTCGCAATTGTTGATCGTGCCGGTGTCGAGCAATAAATGGGTCATTTGTGGGGATCAAGTGCCGCTTGGATCAAGTGCCGCCTCATGGATTTGCTCTTTCTTTCTCAGACCAATGTTAAGTAACTCGACCAGCAGAGCAAAGAACATAGCAAAATATACGTAGGCTTTGTCGATGTGGGCACCGACTCCTTCGGCGATCAGCATCACACCGATCAAAATCATGAAGCTCAAGGCCAGCATTTTGATCGTCGGGTGGGCGCTCACAAAACGACTAACCGGTTCCGCAAAAATCAGCATGACAACGACCGCAATCACGATTGCGGCCACCATTACCGACAAATCGTCGGCCATGCCGACGGCTGTAAAAATCGAATCCAATGAGAAAACGATGTCCATAATTGCGATCTGAATGATCGCACCGGTAAAGTTTGCTGTCGGTTTGGTGCTGTGCCCGGTCCCTGGACCGATTTCGTCGTGAATTTCGTAGACACTCTTGCCAACCAGAAACAGACCGCCCAGGAAAAGCAAAATGTCCTTGATCGACACGCCGTTGGCTTCGTCAAAGTGCTCCTTGTGCAACGATTCCACCGTCTCGGCAGGAAGCTGTTTTTCGATCTCTTCGCTCAGATCCGGAGTCGTGATCTTTTCCACTGCCCAGGTCGGGACGCCAACGTCGGTCAATTTCACAACGGGCTTTTTGAAAACCTCGCCGTGAACCAGAAAAAACAGCAACGCCAGCAGCAGCAACCGCGAGACCAATGCGACGCCCAAACCAAGCTTTCGCGCCAGCGGCTGCCGTTTCTCTTCTAGGCGACTGGTGACGATGGTGATAAAGACCAGGTTGTCGATACCCAACACAATTTCCATCGACGCGAGGGCAATCAGGGGAACAAGAAAGTCCATTTTGATCAGTCACCAGGTGGGAGTTGGAAGTCAGGAGTTTCTAATCTGGATGATTTGCAAGCCGATAGTCAGGCGTGATTCACCGAGCGTCATTCATCAGCGACCGACATCCGTCACCGCGAACGATTCCGGTTCGAATATCGTACGCGATCAAAATTTTCGGGCATAGACGGATGCAACTCACAGAAGTCCGGACATTTTGACACTTTGCGAGCACCAGCGACACCTGAAGTTGGACTGGACTGTCAGCTTCCGGTCCAATGAACCTTTGGCGATAAACGACAGGCCGTATGGCACCGTAACGCCTCGGGCCGGAGGCACCCCAACGCGCCGGCGTTTCCTTGCACATTAACCCGGATTAAACCAGAGCCAACACTCCAGCTGCCCTTGAAATCGGTTTGTGGTTTCTGGCCCGAGGCCTCACGGCCAACGGATAAATTTTCGCCACCAAATCACTTGCTGACCTTGAGCTCACTCTCGGAAATCTCGATCTTCAATTCCGACCCCTGCATGCACTGGGCAACCAGATCCTCAAACGATGCGTCTTTCGCTTCAACCGTGACCCGCTCATTGAGCATCGCCACGCACTCCTGTGCAAAAACGAATTCACGATCCGTCTGTTCGGCGAGGGCTTTTAGAATCGACCCCCGACTTTCGGTCACGTTGAGTGAGTAAGTCTCGATCTGGTCTTCTGAAATGCTGGGCTCCTGAAGCTCAACATTCCATGCCACAAAATCCGCGATCTGATCGACGGGCCCGTTAAGGGTGACTTTGCCGCGCCGTGACTTTTTCCACAGACCCTCGAATCGAGCAGGAATCGGCACGTCCTCTGGAATGAAGACAATCGTTTTGCCAGTCTCAATCTCCGGCATCGAGACGACTTTGGGCTTGCCCTTGCGCCCAACTTCCAGCGTCAATCCGTAACCCGCCAAAAACAGACAAACCCTCTGCCCACCCTTAAGCTTTGGCCAGTCCGCCGCAGCGAGCACGTCAAAAGGAATCAGCTTGTCAGGATCCTCAAAGTCCAGGCCTTGCTGGCGAAACGTCGCCACGATCTCGGTCGTCGTTGCTGCCGTCGGCCATGTTGTCGGTGCGGCGCCACGCCAATACTCCCGATTCGGAAAACCAGATTTTACTTTGCCAAACTTTCTTGAAACCGCATCGATCACGTGCGGTAACCGATCGGTTTTTTGACGCGGCCCGATATACAGAACGTCCCCTACCCATGTGGCTCCCAGTTGATTGACCTGAGCCGTCTCCCAGAGCACCTGGTCGGTGGTGCGGTTCCTGAATTTGATCGTTTGTTTCGCGGAAGAGTCAACGTCAGGATCAAGCCAAATTGCGATTCGGCGTTGCCGGGACAGGCTGCCCAGTTGCCCGCCCAAGGGCGATTGAGACCACGTCACCGACACCGGATTGCGGTTCTCCCTGATCCGTTGTTTGCCAACAAGCCACTCTTGCTGGGCGATCGCTTTTGATGAAAACGTACAAGCGACAAAGGTGGCACAACAGGCACCAAAAACGGTAGCGACGCGCCGTGAACGAGCGAAAGAACCCCGGGATCGATTTTCTGCTTGCATCTGCATTCCTATGCAATCGATATATTCGTTAAGGCTTGAAGCTGGCTAAGCTTGCGGCTGTGGAAAAGTGAAAGTTCCTTGGCTGTTAAGCAACAGAATGATTGTCCGAGTCGGCCAGCCCAATTAGACTCGGACATGTTGCAAATAGTCATCATGTTCAATTTCCGCAACACGGCGATCACAACAAGACCATTTTATCGCCGATCCGTCGCCCATTAAAGTCGAGGCACCTCCGACCATGTCGGATAAATTTCGATATCCAGCTTTGGACCGCTATTACCAGCGGTACCTCGAAGACGAAAACACGGCCGATTTCATTCGCTACGTTTCGGCTCACTATTCAATCGGCACCCTGACTCGGCTTGCCGACTGCGGACAAACGATCAGCCGCCGCGCTGCGGTTCTGATGATCGGTTACGTTGGAACTTACAGTGAAAACGAGGTCATGGGCCAAGCGCTCAATGACCGCGATCGCGCCGTCAGGTTACTTGCCGACCACGGCATACGAGATATCTGGGGCCGCCAAGGTACGCCTTCACAGCAAACTCAATTGCAGCGGCTTTACCAACTGATCAACAAACACGATTTGTCAAACGCGATCGCGTTGGCGAATGAGCTGATTGTGGAAAATTCTGATCTGAGCGAAGCTTGGAGTCAGCGGGCGATCGCGTTCAGCGCCGAAGGCGATTTCGTCGCCGCTATCGAAGACTGCTGCGAAGCCTTGAACAAGAATCGTTATCACTTTCCCGCAGCGATCGGAATGGGCCACTGCTGCCTACAGCTGGATGACATCGGCGGCGCAATCGCAGCCTTCCGCCTTGCTCTCCAGATCAACCCTGACCTCGAAGGCGTCCGCACTCAGGTCCATCAGCTCGAACGCGCCAGCGGCAACTAACACTAGTGCAGCGAGACAGCTAAAGGTTAGGGTTGGCAATTAAGTAGCTCGCCTCCCCGAGGCGATTTTTCACGTCTCGGAGAGGCTGTGAATTTATCAAACGCGTGGAACATATCGTGCAAATGGTAACCCGACGCGTAAGCGAGGAGCCTCGATGATCCCCGCTATTCCTCGCTTACGCGTCGGGTTACCAATAAATCCACAGCCTCGGAGAGATGTGCTACTTTGACAAGCAATCCTAAATTTATGAAGTAACGCTGCACTAGTTCCAGCGGGTCGCGTTGTCAGACGAAAATTGAAAAACACTTCTAACTTTTTCGAAAATGGACTGCATCAAGTTTGGCTCAAGCGACAATTTAACTTGCATCGAACCAACTGCCAGATTCTACTGAAAGGCATCAAAACACCGCGACGCTTGGAGCCTTTCAATGACTTTCAACCAAAACAGACGCCGATTCCTGCAAACTTCTTCAGCCGCAGCGGCGGGAACTTACATGTTCGCCCACACCAGTTCGACTGCCGCTGCGACGAAGCGACAGGACAAAAACGACCAACCGGTGGTTGGCTTTATCGGTACCGGAATCCGCTACCATACCTACCTCGGCAAAGCCGCGATGCACCACGGCCCCTGCGCCGCGGTATCTGATGTCGATTCGATGCAAGCCGGCCGCGCACTGCAAGTCGTCATGGACGAGCATCGCAAGAAAGACCGCCCGCTGAACGTTCAGGCTTACGAAGACTATCGCCACTTGCTTGATCGCAAAGACATCGACTGCGTCGTCATCGCAACGGTCGACCATTGGCACTCCAAAATCGCCATCGACGCGATGCGTGCCGGCAAAGACGTTTACTGTGAAAAGCCACTGACGCTCACGATCCGCGAAGGACAGCAGATCCTCAAGGTGCTTGAAGAAACCGGCCGCGTCTTTCAGGTTGGAACGCAGCAACGTAGCGAGTTTGGACATCTGTTCGTGAAAGCCGCCGCGATGATGCGCGAGGGCCGGATCGGAAAAGTCAATCAGATTACGACGGCCCTTGGCGTGGCCCGCAACACCGATCCCCTTCCGGCGGTCGCACCGCCAAAACATCTGAACTGGGAAAGATGGCAGGGCCAATGCGAACTGAAGCAGTATCGCGAAGCACCCACGATGACCGACGTTACCGGTTGGGGCGCGGGTCACAATTTCAGTCGCGCCCATCGCTACTACCGCTGGTTCTACGAGTACTCCGGCGGTCGCCTGACCGACTGGGGAGCCCACCATGTGGATGTCGCACTGTGGGCAATGAACAAGCTCGGCGCTGACGCTGGCAAGATTCGCATGAACCCGATCTCAGCCAACCACCCGGTACCTCTGGACGCCAAAGGCATGCCGACGCGCGACGATCAGTTCAACACTGCGGTGAACTTTCACGTTGAATGTACCTTCGATGACGGCATGAAAATGCAAGTCCGCGACACTGCCGAAGACAAAGGCTTCGTCAACGGCATCATGTTCGAAGGCGAAAAGGGACGGTACTTTGTTAACCGCGGGAAACTCAACGGCAAGCCCGTCGAAGAACTCAAGTCCAATCCTTTGGATGAATCAAAGTTCGCCGATTTGTATGCCAGCGGCGAAGTTCCGATGGGTCACAACAAGGATTTTCACCTTGCCAACATGAAGTGCTTCTACGATTGCATCAAATCGCGAAAAACACCAAGCTCCGACGTCAAATCGCACCATAAAGCGATGAACGTCTGCCACGCCGTCAACGTTGCCTTGCGTCTCAATCGGGAGATCGTTTACGACACCGCAGCAGAGAACTTTGGCGATGACAAAGTTGCCAACAGCTTCATCGAACGTCAGCAGCGAAAAGGATACGAGATCGACGTCAAAGTCTAAAACCGTACGTTGGGCGCGATGTTCGTGGTAGCAGCGACGTCGCGCCGGTCGGGCCAATAATGGAAAGTTAATTTTACAGCGGGTAGTTTTCACCGCTGGTGGCGTTTGCGCTGTCCGGCACTGAGCGCACCCACTTTTAACGCACCCACTTTCAACGCACCCACTTCTCAAGCTCCGAATCGAAAGCCTCCGCAACGCTGCCCCAACGCAAAGCTTGCTTGGCCGCCGACAGCGTCGAAAGCCCGTCCCAGTCCCAGTTTCGGTTTTGGTGCAACTGCCGGATTTTGGTGGCAAGCTGCTTGGCGGTTTGCGGATACAGGAACCGCCGAGCATTTTCCGCACTCCCGGTCGCAGCGATGGCTTCCGGGTACGCCTGCCGATTTGGAAGCAACGGCCAACAGCCAGCGGCGATGGCTTCTGCCACGCTGACCCCAAAGAACTCGTGATCCGCGGTCGAAAGAATGACGTCGGACTCGGTCAGCACCCGCCAATATTCGCCACGCGACTGTTGATAACCCCAATTGATAACCTGACTTTGGTAGCGAGTTTTGATCCGCGTCATCGACTCCGGGATTCGAATTGATTCCTCGCCTAGGACACTGATCACAAATGGCACCTTTTGCTGCGCCAGCAAATCCAGCGTCCTGAGCAGGTCATCGGGGTTCTTGTCGTACTCCCAGCGGGCCGCCCACAGCAACCGAAGCGGTTCCCCGGACTCCACACGTTGCCGCCTTGCCGCCGCGACTGCCTGAAAATCAAGTTCCGGTATCGAGATCCCCGGTGGCATGACACGTGCTTTGGCTTTGACAAGTTCGACATGCCGCTCGGAATCAAAGTCGGTCGCTTGCGAAGAAAGTGCCTCAATCCCGTCGGTCAAGGTCGTGAGATTAAACGCCGAGTTAAACCAGATCGCATCCGCTGCGATGGCACTGACAAAGTTGGTAAACAAGAAATGGTGATCCGGCTTTTTCGCACCACGATTGGGGTAGGCAAACTGGTTCTCATGAAAGTAACAGACGATCGGCAAATCCCGGATCGACCGCGAAAGGGACTTCAGTTCGGCGACGTTGAGCATGTCCGTACAGACCACCGCGTCCCATGACCGCCCCGCTGCGGCACGGTCGCGAACTTTTTGCGTCAACTCGATTGCCGCGAATCGCATCCGCCATTTCCAGTTCTCGCCAGGCAAGCCGATCGTCTCCCAGACATGACGACTGTGCGATATCCAGCCATCGTTGAAGTCGCGATGGCTTCCGCCGTACCAGGGCTGCAGAGAAAGAACGTTCAACTGTCGGCTCATCGCTTTCTCCATTTCCAAAACGCGATGAACAGCAGCGGAAACGCAATCGAGATCGCCAAAGCGCTTGGAAAAAATGAGTACCGCGCCGACACGGACCCCAGCACACAGAGCGCCGCAGCGACCCCGGCGTTGGCCAGCATTACTGGCGGCCAGAATTGGCCAAGCGGCAGTTTGCGGATCCCCATCAGCAACACGCTGGCTTCGGCGACGATCGGCAATCCGCGGCAGGCAACCAAACATGCCGTCGCAGAGCCCCGGGAAAGCTTCTCCAGCGAAGCAGCGGTCTGCGGGTCCGCGAATCGCTCAACCGCCCGCGAACCGAAGCTGCGGCCAAGCCAATATCCGACCGCAGCGGCGATGTTGAGCCCGATCCAGCAAGCCAACGTGCCGCCCCACGGACCAAGCGCCTTGCCGGCCCAGGTGCAAACTGCCGAACTGGGAACAGGAAGGAAAATGTCACTGCCGAGTATCACCACCACCAGCGAACCGGCGGCCAGTGGGTTCGCCAACAACGTGCTCCCGCCGGCAGAATCACCAAGCGACTTTTCGATCCACGGCTCCAACCACGCACCGGCCACGACGAACGGGATCGCCGAAACGAACAACACAACAATGACAAGAACGAGGAACCGCAACACGTTGCCAACAGAAAACTTGTAAACCTTCATCATAACCCATCGATCGTGCGAACCAATCGCTGTTCGCTTTTGTCTGTGTGTTCGATGTTGATCTTTCTTTTTTCTTCTGGTGCCTCAATGGAAAATGCCTGGATTCTGGCCGGAGGTGCAGCCATCACCGGTCTGATTGCGACCTGCTGGGGCTACATCCGCGGCTTCTACTCGTACATAACTTCGTGGATGGTCGTATCGATTACCGTCCAGGGCTATCAGTCCGATGCGGTTCAACTGCTGCTACGGGAAAAGTTTAATGCGTCCCGATTTGGCCCGCGCCTGTACACCGCGTGGCTGCTGCACGTCCGGCCTACCCGGCGAACGCAGTTGGTGACGATGGAAGTCATCGGCAAGTCCGGACGGTTGTTCTGGAATGGTCGGCGCCCGATGTGGGTCGCCAAAGTCAACGAGTCCGATGATTCGATGGACGAAATGGGCGTCACCTCGCGGGACTACGGAAACAATACGCTCAGTTTGACTTTCCTCCGCGGAACGTTTCGACCCGACAACCTCGTGGAACAGGCCACCGAACACTACAACCAAAAGATGGTTGGCATCGGTGACGACGGCAACCCGTCCGACGAGCAACAGCGACGACACTTCGTGCGGCACATCTTTGGAAGCGCCGGAAAGGGCGCGTTCCAGATGAAGTCCGTTTCCGCCGGCCGAGCCCCGACGACTTCTGGTGACACGCGTTCGTGCATGCACCACCGACCAATCGGATGGACCTTCGACCAGCTCGGTACCGAACCCGCTGGCAGCGTCTCGCCTGTGTCCCAGTTGTCGCTGCAAACCGAGGCACTACGTTTGGTTCAGGAGTCCAAATTCTGGAAAGAGAACGAATCGTGGTATCGGCAGCGAAACATTCCGTGGCGACGCGGCGTACTTTTACACGGGCCTCCGGGAACCGGAAAGACAGCCTTGATCCGCGCGATCGCCGAAGAGCTGGACTTACCGGTGTTTATTTACGACCTCGCAAGTTTGCTCAATAACGAGCTTCAGGAAGCCTGGTCCAAGATGATTTCGCAGACGCCATGCATGGCCGTTATCGAAGATATCGACGCAGTTTTTCACGGGCGAGAAAACATCGCCAAAGGCACCGATAGCCAGGGGCTGACGTTTGACTGCTTGCTGAACTGCCTGGACGGAATTCAGAGAGCCAACGGTTTGTACGTTGCGATCACGACCAATCACGTCGAGCATATCGATTCGGCGCTGGGGACGCCATGCGATGGAGTTTCGTCACGGCCCGGACGCATCGACCGAACACTGTACCTTGGTCCGTTGAACGAACACGCACGGATTCGCATCGCCTGCCGAATTCTTCCCGGGCGACTGGACTTGCAGGAAAAAGTTGTCGTCGATGGAGACGGTGACACTGCGGCTCAATTCCAAGAGCGCTGTTCACAACTAGCGTTGAAGCTTTTCTGGGACGAAGAGACGGATGTCGGTGGCGACGCGGCGTGGCGGCCAACACCAAAGTCCAAACCCAAAATTCACGTTGCGGACGTGCAGATTCAAGACGCCTGTCAAAGCAGTCTGAACTAACGCGCCGTCACCCGCAAACAGGGTAGTTGCCTTGCTCCAGCGCAGGCAGGTGCCCTTTTTTTGTTCCATCTGTGTTTGTGATGGGTGAACATGACGCCTACCATCGCCATCGACAGCAGTGGCCCAACGGCAGACCCACCCTCCGCGATGTCAAACACGCCGATCGCCCAGCGCTTGCCTGCAAAAATCATCGTCAGAAGCCACTATCTACATCGCTTCTTCCATGCAGCGGTCTGGCAATTCAAAAACAGGCCTCGCTGGCAGCATGGAACTACCACCCGCACAGAAGCAAACCCCCAAGACAACTCAGGGCCTTCTTGAACAGAGAACTTGAACATCGGCTACGTTCGTCCCTCATTACGCGATGTCAAATTCTAATTTGTTTTATCCACCGCTGATTAGTTTTTCACGACCATTCACTAGGATCCGGGCGACAAATATTCGTTCTTCGTGCAATTTGAACGAAACAACCGCCTGAAAACGTTTCAGTCGAGCCATGCGGAAGCCGTCCTCGTTCTCTGCAAAATGTTCCGGATTGGTTTTGATTCGGCCGAAGCACGCAAACAGCTCATCTTCGAACTCGTCGCCCAAGCCTGTGGCCAACATGTTGAATGAGTCGATCGCGTCAAATGCATCAATCCGAGCATCAGCGAGTAGGAAGAGTTTCATTTAGCCCGTTTTTCTGCGAGCTGGGATCGAAACTCTTCCTCGGTGATTGCAGAGCCCGGATTGTCCAGATACCGTTGCCATCGTTCGTTCAAAATCTCAGATTCGGTATCTGGAAGGATTCCGCCGACGTCATCAGGGAGTTTGTCCCAAATAGCATTCACGATTCGAATTTGCTCGAAAGGCGACAATGCATCAATGCCAGTAAGGATTTGTTCAAATGTCATAAGTCATCTCCACCCACATTATAGGCCGAACTGGCGATTTTCCAACGCGAACGCCCGACAAAGAATACAGGGGCGTATTGTGGAACGAATCCGGGTCTCATGCGGCCAACCGTAGCGCAAGTTCTGGCAGTTCCATTTGGCTAAGGTGGATAACGAATTGAACGAATTGCGGTCTATCGGTGTGTCACTGAGACGGTATCGCAATCTGGAATTTGTTTTGGCGCACACGGATAGATCGTGCGTTGAACTTTGTCGCGCGCTGCGACCGGGTCACGCTAGTTGGTAAAGGATTTGCCAGGCGAAATCCAGCTTTCGGTGGTAACTTGCAAGCAGCTTGTGCCGTCAGTGACGCGGGTACCAACTGGGACGATGCTTTGAATTCATGACCGTTGCCCAACTTGGCTTGGGCGTCATACTATGCGGAATCAATGAACAACCGCAGACCTTGCAAAGCCTTTCCACCGAACAATCGGCCTGATCGGCGGATGAATCTTCCAAAGGTCCGAACTCGAACTCGGTGACACAACGCAAAGTCGCACACGCAATGTCCCCGGCAACGAATTCGTGCGCGGCTTCTTGCAGCATACGTTGCCGCCGCGATTTCACAGATTCGCTACTACGGGAACAAATCAAAGGCTCCTGGAGCCTTTGTTTTTGTTGGAGCCTTTGTTTTTGTTCACCGATCCAATCCCAAAAACATGAGCCCGCGAAGTCAAACACTCAATTGTTATCTCGTCATTGGCGATGGTTAACGGTCTCGCCATTCCTTGGGTGTATTCCCGGAAGAATCTTTAGCGTTGTCGTCCGCACCGAGTTTAATTAACCGTTCCGTGAGTATCGGAGACCAGTAAGCGCGATGAAGTGGGGTAATATTGAATGTCCCGTCAATGTAAATCCCGGTCTTGGTATTCACTTCCGGTTTGTA
>CALFWR010000163.1 GCA_937928555.1 uncultured Pirellulaceae bacterium
CACGACGACGGGCGTTGATTTGCGTTGAACCTCACTGACACGAAGGTCAAAGCTGGATTGTCGCCCAGATTTCGGTTCATCTCGTTGATGAAGTCCAGACCAGAGACTCTTTTCCAACCGGTGCGATGTTCATTGGCTAAACTGAAAGTTACGCCCACGCCTCGTGAATAATCCGCGCTGATGCGATGAAACGATCGCTGTAGTCTTCACCTACCGGTTGATTCACATTCTTGTTGAAATTCACCTTTTCCTTTGCCTCTGTTGGCCAGACGAAGAATCGACGCCCGTCGTCGTGAATAATCCGGGCTTAAATGGCAATCAACGCCCGTCGTTGTGAATAATTCCGGTTCAAACACGTACCAGCGATCCATGATCGTTGCAAAAGACGAACTTAAATTTACCCTAACCATTGTTGAATCCGCGAGAATGCTGTGAACGAAAATCCTTTTCAATCTCCCGCGCAGACACCGAAACGAGCCAAAGGTGTGCTTAGTGGGAGCATGCATGATGTCGTTGCCGTCGCGACTTACCAGAAGCACATCATGAAATGCATTTTGGCGTATTTCTGCCTGATCCCGATCCAGTTTATCTTTCCGGCAGACGGCAGACATTAGACCTTTGATGATGTTTCCTCTGGCTCTGGCTGTTGTTGGCTGTGGAGCTTACTTTGTGTTCAACCTGTGCCGGAAGGTCTACGTTGGATGGATCGGAATTACGTACGGAATCCTTGCATTGGTACCTTGCTTCGGTCTGATTATTCTCTTGACTGTGAACTCAAAGGCATCGGGAATCCTTGTTGAAAATGGATACAAGGTAGGCTTCCTCGGCGCCAAACTGGATGAAGTCGGACGTTGAGCTTGCGAAGGCAGAGCGAGCGGCATTGGCTCGTTTGGGCATTGGCTCGTTTGGGAACTGCCGATGAAAAGTTAGACAACTTCGCCAATATTTGGCGGTCCATAGCGAAACCTCTATGCAACCTGAAGTTTGGTTATGGAGATTGAAATGAAAAAAGCTGGAGTAGTGATCGCTGTCCTGTCGGTCGTGGTATTGATTGCGACGATCGTATTTACCGTCCCGCGAAAGATCGAGTTCGAGCAACGATGTAGCGGGCATTTGAAAAACGCAGCGGACGCCAGCAGCGTCGTCCTGGCGGAACAGGAGCTTGGTAAAGCGATTGACTTCCTGGAAGAAAAAGACCTTGTTGAAGGCAGCAGCCACTGGGTTTACTCCACGCCCAAGACCGATATTTCTTTTTGGTACACGAACCTCAAATCCGCACACCAGGAGCTGAAGGACTTTCCTGCGGATGCTGATTCGCTGACAATTTCGAATCACCTGATGAAGCTTCGTGAGACCCTGCTGGACAGTCGCGATGGTGGAACGCGGGTCACCAAGCCGAAATCGATCGCGGACTATCCGTACCAGATCCCGGTCAACGTCGGGCTGATTGGTTCGGCCAGTGGAATGCTGCTGGGGCTTGGACTTGCGGCCGGAAACTGCCAAGGCGGCAGTTGCTCCGAATGATTGCTCACAGTAGCGCTGGCCGGTAGCGAACTCATTGCCTCTGTTGTGTTCTGTTTTCAGGACCGGAGAGGCATCTTTTTGGGGTTCCAACAGGGACGAAGTGATTTCAGCCCGGATTATTCACGAGGAGTGGGCGTGACTTTCAGTTCGTCCGATGAACGCGGTGCAGGTCAGAAAAAAGTCTCTGTTGTGGACTTTGCCAACGAGGTGAACCGAAATCTGGGTGACAATCCAGCTTTGACCTTTGCGGCGGTGTGGTTCAACGCAAATCAACGCCCGTCGTCGTGAATAACTCCGGTTCAAGTGGCCCGAGCGGGAACCAACGTGCGGCATCGCTGGCTTACAAAGCCGTAATGCCGAGCACTTGACCGTTACGGCCTCGGGCTTTGCGTTAATCCGAAATCCTGCGATATTGTTGGGCTTTGCCATTGGCCACCATTACACGATAGCGACGGGACGAACGTGCTACGGACTCACACTTGCGGCGAGCTTACAAAAGCCAACGACGGACAGGAAGTCACACTTTGCGGATGGGTAGACCGAATTCGTGACCATGGCGGAGGCGTGTTTGTCGACCTGCGCGACCGTTACGGAAAAACGCAGATCGTTGTGGGTGCCGAAAGCGACGCCGCGATGCTGGAGCTTGCCGGGAAACTGCGAAATGAATTCGTGATCCTGGCGAAAGGAACCGTGCGGAACCGACCTGCCGGTCAGGAGAATCCTAAAATGGTCACCGGGGCCATCGAGGTAGTCGTGATCGAACTGCAGGTGCTCAACGAATCAAAGACTCCGCCGTTCACGCCGGGTCAACATGAGCTTCCCAACGAAGACACGCGATTGAAGCACCGTTACATCGACCTGCGACGCCAGGCGATGCAGGACACGCTGGTGCTTCGCAGTCGGATCATCAAAGGGATGCGGGACTACTTTGACGCGCATGACTTCATCGATGTCGAAACGCCGATTCTTGGTCGCAGTACGCCCGAAGGTGCCCGCGACTACCTTGTCCCCAGCCGGGTTCACAATGGGACTTTTTATGCACTGCCGCAGTCGCCGCAGATCTACAAGCAGATCATGATGATCGCGGGATACGACCGCTACATTCAGGTCGCCCGATGTTTTCGCGATGAAGACCTGCGGGCCGACCGCCAGCCCGAGTTCACACAACTGGACCTTGAGATGTCCTTTGTCGATTCCGATGACATCATCGGGATGATCGACGGGTTGATGCAAAAACTGGCCAAAGACATTCTCGGGTTGGACTTGCCGTTGCCGCTTCCGCGATTGACTTACGACGAGGCGATGACGCGTTTCGGTCATGACGCGCCGGATCTGCGATTCGGTGTGGAAATCGTGGACCTGACTGATCTTGCGAAAACGGTTGAGTTTCGGGTGTTCAAATCGGTCGCCGATGCCGGGAACCATGTCCGGGCGATCAATGCGCCGGGCGGGGCAGCAGTTTTTACCCGGCGAAAGATTGACGAGCTGACCAAGTTCGTGCAGGAGAATTTTGGAGCCAAGGGACTGGCGTGGTTCCGCATCGAAGAAGACGGCTCGTTGTTTTCTCCGATCGCAAAGAACTTTACCCAGGAACAACTGGACGAAATCAGATCACGGACCGACGGCAAGCCCGGAGACCTGATCATGATCATCGCCGACACGTGGGACACCAGTTGCAAGGCGTTGTATGCGCTTCGCAAGAAAGTTGGCTTGGCTCTGGAGCTTTACGATCCCAAGGAGATGCACTTTTCGTGGATCGTGCAGTTTCCGATGTTTGACTACGACGAAGAAGGCAATCGCTGGAACGCGATGCACCATCCGTTCACCGCGCCGCTGGATGAGGATCTTGAAAAGCTCCAGTCGGCTCCCGGCGATGTGCGGGCCAAGGCCTATGATTTGGTTATCAATGGTTACGAAGCTGGCGGTGGCACGATCCGTATTCACGACAGCGCCATTCAATCGAGGGCATTTGAGTTGCTTGGGTTGGATGCTCAATCGGCCAAAGAGCGGTTTGGATTTTTGCTTGACGCGCTGCAGTTCGGGGCACCTCCGCATGGCGGGATTGCGTTGGGGATCGACCGGATTGTGATGCTTTTCGGCGGCCTGGAAAATATCCGCGACTGTATTGCGTTCCCGAAAACTCAAAAAGCGGCTGACATGATGACCGAAGCTCCCAACCGCGTCGACGTCGAGCAACTCGAAGAACTGGCGATCCGGATCATCGAAAGCGACGATGAGGCCTGATGGTCACCGCGTGGGGCGTGTGGAGCAGGTGCTGATTGGCGTCGCAGCCCCAGTAACCTGCCGCTAAAACGCAGCGATTGCCTTGCAAGCGGCGGTTTTGGGCTCCGGTTGACGCGGTTTTAACAGTGATAAATCGCTGTCGGCGTGGGAGAGAGATAACTTTTTTGGTGTTTGAAAAAATTGGGACTGTGGAATAATTTCTTCCTCTAATATGTGACGATACCGTTTCTGTCGACCGTTTCCAGTTTTTGCTTTTCCTTTTCAACCATGCGTCAAATTCAGATCATTCTGCGTGCCATTCTGTTAACTGTTGTGCTACTGAGCCTGCCGGGTTTTGTTTGTGCTCAAAACATTGGTGACCGCGTTTGTGTTACCGCAACGTATCCCACCAAAATTAAAAACAAAAAGGTCGGCCAGGTATTCGAAGGAGGCATCCACACGATCATTGAAGTCAGGCTTGGCAAGTGGTGTGCCTTGGAGGGTGTCAACGGTTGGCTTCCGCTTGAATACGTGATGAACCTGAGCGATGCAGAGGCCTATTACTCGGATCGGATCAAAACCAACGAGCGGGATTTTGCGGCTTACGCGCACCGTGGCATGATCTACCGGGAGAACGAAAAGTTCTCCCAGGCGATAGCGGATCTGGATAGCTCGGTTCGGATCAATCCGGAAATCCCGGGAACGTTTTCCAATCGCGGCATTGTTTATAATGCGATGGGTCAGCGGCAACTGGCGGTTAACAACATCAACAAAGCCCTTGAGTTGAACAAGGGATACGCCGATGCGTGGTTTAACCTTGGCAATGTTCTTTACGCCGCCGGTGCTCACAAAGAAGCCATCAAGAGTTTTGACAAAGCGGTGGAAATCAAACCAAGAAATCCGTGGTACTTCATCAATCGCGCCAGCGCCAAACATGATGCCGGCTTGATCGACGAAGCAGAAGAGGATTACGCCGAATCGATCCGAATCAACAAACGAATCTCCGATAGCTATATCGGGATGAGCAACATCCACCTGTCGCGAAACGACTTGGAGAAAGCTCTCGAGCAGGCTGAAAAGGCCGTCGATATTCAATCCAAAAACGCGGAAGCCCTGAACCACCGGGGTTGGGTGCTGTACAAACTGGGCAAACTTGACGACGCCCTCTACGACCTCGACCGTGCGATCCGATATGCTCCACGATTGTCACTGGCGTACAACAATCGGGCCGTGTGCTACGTCGCTCGCAATGAGTTTGAAAATGCGATTGTAGACTACGAGCGTTGCCTGGATCTGACCGGAGAGAACCCGACGACTTTCAGTAATCGTGCGGTCGCCTACGAGGGGCAGGGCGAGTACAAGAAAGCGATTGAGGATTTTGAGAAAGCCCTTGAGCTTGGCCCTAACGCTCCCGAAACTCTCAATGGTCTTGCGTGGTTCCTTGCGGTTTGCCCGGAAGAGGACTTCCGTGACGGAAAGCGATCGTTGGAGCTGGCGGAAAAAGCTTTCAAAATCAGTGGTGACAAGGATTGGAACTTTATCGATACCGTCGCTGCTTCGCATGCTGAAAACGGTGACTTTGAAAAGGCAATTGAGTTTCAAAAGAAGGCCGTCAAGTTGGCTCCTGAGGGTGAAAAAGAAGGCTACCAAAGTCGGCTTTCGCTCTACGAGTCCAAGAAACCGTTTCGCAGTGACAAAGGCAAAAGCTCCGGCAATCAGCAACCGCTTGGTATCGCCAACTAGAATTGCACAAGTGCCAGCGAGTGCCGGCCACAACAGGACTTTTGGCAACGCATGAACGCACAACAGACCGCCATCGAAAGGGAAGTCGATCAACTCGAAGCGGACTTGCCGGGGCTGGATCGGTTTGTGTCCGGGGCCGCGTATTCGTTCGCACGGCTGACGCGTTCTGTGAAAAACCTGTCTTCGGCGTACGAGTCCGAATCGAAACTGGTGATGAAGATTCTCGACGGGCATGACTACGGAGTGCTGGGCGACGAAGCAAACATTCCGCGGATTACCGGGCTGCGGCGGACGTCGGTTTCCTGGTCGGTGCTTGAAGTTGTGGATCATTTGAACCAGTACCAAGACTTTCTGCTGCGATGTCTTGCGGATCTTGTTGGCGACAACGATCCCTTGGACGGCTATCGTTATTTTGTGCCCGGGACCAACGACGAATCCGGCGCGGAGCTGTTTCGGGAGAATGCATGGCACTTTGTCAGCACCGTGAACAACCTCGTGGAGAAGGCGCGTCTTCAGCAGGCTGCCGGGACTGTGTTTCATCCGCTGTTCGGCCGCGTCGATGCCAAAGGGCTGGTCGTTATCGCATGGCAGCATCTACGGCTTCATCGGCGACAGATGCAGAAGATTTTGGCCGAAGAGGGCGTGGCATAAACCGGGGCGAGTCTTGAGTGTCCTCGACTTTGCGGACGATGCCCGCCATGCGTTTGACTTCCGCGAGAGGCATCTCGGGGTACAGCGGCAGAAAGACAATTTCGTCCATGAAGTTTCGAGCCTGAACCGCCGGTGAGAATCCATCGGGCGCATCGACGACGCCCAGAGAGGATCGCTGCGTCGCGTCAAAGCCAGCCCGTCTGAGAGTCGCGACCAGTTGCCGGGGCTGTTGGGAGCGAACCGCCAATACCCAAAAGTTGCGGCGTTCGCTGTTGCTGCATGCCAGCAGACATGGGTTACCGATTTGATGCGCGAAACGCAAACCCATCGACAGCTTTTGCTTCTGTTGCTGCGAATCGAACCGACTCACGCGACGATTGAGCAGATGAAGCTGCGGGGCCGAAGGCCGTTTTCGCAATCCCTCAAAGAGCGACTGGCCGCCAAAGTTTTTTGCCATCGAACCCAATTGCTGATCGATGTCACGACCGCATCGACTCCAAAGAAATGTAAGAATCCGGAACGACAACCTGTAGCCAAGTAATTTTAGCAAAGAGTATCTGGCGACCCGTTTGGCGAACGACCAACGGCTTTGCTGTGGCCAGGCGGCCTGAATCGTACGGACTGCCGCTCGCACATCGGGATCCCGGACCTGCAAGATCGCTCCCCCGAGTGCTGTTGCGGTTTTGATCGGACCAAAACTGAACGCGACCGCATCAGATCCGTCGTGGCCGCAGTAACGAATGCCCTGAAACCCCTGGGCGCAGTCTTCAAAAATCACCAGATCGTTTTGTTCGGCGAACAGGGAGATCTCGTCCATGGTCTGCATCGGAATAACGCTGCCGAAAAGGTGAGCCAGCACGATGGCTTTGGTCCGCGGCGTGACCAGTCGTTTGAGTTGTTGAACGTCCGGTTGCAGGGCCACATTAAAGTCGATCGGAACCGCAGTCAGCGAGTGTTGTTCAGCGATGCGGACCATGTCGGCAATGGTGATCGCCGAAAAAAGAATTTCGCTTCCGCGAGCAAAACCTTTGGCAGTCAGCCAGAGGTCCAGCGCGGTTCTGACCGAAAGGCAATAGGTTGCCTCGACCGCAGGCCAGTTGCATGCCGACGAAGGCCGCATTTTGGGTGTGCTACGAGCAAGGAAACCTGCGGCCTTGGCAAGGTCCAGCCAGGAAATGTCGATTCGTTTTCGAGCCCACATGAATCGCCTCCAAAAATGGATCCAAAGGGTCTGACCCACGCTGATGCGGATTCAACGCAGGTCGAGATAGAAGAAGTACTCCCAATAAGTCACCGAGGAGTCATTCATTTCCCTTGATTCGCCATTTTTTTGAAAACCGAATTTCTCAAAAAAGCGATGGGCTCTCTCGAAACGCGTGTCGGACCAGAATTCGATGCGGCGAAAATTCCCGTTCCTTGCCCAATCGATCGTGGCTTGCATCAGCACGTGCCCGCATGTCGTTCCGCGCAGCATCATGTCCAAGTAGAGCCGCTTGAAGGTACACACGGCCGAATCTTCCCTGTCCGGCCGAGTCGCATGACAGCCGACGATGCGGTTTTCTTTCTCAAGCACCCAGAACTCGCCGCCAATTCCGCGATACGCCTGATCGACGTCCTTCAAATCGGCTTCCGAACCACCGGGCTCAAGGCAAATCCGGTCGCCGTATTCGGCCAGGACGCCATCGATCAATGCAATGATCCCGTCACAGTCTGCGTTGGTGGCGAGCCGAATTTGAACACCTTCGGGCAAATCATGGCCGATGGTCATTACCACGTACCCTCGACCTGGTGGTGTTCGCGAAACTTGGCGGACATTTCTGTGCGGATTCGCGATCGCATTTTTCTGTCGAGCAAATTGCTGTGGTCCTTGCCGGCAAAGATTTCGACTTTGGCGTCGCTGCCAAGTTCTTTCATCCGTTCGCCCAACAGGATCGTGGCACCTTCAAGGTAAAACGTGTCAGTGTCACCCATGTAGACATGGATCTTGCCGGCAAGTTTATCTTTAAGCTGCGGCCAGTTGTTTTTCAGTTTCAGACTGATGTCATATTGCTTCCAGTACTCGACGATTTCCGGAAAGGGCTTTCCCGTTTCACGGTCCCAACACAACTTGGGCTTGCCATTGGTATCGCGTGGACTGAAAACGGCTTCGAAGCTTTTCAGCTGTCCGCCGCGGCCAAGCACATCATCCATCGTGCAAAAGTCCTTGTACCAAATCGAAGGCGTGGTGCCGCGCCGAGCCAAAGGTCGCTTGTTGCCCGCGTCATCGAAGAATACTGACTCGCCCGCGTAGATGTTTGAACCCTGCCAGTTGCGGAAGTCAACCGGATCCGGAGCGGTGCTCCACACGCCACCGAAGGTGTCTGGATAGGTGACCTGAAGCCACAGCGATGACCAGCCACCGCTGCTGTGACCGCCCACAAATCTCGCGGTGGATTTGGCGATGGTGCGGAACTTTTCGTCGATCAGCGGAATCAGTTCCCGATTCAGAGCGTCGCCGCGCGGACCGTTGGTGGCGCTGTTGGCGTAAACGTGGTGTCCCCACTTGCACTGGCCCGTCAGGTAAACACGGATGTACTCGACACCGTCAGCGGCCGGGGCACTGCGGGCACTGCGTTGCTTGATCGACCGCAGGGTTCCACCAAACCCGGTGATGATGTAATAGACCGGGTAGCGTCGTTTTGCAGCGGTGTTGTACGACGGAGGCAGGACGACTGCGGCTTGCTCGTAGACGGGTCGTTGGTGAAAGTCGCTCAGAAGTTTACTGTCATACTGGATCAGCTTGAAAGTGTCGGTGTCTTCAAGGGGTTTTTTGGCGATCACTTCGTTTAACGACAACTCGAAGTTTCTCTCTCCGCCGTCGGCCAGTTCGATGGTCTTTGTTTTTGAAAAAAAGTTACCCGGTCCGTTGGCGGCCGAGGCATTGAAGAAATCGTGATCCAGAATCGCCTGGACATTCCACTTTCCGCTTTTCATTTGGGAAAGTTTCCCGTGCATGCCAAGTGCAGAGTCATCGAATTTGATCCGGTCGCCGGTTTTTACATCCTCGACGTCGATCCCGAAAAAGGGCTCTGGGCCGAACCAGTTGGGCCCGTTGATTGGCATCGGGTTTCTGCGAGAGAACATCAGGTAAATTCGACCACTTACCGGTTGTGTTTCGGCATCCAGGGAAACCGTAAATGTGAGAGGCTCGCCAGCGGGATGGCATGCGTTGGCGTTATCTTGCAAGGCGAACGTGGCGAGGATGACGCACAGGCACAGGCCAAAACGTCGATTGGAGCTGGAGGCGATTGCGAATAATCCGGGCATGTCGTTGTCCATTTTGTATTTGTGAATATTCCAATAGTATCTGAGCCGAAGAGTCCACACAATGAAACACTGAAACACTGAAACGGAGAGAGCAATTGAAAGTTGCGTTGACAGGCGGAACGGGATTTTTGGGCCGCGAAATTATCGCTCAACTGGGCAAAGACCACCAACTCAGGTGCTGGGCTCGCAATCCCGCCGTGGCTGTGTCGGAGTCGGTGGACTGGTTGCGCGGTGAGTTGGGCGACGAGGAAGCGTCACGGGAACTGGTTCAGGGCTGCGATGTGCTGATTCACAGTGCGCACTTCAAACCCGGCCGTCGTTTCCAGGGCGAGGAAGGCGACATTGTCGAGTACGTGCAGCGAAATGTGGTGGGCACGTTGATGTTGATTCGAGCCGCTGCAGATGCAGGGCTGAAAAAAATTGTGCTTGTTTCTTCGGGTGCAGTTCACGACAAAATTTTGGACGACCGGTCGCTGGACGAGGCCCATCCGCTGTGGCCCAAAAGTCACTACGGCGCACACAAAGCCGCACTGGAGGCTTTCGCGTCGAGCTATGGTCGGGGAGACGGGGTTCCGGTGAGTGTTTTGCGACCGACCGCGATCTACGGGATTGACGATCCGATTGAAAACAGCCTTTGGCATGACATGGTTGCCCAAGTGGTTGCAGGAAAAGACGTGGTCGCGACGCGGGCTCGAAAGGTCGTGCATGTCGCGGATGTTGCCAGGTCAATCGGGATTCTCATGCAGATCCGGGATGATGAAGGTGAAGTGTACTGCTGCTACGATCAAAGCGTGTCTGATTTTGAAGTTTTGACGATCGCTAAAGAGGTTTCCGGAAGTAAGGCAGAGGTTGCCGGCCAGAACAAACAGGCCAAACATCAGATCGATACCCAAAAGTTAACAAGGGCCGGAATGGAGTTTGGTGGCACGGATCTTTTGCGCGGCACGATTGCGGAATTGGTTGGAAGGGTGAACAAGTAAGCATCGGCGAAACAATCACTGTCGTAGCAGATTTCACCTGAAATCCTTTGCAAGTTGGGAACTCTGAGCCCGGATTATTCACGAGGCGTGGGCGTCGGAATCAGCTCCGACAGTGATCCGCGACTCAGATGCGATGAAACGATCGCTGTGGTTTTCATCTACCCGATGATTCACATTTCTTGTTGAATTCTGCTTTTCCCTTGATCCTGTTGGCCAGACGCGGAATTAACGCCCGTCGTCGTGAATAATTCCGGCTGAGGAATCCCACTACGAAATTTGGCCCGGTTGATCCAGGGCCAGAGGTTCACACCGCTGTTTTCCGACAGGCACGATTGCGGCACGGGCAGGGGCATCGTCGGTACTTTCTGCATAGTCGTTGCTCGATAATTCCGAATTGTCGTCAAATCCCGAACGACTCCGCAAAATCATCGTGAGTCGTTACCTGATCGGCATCAGAATCCAAGTTCCGATGCTGAAAAAGCCAATACTGTCTGTAGTCAGCTATTGGGACGCAACATGCAGCAGAACAAAAGAAAATACCATCGCTTGCCGTCAGCCGGAGCCGCTTGCACCGTGTTCATTGATGGCGTCCGGATCGCCGGCGAAATGCGGGACGAATCGATTTCTGGTGCAAAGGTATCGGGCCTTGAGCTGTTGATGCTTCCGCTGAACAAGAAGGTCGATATTGAATTTGAGGGCGAGACGTTTTCTGCGTTTGCTCGAAATGCGCAGCGCGGCGAAGACGGCTTGTTCATCGTCGGATTCAGACGCGATGAAACGACCAAGGGCGATGACCTCGAATGCACCGCGATGCTGTTAAACGCATTTTTCGAGCACCACGGGAGTTACGCCATCTGCGTTCCTCTCGGGCTCGACGCAAGTGGCAATGTCACTGTGCAGCTTTGGAATGGCAAGCAATTCGTCGTTCCATTGGGCAGCCTCAAGTCACTCACACGCACTGAACGTTTCGAGATTCTTGCCAACCCTGAACATCTTAAATTTTCTGCCGGGATTTATGGGTTCCAGTTACCCAGTTCCAGATCTGAAATATTCGATTTTGAGTACGGCAAGATGAATGGTTGCCCAACGAGAATTCCAGTTTCCTGATACAGCCCAATTCATCGGGGATGCGTGCGGTTGTGTTTCGAATTTCCATTTCGAATTTCCAAAAACCAGGCAGCCACGCTACGCGTTCCTGGTTGACGGTTCTTGCAAGTCAAAATGTTTGCTTTGCGAAAAGAACTCGCGAGGGTTGTCAAAGACGACTTTCCTGATCAGCGTTTCGGCGTGACCACGTTTCCGCATCTCCATGATCAAATCTGGCACTGCGGTTGGTTTTGAGGGGCCCCAGTCGCCTGCTGAATTGACGCACAGCCTTTCTGCGCCGATCGTTTCGATGATATCCGCAGCACGGGCCGGTGTGCATTTGGTGACCGGATACAACGTCATCCCTGCCCAGTAGCCCCTGTCGATGACTTCCTTGACCGTATGTTCTTCGACGTGATCGACGAGCACCCGACCGGGGTCAATGCCGCTGTGGTCGCCCAGCATGTCCAGAATCATTCGCGTGCCCTGGTATTTGTCTTCTAAGTGTGGCGTGTGAATCAGGATCTGTTGATCGAACTTGACCGCAAGCTCAAGGTGTTCCTGGAACACGGTGGCTTCGTTGGGCGTGTTCTTGTTAAGTCCAATCTCTCCGATTCCGAGAACGTTGTCACAGTCCAGGAACTCCGGGATCATGGCCATGACTTCGCGGGAAAGCTCGACGTTTTCGGCCTCCTTGGCGTTGATGCACAGCCAGGTGAAGTGTCTGATTCCAAATTGTGCCGCCCGAGCGGGTTCGACTTCGGTGAGTTGACGGAAGTAATCCCGAAAGCCATCGACGGTGCCACGATCAAAGCCAGCCCAAAATGCGGGTTCGCTCATCGCCACACAGCCCATGCGGGCGAGGGTCTCGTAGTCGTCGGTGGTCCGGGAGACCATGTGAATGTGTGGATCGATGTAGTACATGTGTTTTTGCAGGTTGGCGGATCAGGACCCAAATGCGGTGCGCCAGTTTTCGTCGTAGGCGTGAGAAAAAAGCAACTGGATCTGTGCGGCCCTGTCGGCCGAGTCAGAAAGGACAATTTCGAGGGCTTGGGCGATTCGCTGCATCCGCTGGTCGTCGGCGGGATTGGGATCCTTGCGGTGGACTCGGTCAAGCGATGCGGCGACATCGAGGATTCTGGATCGTATTTCCAGAAACTCGCGATCGAGGACGGTGTTGTGGCTCATTCATTTCCTCCCGGACTTCAGTTGGCCTATAATATCCTGCAAGTAACGAATTGCGAACGGGACGGCTACAGATTGATGTCAGTGAAAGCGATTAAATGGTCGTGGGGTTGGTGTGGCAGAATTCTGCCCGCGATTCTGGCGACCATCTGCTGTTCCGGGCTGGTATTGGCCCACGAATTTGAGCGGGGCGAAATTGAAAGGTCGTTCGAGGTCATCGTCCGCGGTCAGCAGGTCAGCGTTAACTGGCGGGTGGGGCTTTCTCCAGCAACGATGGCCGACATGCTGTTAGACTCTCAAGCCATCGACGCCAGGGAACATGCTCAACTGCTGGCGAAAATTGACCCGGACAGCCCAAAAGAAACTCAAGCCGACAAATCGTTGCCAAGCGAGGAACAACAGCCACCTAAAACCAGGGTGTCAAAGCCAACTTCTTCGCCGGCGTCCCAGACGCTTCAAGATAAAGACGTGTTGGCGATCGAAAACCGTCTGCTGGATAAATTGGAAAAGCACGTGGCTGGCGGTTGGAGTTCCAAGATCAGCCTGAAAGTCGACGGTAAGCCCCTGAAGTTTTCGGCTGTCACCGTTGCCCGGTCTTCCCGGCATCATGTCAATTTTGAGATCCAGTGCAAGGCTTTGCTAGAAAGTACGGGGAAGCACAATATGGTGGTCTGCGATTCGAATTTGCTCGACACGCGTGAGAACGAAGGTTCTGGAGAGAAGAGCTTTCGTTACAATGGGGGGATTCGAACCGCATTTCGCGCCAAAGGTGACGCGGTGTTGATCAATTCGACTGCACCTGCGGTGTTGGCCAGAAGCAAGGTCAAAGAAACCCGGGGGCTCGATTTGGAGCATCGGATGGAGTTGTCCACAATCTCTGCGGATATCGTGCTGATGGATCAGTCGAAAAACGTGAATCAAAGCAGGATGCCGAGTGTCGTAAAGTAGCCCAAGCTCTTCGTCTTTCCCAGTGCGACAGCAACAACAATCTTGCCCGATTCCCGAGAGTCCGTAAGATTACCGAACCCCATTCCGACCCCGACCCGTTTTCACACCTATTGGCCTTTCTTCATGCCCCGGACGATTGCGATTGGAGACATTCATGGCTGCAGCATCGCACTCGAAAAGCTGCTTGCCGAGATTGAACCCACGGCTGACGATACGATTGTAACCCTTGGCGACTACGTGGATCGCGGGATGGCTTCATCGAAAGTCCTCGACATGCTGCTGGACCTGGTGTCACGTTGCCGATTGGTCCCGTTAATTGGCAATCACGAGATCATGATGTTCAAGGGTCTTCAGAACGGCGGGAAGGATCTCGAGTTTTGGATGATGCACGGTGGTCAGGCGACAGTAGGAAGCTATGGCGGTCGCCTGCAAAATATCCCGCAGGATCACATGGCCTTTTTGAGCCACTGTCTTCGTTTTCACGAAACAGCGAATTACTTTTTTGTGCATGCGTGCTATGACCCAAGTTTGCCGCTGGGCGAGCAACCGGACCACCTCCTGTTCTGGCAGCACATCACTGACTTCCCCCCGCCGCCACATGCCAGTGGAAAAAAGGCAGTGGTCGGCCACACGCCACAGGCCGATGGCGAAATTCTGAACTTCGAGCACTTGGCCGTGATTGATACTTACTGTTACGGCGACCAATGGCTTACCGCGCTCGATGTGGACTCCGGTGAAATTTGGCAGTCCAACGAACGTGGCGACGTGCGGACCAGGTCTGTCGGTGGTCAGCAGAAAGCCTGACTGACATCGACATGGTGCAGTCCGATTTGGGCGATCCAAAGGGGCGATCCAAAGCCTGGGCTGTTGCCAACCACTAACGGCACTTGCTGCACGGTGCTGCCGCGGGTTGCCGCTGGGCGTGATGTGGATGCTCTGTTTGAAGCTGGTGTTGCGGTTTCGTTTGCGGGTGGCAAACGCAAGGCGGCTTTCTGTTGCATTCGCAGGAATGGCATTGCTCGCATGAGTCATGGGAACGAAGCCACTTGACGCCGTAATGCCCGGGGTTGGACTTCAGTCCACCGCAGCGAGAGAAATTTTGCCACTCGTCACAGCACTGGTCCGATGCGACGCCGAAGAGCTTTGGGTTGCCGCCGCCGGTTGAAAATGCGAACGGCTCGCCGCCTCGCGAGAAATTATCGACGCGGTCCTGCATGACGCCGGCGTAAGCGTCCTTGCTCAGTTGGCTCTCGAAAGGGCTGGCAACGGCTGGCGGATTCGCAACCGAGTCGTAGACGCTTGGCTTGGTGAAGCTGCCAGGATCGACTTTTGGAATCGACGGAGCCCGAGACGGATTGTTTTCAATGGTTCTCGATCGGGTCGATTCAGGCGTTGGCTTGGTGACGCTACCGGATGGATGCGGGGGGACTTCGACAACCGGTGCAGGGCTGACCAGCAGCGGCGGAATTGTCTGCTGGCGTTGCTGGACAGGGCGTGTCGCGGTTACAACGCGAAAGCCCGTTGATTGGCCGGTGGTTTCTTCGAGATACTGGACCTGGATCGTGCCGTGAGAAGAAAAATTCACTGCCCCACCGGCAACGGTAACGTCGCCCACAACGATATCATCAAGATCGGACTTTTCCACCGCTTCGGCATGCTGGGCTGCCGGGGCTGGCGAAACCGTCGGGACAGCCCATTGCCTGGTTTTGGGTTTCGCAGACGAAGGCTTGATGTAGGCCGATTCGAGGCTCGAGCCGGTAAAGTGCTTCGGAGCCAGCGCACCGGGATCGACTTTGGAGGCGGCGAAGTAGCCACTCGCAAGAGCGTCTTCGCTGCCGGAATGCTGTTGGCAGGCATTGCTAACGCCAACTAGGCCAAATAACAGAACAAGGGCTAACGGGGTTTGCATTTTCATGATGATCGCTTCCAATTTGAGGGTCATCTTGAGCTATCGGAATGAACGATCGTGAGAAACAGGATTTCTGGATCATGCGAATCAAGCCGTAGATGCAAAAAAGTAAGCTTGATGCGTTGAGTTTTGGTTTCCCGCAACCTCGACCGCAATCGTCAAACTTTAACTATGGACATCGCCCGGGAATAGAAATCGAAGAGGGCTTTTGTGGAAGAAAAAGACAAGCAACCGTGGTACGCCGCGGGATTAAAATTCAAATGCAGCGGATGCGGAGACTGCTGCACTGGAGCGCCGGGCTACGTTTGGATCAACAAGCAGGAGATCTCGGACATGGCCGCGGTTGTCGGCATGGATGTCCAGGAGTTTGAGGACAAATACGTTCGTCAGATAGGAATTCGCAAGAGTCTGGTTGAGTTTCCCAACGGCGACTGCGTTTTCTTTGACAATGAATCTCGCAAGTGCAACGTCTACAACGCCCGGCCTAGGCAATGCAAGACGTGGCCTTTTTGGGACAGCAACCTTAAATCGCCTGAAACATGGGAACGGACGTGTGAAGACTGTCCCGGCAGCGGCACCGGAAAGCTGTATCAACTTGATGAAATTGAATCGCAGAGAAAAGTATTCAGGATCTGAACATTCTGATTTGAGTCTTGACGTCGCGGCTTCATATTGGAGCTGAATCTCTCGTTGGACACCTTTTGTGTTGTCAGACGTCAACCCGGATTACTCACGACGACGGGCGTTGATTCTACGTCTGGCCAACAGGAGCAAGGGAAAAGCTGAACTTTAACAAGAAAATTGAGTCATCCGGTAGATGAAAACCACAGCGATCGTTTGATCGCATCAGAGCAGCGGATCACTGTCGGAACTGAGTCTGACGCCCACGCCTCGTGAATAATCCGGGGTCAACAGTTTTTGAACGAATGCTGT
>CALFWR010000164.1 GCA_937928555.1 uncultured Pirellulaceae bacterium
TCCCCCGACTGGAAAATCAACATGTTCGTTAGTTGCCCGTGCTTCAATGGCGTCGGGAATCGTGTCGTTGTCGCTGTCCAAGTCAAGATAATCAGCGATGCCATCGCCATCGGTATCGACCGCAATGGTTCCGATAGATGCCGCCTGAGTCACATCGGTGATGTCGGCATCAAAAATATCTAACAGACCGTCGCCATCGGCATCCGCATTGCCAACGCCCAAAATGGCTTCGGCTTCGGCGACTGAAATCGTACCATCGTTGTTGGTGTCGGCAGCCAACTGCGCCGCTGTTGCACCACTTTCATGAAGGTCACTGATACCGTCATCGTCGCTGTCCAGATCCACCTGGTCTGGAATCCCATCGGCACCTGTACTGTTGGGAAGCCGCGCCGCTTGGCTGGCCGGTGAAGCACCATCGTTGCTGCCGGTCGGCTGACCTTGGGCCACAAGCACCGCTACGGGGTTGGCCGTATCAAAACCATCAATTCGATAAATGCCACCGGTGTCATTGTGCGAGAAGTACAATTCCGGCCCGTTAGGACCGGTGGCGGCGAACGAGGCACCGAATCCGCTGTTTGCAGGCAGCCCAGTGACCGCGACGCCAGTCACCGTTTGAGTTCCGCCATTGGTGATGTTTGTGACATCCCAAGATCGAATTTGGCCGCCACTGATCTGATAGAACCGATCACCAGCAAGCGAGAAATCAATAGAAATATTGCTCGATGTGTTGTACGAAAGCACTGTTGGATCAGCAGTTGAACCAATCGCTCCGGTAACATCCAGGACTTCGATCGTTGTAGGGTTGGCACGGACATGCAGGTTCCCATTAAAAACCTCCGCAGCAGTCGTACTGCCGACATTAGCGGGACGACCAATCAAGAAAATTTCCCCATCGACGTCGTATTTAATTAGGTCCCCTTGCTGCAACGCATTTCCGACCGCATCAACCCCGGGTTGATTGCTGACGAAAATTCCCACGGGCGCGTTGATGTTTTCCGCAAAACCAAGCCCGTTAACTTGCCCGCCCGGTGCACCCTGGAACGGCACATAGGTTGAGCTCACCGGGTCAAACAGATACAACTGCCCCGGCCCACCTGTGCCATCGGGAAACGTCGTATTGATGACTTGGAAAAATCCATCAATGTTTGGCGGGAACGCATCGAACTGCCCCAAGGTACCAGACGGTGGTAGAACGGGCGCGGTGTCATCAAATTCATCGACAATTCCATCGTTGTCATCATCGATGTCGTCCAGGTCATCGACGCCGTCCCCATCAGAGTCAGCCAGAACACCAGCGAATGACGCCGCGGTCAGGCTACGAGTTTCAATCGTTCCGACGTTGCGTTCCAAAATCCAATCACCACCCAGTTCGGCCGCACCCGTCAGGTCGTCCGACGCCGCCACGTCAGCACCGGTAAATGCACTTACAGTATCGATGAACTGTTCGCCGTTGGCGTTGCCTGCCAGCTCGCAGCCATAAAACAGGATATCCGCGCTGTCGGTCAAAGCGTCCGCCCAGCCAGCGAGTTGGTCGGCGTAGCTTGCAAGGTTGTCACTTGAGAGAACGGTATTTCCAAGGTTAACCTGCCCTTCGTCCCCATGAGAAATGATATGGATCGCGCTGTACTTTCCTTCTGATCCTTCCAGTAGGTCGCTAATCTGCGACACGCCATCTTCGTTAGGGTTGAGCGCCAGCACCTCATAGCTGTCGGCATTCTGCGACTGGAGGAGTTCGTCCAGCAGCAGGTCTGCATCTTCGACGCCGCTGTCAATTACGATCAACTGAATCGACTGCTGTTGCTGAAAGGCTTCAGCCCCTTGGGTTTGAGCGGGAACAGGATCCATGGAATCTGGTTCCGGAGCAACAAACGAAGCATCTGGAACACCATTAAACAGGACTCTTTCCTCAAGAGATTCAAAAAGAGACCGAAATTTTTGGTTACCGTTTTGAAACATTGCAAACCTGGGGACGAAGAAGGGGAAATGGACGGGTTTTCGTTGCGAGCAATTTGAAAACGTCAAGCAACGATTGTGAAAAAAGCCGACTTTTTTACAAACGTTGGATGACGACTGAACTAACACGTGAAGTCACGAATGTGCGCTTAAACCGGTCTATCGATTTAGAATCTGGAGACGGAACAGTATTTTGGAAAAGATATGTAATTTCTGTATGATCCCACCCGGGAAGAAACCGAATGGCATGAATTTGACATATTGAACGGATCGGCGTCTTATCCGAATTCCATTGCCACCTGCCACAGCGTTCGTCCAAAGAAATCCGGATGACACCGGTCACGGGCGTGGCTTTCAGTTCAGCCAATGGAAACGCAGTATCGGTTGCGGAAAAAATCTGTACCTTGGACTGTGTCAGCGGGGTGAACCGAAGTCCCCGAGACGATCTGGCATTGGCGTTCAGCGAGCGCACTTTCACTTTGAACGTCAATCAACGCCCGTCGTCGTGATGGAAATCCGGATCAGAGATACGTGCCGTGTGGTGGCAATCGTGCGGGATCGGCGGAGTTTGAGGATAATCGTGTTTTTGCGGTTGGGACATGCCCAAGACGGGCTGTTATTCCGAAGATTGAGCTGCCTGATCGATGAACACGCCGATCTTGCGGAATTTTTCGTAGCGTCGGTCGAGCATCGTTTCGGTGTCCAGTTTTGCCAATTCGGTCAAATTGCGTTTGAAGTACGTCCGCAATCGGGCCGCTATCGCGTGGTGGTCGCGGTGAGCGCCACCAAGTGGTTCGTGGATGATGTCGTCGACGATGCCCATCTCTTTGAGGTTCTTTGAAGTGAACTTCAGTGCGGAAGCGGCTTTTTCGGCGTGTTCAGCGCCTTTCCAGAGGATGCCGGCGCAGCCTTCGGGGCTGATCACCGAATAGTAAGCATGTTCCAAGACGGCCACGCGATCGCCAACGCCGATCCCCAGCGCTCCGCCGCTGCCTCCTTCTCCGATGACAACGCAGATAATCGGCGTTTTCAGGCGCGACATCTCGTACATATTTTCGGCGATCACCTGCGCTTGGCCGCGTTCTTCGGCGCCGATTCCCGGATAGGCTCCGGGCGTGTCGATCATGCAGATAACGGGCAAGCCATATTTGGCGGCCATTCGCATTTTCGCCATGGCTTTGCGGTAGCCTTCGGGGTGGGCACATCCAAAATGCGTCTTTTGTCGATCGTTAAAGGTGCGACCTTTTTGGTGTCCCACCACCATGACTTTGACCCCGCTGAGGGTGGCAAAGCCAACACGAATTGCCGGATCATCACCAAACAGTTTGTCGCCATGAAGTTCAATGAATTCGTCAAACACCAGCGACAGATAATCGGCGGTATGGGGCCGTTCCTTGTGACGGGCCACCTGAACGGTTTCCCATGGGCTCAAGCGGGAGTAGATTTCGCGGGTTTTGTCGGTGCGTTGTTTGCGAAGCTCGGAAATATGTTCCGGCACCCGACCGTCAGAAGAATTGGAGTCCTTCGCCAGAGCCGCTTCAATTTCGGCATCAATGTCGGCAAGGGGTTGTTCAAAGTCCAGGTAGTCCATGGCAATGCAAAAAAAATATCTGTGTTGTATTAACGGCGACGATAATTGGGAGGCCTTTTGCCTGCCTTGAAAATCTCGGTCCGCTCAAAGACATCGATAAACTGACGCATGTCGTCGAATCGCTTGTCCGGATCTTTGGCCATCATCTTTTTGACGATCGCGGCAAATTCGGATGACGCATCGCTGGACGCTTCGAGAGAAGGAGGCGAGGAGTAGAGATGCTTGTTGAGCAAGTCGTTGGGTGAGTTCCCGGTAAACGGGGTTCTGCCGGCGAGCAATTCAAAAACCACACAGCCCAGGCCGTAGATGTCGCTGCGGAGATCGGTGTTTTCCCGGCGAATCTGTTCGGGCGACATGTAGCTGCGGGTGCCCTTGGAAAGTTTTGGTTTTCGGGAAAGCAGTTTCGCCAGTCCGGTCTTTTTCTTTTTGGCTTTTACGGCAATCGAAAAGTCAATCAGTTTGATATTGGCGTCGTCATCGACCAAAAAGTTATCCGGTTTCACGTCGCAGTGGACCCAGCCTTTGCTGTGAAGGTGCTCAAGGCCTTTCGCGCATCCGCGAATGATGAGCGGAACGTTGGATTTGATGTGATCCGCATTTTCCCGCAGTTCGATTTTCAGGTTGCGGGCGGTGCTCAGTTCCATCGCCACCAACGGCAAGCCTTCGTCTTCGTGGAAGCCAAAAATGCTGATCACGTTGGGGTGTCTGAGCTCCTTGCCGACGTTGGCTTCGTGCCGCAGTTGCTCGATTTCGTATTTATCCGTTCGGTACTCTTGCAGCAGTACTTTTAACGCGATCCGGTCTTTGCTTTTGCCGGCGCGGAGAGCTTCCCAGACTTGCGTCGTTGACCCGGCACGAATCAGGCGCAAAAGTTGAAAGGGACCAATAAAGTTTCGACCGACTGACACCGCTGTTCCGTTGGAATTACCTAAAAATTCATTCTAGATCAAAGACTGCACGCTGACGAGTCAGGCCTGACGGGGCATTTTCAGACAATCTTCAGATTTCAAAACGGTATTGGCCGGATAGACGACATTTTCGAGAAACAGCCCGTGGGCTGGTGCCGTTTGGCCTGCGCAACAGCGATTTTTTTGCTCCAAAACCCATCTGGCCCACTCGGGCGTCTCGCTACGCCGCCCGACATGGACCAGTGTCCCGACGATGTTTCGCACCATGTTGTAGAGAAAACCGTTGGCCGTCACCGAGATCATCACGTCGGTGTAAGGTGTCCGTTGGTTGGCCAGAACTGACAAATCCATGACATTGCGGACGGTTGTCTTGCGCGCCGTTCCTCCGGCAGCCTGAAAACTGGCAAAGTCGCGTTCGCCGACGAGGTAAGCGGCGGCTTGCTGCATGGCAGCGATGTCCAGGTGATGGGGTACGAACCAAGCCCGCGTTCGCGCCAGCGGGTCCGGAATTCGGCCGCATTGCACGTGGTAGCGATACGTCTTGTTGGAGCAGTGATGGATTGCGTTGAAGCCATGAATCGCATCTTCGGATTTCAGGACCGAGATGTCTTCGGGGGTTTTGGCGTTTAGCCCTCTGGCGAGTCGCGAGGTGGGAATGGAGCAGTCGGTCGCCAAAGAACAAACCTGGGCGACGGCATGAACGCCACTGTCGGTTCGACCGCTGGCCGCTATGCTCAACTTCTCACCCGTCAGGGCCAGCCAGCCCTCTTCCATTCGTTGCTGTACGGCGATTCCATTAAGCTGCCGTTGCCAGCCAACGTAATTCGCGCCGTCGTAGGCGATGGTTAACTTGATGAACCGCATGCCGAGTACTTTTCAGATACCAATAGTTCTGCAATCTGAACCGCGTTCGTGGCAGCACCTTTGCGAAGGTTGTCGCTGACGCACCAGAACGCCAATCCATTTTCGCAGCTCAAGTCTTTGCGGATCCGCCCCACAAATACATCGTCCTGGTCATCGCAGTTACTGGGCATCGGATATTCTCCTGCCTCAAGATCATCGACCACCGTGATGCCCTTGGCGGCAGCGAACAGCTCGCGAGCCTGCTGGGGTGAAATCGGAGTTTCTGTTTCGACCAGAATTGACTCGCTGTGACAATTGGATACCGGAACCCGGACGCAGGTGGGGCAAACCTGAATCGATTCATCGCCAAAGATCTTTTGCGTCTCGTAGAGCATTTTGAGTTCTTCGGAGGTGTACCCGTCGTGTTTGTGAGAGCCAATTTGCGGGATCACATTGAAGGCGATCGGGTGGCTGAATGCCTGATAGTGGTGGCGGTTGCCTTCCAGAGCAGCACGCGAGCCATCGGTCAAATCGGCCTGGCCTTTGACGCCCGCGCCGCTGGTTGCCTGATAGGTCGACACTACAACACGCTTGATTCTGGCCGCATCATGGATGGGCTTCATGGCGACGACCATCTGGGTGGTGCTGCAGTTGGGGCTGGCGATGATGCCTTTGTGACCCGTGATCGCATCGGGGTTTACTTCGGGCACGACGAGGGGGACGTGGTCGAGCATCCGATGATAGCCGCTTTCATCAACCACGACTGCACCGCGCTGGACTGCCCATGGCGCAAATTCTGCCGCCACGTCGTCGGGTGTTGAACCGATGACCAGATCAATATCGTCGAACGCTTCGGGCCGAAGCAATTCAACGGTGTGGGGCTGGCCTTTGAATTCGATCGTGGAGCCGGCAGAACGTTTCGATGCTAGGAACTTGATGGAATCGTAGGGAAAGTCTCGGGACTCCAGCATCTGCCGGACCAGCTTGCCAACGGCACCTGTTGCCCCGGCGATTGCGATTCTGTTGGCCACAATTGGCTCCGCGAAAAAAGGGTACTTGGACGTTCCCATGAAAAGGTCCACGGTAACGCGAGCGGGCATTATAAACCGTCCCGGTGGCATTGTTGACCCGAATTATTCACGACGACGGGCGTTGGTTGCTGTCAAATCACACCGGCGAATCCCAACCGGAATGATTCACGACGACGGGCGTAGATCGGGTTGAACCACACAAAAGCTAACGTGACACCGGATTTTTGCAAAACGACCAAAAAGTCGTCTGGGCTCATCCGGTGTGGCACTTGATGGTGATGCTCGCCAGCGCTGTGCATTTCGCCGCCATCCCCCGATTCGTCGTGTGGTCGATGTAGTTTCGACCACGCGACGCGGGAGACAAACAGGCGGCGTCCGCGATGCGAATTTCCTGAAGCGTTGTAACGTCTATAGCGGCGTAACGTCTATAGCGGCGTAAAGTCATCGAAGTTGAAGGCAACTCCCTGTTGCGGGAAGATTGAATAAATCGTGGACGACAGATACTGGTTGACGGCTTCGGAAAGCCGCTGGATTGGCTTTTTGGGAATCAGAACAATGTCCGAATCCCGCAACCAAATCTCGTCCGAGGGATGAGGCCGACGGCCAAACATTGCCGCCGCAAGGTCCAGTCGCGTTGCGACAAGCTGCCAGTTGGCGTCACGACGGAACACCACCATCTGTCGCAGGTTTCCGCCGGGAGTGAATCCACCGGCAAGAGCGATCGCCTGGATCGAACTGGTGGGGCCAGTCAATTCGAACTGGCCGGGCTGAAGGACTTCGCCGACGACGTAGATGAATCGCGGTGCTCTTTCGATCAGGATCGCGGTGACTTCGATTCCACCGAGAAAAATGCGGTAGCGGGCGTTCACTTCGCGCTGGATTTCAGTGAGTGAAAGCCCAACCGCTGGAACGCTTCCTATCATCGGCAACTGAACGGTTCCATCCGGTGCGACGGTTGCCAACCGGGCCTGACCGCCAACGCCTGCACGAGCATCAACTGCATCGCGGAGATCCTGCAGCGGGGTATCGCCTCTAAGAACTTGAACCACAATCTCGGGGTTCTTTACAAATCCATCGGAGTATCGATCGTTCAACTCACGCTGCAAGTTGGCGACGGTTTTGCCAGCGACGCGAACGATTCCGATCAAAGGCAGTGATACGGTGCCATCGGAAAGAATCTGCAGGTTCGGCCGATCGAGATTGGGGTCGCCTGAGGATGTGATCTGGATTTCATCGCCAACGTGAAAGCGGTAAGGCTCGGATGACTGACGTCGTGTGATCAGATAGACGAATTCCAGTTGATCGCCAACGCGCAGTCGGTATTCGGTAACGTGTGGAGTTCGGAAGGGGCCAATGTATTCGCCGAAGGAGTACTGTTCCCACGGCGTAGTGTGAGCTTGAGCCCATCTTGCTTCACGCGTGTTGCCGGTGTCGGGACCGACCGCCGTGAGTGATTTCGAAGGCAACAACGCTGCGGCTGCCTGTCGGATTCCACCGCCGATCGAACCGCCGCCGATCGAACCACCGTCAGCGTAAACGACCCCGCAACCGCAATCTCCTTCACAGCCGCAGGCTCCCTGGCAAAGCTGCACGGCGTCGTCGTGGAAAACGCCGCTGCTGGACGACCCGGGGTCTTTGGCCGTTTCGTAGATCGCGGTGCGGACTTTCGAGCCACCCTTGGGCTTGCCCAGGCGTGTGGCCGAAATGTCAGCCAGGGCGCGAGCTGGCTGCACCATTGTGTCAACGTGGATGTCGGCATCACTGGCAACGGTTTGCGAACCTGCCTGGTGTGGTTCGGTTGGCTGCTGCAGCAACAGTGCCCACAGGCCAAAGAAAACCAAAGATGCAACAAAGCTGATTTTTAGAAGTGACGGGAGTTTCATGGCCGGAGCCTCAAGGATCTGGGTAATTTCCTGAATGCAGCAACTTCAAGCGGCTATCGACGAAGGACAGGCTTGGGCACCCAGTTGCGGATGCGGTCCGCAATGGATTGTTTGTCTTGACTACTTGCTTCTTCGATGTTGGCAACCGGGACGACGGTCTGCGGGACTGCCGCGACGTTGGCGACAGGATGAGCGGTTTCTGGCGGAGCACTGCGAATGAATTCGGCGGGCTCAACCCAGCGAATTTTGTTCCCGGACAAACCGACCGCCTCGTTGTTCATGGCGATCTGGTACTCGCGGTGGGCACGGGCTGCCAGATCATTGTCCATTGGCGTTCCCTTTCGCTGATGGACTTTGGCCAGGTTGCCCCAGCTCTGGGCAATCGGCTTGATTGTCAAGCTTTTCTTGAGCCACGCTTCGGCTGCCGAAAGACGGCCTTCCCGAGCCAACAATACGCCCAACTCGTTGGCACTCTGGTAGTTTTGCGAGTTGGCGCCCATCGAAGCACGATGAAAGATAATCGCTTTGGCCACTTCAAATGAATTCGGATTGTCGGACGATGTTGAGCGGATCGCGGTCAGCTTGCCAAGGCAGTAAAGGGCCTCGGCGGCAACGACGTTCTGACCTCCACACAAACCAAGCTGCTGCCCTGCGTACTCAAAGTACTGTTGCATCGCCTGGGTTGCGGTCAAGTGACGAGCGTTTGTCTTGCCGATCAACTTGGTGTCGTGTGCTTCCACGATGCTGGAGACGTTGGTGTGAATCTGATGCTGGGGATCATCCACGCGGAAGTCTTTTGCTTCCTTCATCGCCGTCACGCCCATGCGGAGTGCGTCGGTGTAGTTGTTGGTTCCCGTTTGGCGGTCGTTCGCCTGCGCCATCACGTGGAGGGCGGAGTAAAATTCTTGGGTGGCGGCTTCGAGTGCGTTTCGCCGTGCCAGCGATTTGCCATATTCGATGTGATGTACCGCTTTGGTGGCCGCGGTGCGATCCAATCCGGCGATAATCGGTGGTGACATCGGAGCGGCAGCGGGCTTTGGTGGCTGCATCGATGGAGAGGGAGCCGAGTGGGTGACATGAGCGGTGAACCCTTTGGCGGCGGTGGTTTCAATCGGTGCCTCGATTCCCGGGACTTCCACCATGGCACCGATTGACGAAGCGCCTGTTGCGGAACCGGCGGAAAGGTCGAAACTCATTGGAGCATCGTTTTGGGCAGGCGGTTCAGCCGAAAAAGTCGATGGTGTTTCAGGCTGAGCTTTCTCGCGTGCCGACGGTGTCGCAGATTTTCCGGCGTAAGGATTCTTTTTCCAGTTGGGTCGCCGGATTCCGTTGATGACCTGAGCTCCGGTGCTACGGTGGGCCGGTGCAGTTTCTTCCATGGCTGGCTTTATCGCGGCTGGTTGCACTGCGGTGGGATCCACTGCGGCAGGTTGCACAGCGATGGGTTTCATCGGCTCCATCGCGGCAGGCTGGATCGCCATTGGCTGGACGGGCTCGGGCATTGTCGTGCCCGGCAGTTCGATGTTGGCGGCAATGCGAATGGGTTCCGCTTCCGTGTCTGGTAAATAATTGAAAGACTGCACCATGTTCGCGTCCGCAGCGTCGGTTTGCGGTGCCGATGAGTCAGCGAAATCCAATTCCGCTGGCAATGGCTGCGGAGAAGCCATATCTGCGATCGCCAAGTCCACGTCGTCGGCTCCGACGGATTCCATCGCAGGATCTGTCTCTACCGTCGCGACAGCGTAGCCGTCGTAGCCGGCAGCAAGTTCAGGATCGGGAAGCATCGGAGGTGGCTTGACGTCCAGCAGGTTCTGATTTTCAAGATCCTGCAATGAAGTGAAATCCGGTGCATGAGCACTGAAGGTTTCGTCACTTCGGTTACTTGTCTGGTATGAGAACAGAACAGCGAACAACCCCAACCCGACAAGGCTGCCCATCACGAATTGCTTTGTGGAAATTTTCATTTCGACCTCAAACACGGTAAAGGCCCTGCAAACACAGGGACCATTACCGGTTCTATCGGCCAGCGCGATGAATCAGGAAAGTCGGGCTGGTCCGATTATGCCGTTTTCTCGGCTATTGCGGACGTGGCAATCCTGATAACCGTTATATGTTCACACGCGACGCTAGCCCGACGGGCGTCAACGCTAGCGAGGGATGGCCGGAGGGGCCGGAGGGATGGCCGAAAGCGGAGTTTGGATCCGTTCGAGTGTGAAGTAGGCCAGCGGAATCCGCATCGGACCAAAGTTGGCTGTGACCCGACCGAGCATGTGATTCGCGTCCAGAACGACGACTTTGTCGACCAGAACATTGGCCGGATCGGTGGGCTTGTTTTTGCCGTTTCGGTAACTGAACGTCACGCCGTGGTTGAACGGCCCGATGCCCTGGGGTCGCTCGATGGCAAACGAGCCGATTCGCTCAACGTTGCCTTGTGCCGGCGGACCGGGTTTGGGCTGCCAGCCAATCGCACGCAGCATGTCATTGCTGACCTGATGAACGACGATATTGTCGCCAAAAAACTCACAAGCCTGCGGCGGAATGTCTTTGATAAACTGACGGTACCCCGCGATTTCGACGATCCCTTTATTTACGCCTCGCCACTGCCCGACAAGTTCGTGGGCTTGGGGTGTGCGGCCTTCAAGGAACATCTTTCGGTAGTCGAAAAGCGAAAAGTTCCGGGTGTCCATCACGTCGACCCGTCCCTGCGATTTGGGACGACTGATCTTTGATCGCCAAATTCGATCCGGACCGTGGTTGGCGGCCATTCTGGCGGTGATCGCAGCATGCTTGTGAATTGGAATCTCGGAAAAGGACGGCGTCGCGACTGCCCGAGCTTGGGAAGGAGTCGCCCGCGGTCGCAAAAATTTCGATGACGATCCACTGGCCTGTGGCTGGACAAAAGCAGGCTGAGGTTGGCTCGTCCACGTCCCGAAAGAATACTGCTGGGCGATTGCCGATGCTCCTGTTGAAATCAGAACACCGACGGAAAGCAGCAATGTCCAAATTGTACGGGTGTGGTTCGAGTTCATCTTTGGGCCATACTGTGAACGGAGGGACTTCGTTGAAATCGGCCGTCGCGGTCGCGGCTATGATGGATTTCGATCGCGGTGAGGCCGATGGCGTGCTGATAGCAACGATTGTTCGGGTTGGAGAAAATGGCGAAAAACACGATTGAGAATTTTGGCAGGAACGTTTCCTTTAGCCCATCGCTGCGTTACCAGGTTCAAGCCGAAAGCGAAGTCCTCGCGGTTCTGGGCTCGCATCGCGACATGCGGTTCCGCGCCGTGGGAAGCTTGCACGCCTGGAGTCGAGTTGCTGAAACCAAAGCCGTCCTGATCGAGATGCAGGGACTGAACTTTGTCGAAGTCGCTGACGACGGCCAGTCGGTTTGGGTGGGGGCGGGCTGCAAAGTCAAACGCTTGCTGCAAAAGCTTTCCCGGGTCGGGTTGACTTTGCCATCGGTGGGGCTGATCGACGAACAGTCCGTCGCCGGCGCGACTGCCACTGGCACACATGGCTCGGGAAGCGCAAGTCTTTCGTCTTGCATCAAAGCGGTCCGCATCGCGCACTTTGATGCCTCGGGTAATCCGGTTCTTGCAGCGATCGATTCCGGCGACCGGTTGTTGGCCGCCCGCTGCTCGCTGGGTTTGCTGGGCATCGTGGTTGCGATCGAGTTCCATTGTCGCGGCAAGTACAACATCGAAGAACACGCTTTGGCTCACCGGACTTTGGCTTCGGCCATCGCGATGGAAGCCGACTGCCCGCGTTCGCAGTTTTATCTGATGCCCTGGAGTTGGACTTACTTTGGCCATCATCGCAGCGAATCGGGCGAGCCGCGCGGTGCTTTCGCGACGTTGTATCGGGTCTACTGTTTTCTTGTGATCGATGTCGGGCTGCACGTTGCGGTGACGTTTCTGGCCAGGGTTCTCAAGTCGGCTTGGGCGATTCGTTTCTTTTTCAGACGCGTTCTGCCGTTTACGATCCTTCGCCGCTGGAAAGTCGTCGACGATTCGCATGCGATGCTGGTGATGGAGCACGAGTTGTTTCGTCATATCGAAATTGAGGTCTTTGTGCCGCGCAGCAAAGTCCAGGCGGCGACGGATTTTCTGGTTGATGTGGTTTGTGTCTTCGGCGGTCGCCCCAGGCAAAATGCTGCGACCACCGATGCGCTGCTGGATTCGGTTTCGCTTTCAGGTACGCTGGAGCAGCACGCCGGATCCTACGTCCATCACTATCCGATCTGCTATCGCCGCGTCCTTCCGGATCCGACATTGATTTCGATGACTTCTGTGTCACAACATGCCGACGACGATGAGGACTGGTACGCGATCAGCTTTATCAGTTATCAGCGCCCCGGAGACCGCGAAGGATTTTGCGCATTCGCGGGCTTTGTTGCCGCCGCAGTCGCGAAATGTTTTGGCGGTCGTTGCCACTGGGGAAAGTACAATCCACTTGACGCGCAGCAGAACGCGGAGCTTTATCCGCAGCTTGAACGATTCCAGAAAGTTCGGAACCAGTTTGATCCCGAGCGACAATTTTCCAACGACTGGTTGGACGAGGTCATTTAACCCCGGATTATTCACGAGGCGTGGACGTGGCTTTTCGCTCAGTCAATGAACACCGTATCAGCCCGGATTATTCACGAGGCGTGGGCGTCAGAATCAGTTGAGACAGTGATCGGTTACTCTAATGCGATGAAACGATCGCTGTGGCTTTCACCTACCGAATGATTCACATTTCTTGTTGAAATTCAGCCCGGATTATTCACGAGGCGTGGGCGTGACTCTTAGTCTAGCCAAGGAGCGTCGTGTCGGTCCGGCTAAAATCGCTTTCCTGCACTTCATCGGCGAGGTGAACCGAAATTTCCGCGGCGAACCCGGTGTCACGTTAGCTTTTGTGTGGTTCAACCCAATCAACGCCCGTCGTCGTGAATAATTCCGGTTCAGTTTTCCCCTTGCTCCTGTTGGCCAGACGTAGAATCAACGCCCGTCGTCGTGAATAATTGGTTAACGGGACGAAGTCACATCGCATTTGTCGTCAGACTTCAGGGCGATTGAATAAATCATTCGCGCTTCATGCAAATTCTGGCAGGCAGTGGCCTTGAGCATTACTGAGTGCTGCTTGCGAGTTTGTCGGGGGAGCATTTTCAACTTTCAACACTATCGGGAGGCTTCTGGATGTCCCCGTTCAGTACTTTTAGCGTTCAGTCCTTTTGGCGTTCATTGGGATCACTTTCGTTGGCAGCAAATCGCGAAGCGAAAGCAAGTTGCAAGTGAGTTTTCCGTTGTTTGGTCGCGCTATTGGTTGCTTTGGCTAGGTCCCAGGGAGTGTGCCCATTATTATCCCTAGCATCTGCTTTGGCGCCACATTCAAGCAGTTGTTCGACCATTCTCGCATTGCAATTTACACATGCGTAGTGAAGAGCCGTGCGCCCCAACGAATCGGTTCGATTGATGATCGAGTCGTACTGCATAATTCGAATGGACGCGTCCAAAATATCTATCAGACACGCCAAGTGAAGACAAGTTCTTCCTGATCCATCTTCACGCAGAACCAGTTTTTCACTAGATTGTAAAAGGAGAAAGTCAAGGAGTTGCGGTTGTTCCAGGAGCAGCCTCGAATGAAATATCGTCGATTTGTTTTCGTACGTTGTCGAAAGCAACTTCTCGTCGCCTTTCAGAAAACGTTCGATTTGATCAATATTTCCTACTGCGACATATACCAACAAATCTGACACGCCTCCGAGCGAAATTAACGCACTCATGGAAGATCTAAGTTTCTGGGCTGTGGCCTGATCGTCTTCGCTGCGAAGCCAATAAACCGCGTCTTGAACCAACTGGCGATTCAATTCCTCTGGAACATCTTCTAGGGATTCAAGAATATGACGAAGAGTCTTCGGATGCTCCAACGCGTAGCCAAGCGAGGTCTCGACGAGTTTATCAATAAACTCTTCGTTCAACTTACTCTTTAAGAGTGTTTCATGGACCAGGTTATACACCTCAATAGAACCTGATCCCGCAGCGGCATCCAACAAACTAAACTTCTGCGTGCCGATTGGAAACGAAAATACAACCTCGTCTTGAAACTGGGGAACCGCGGACATTAGAATTCGGACTGATTCGGATTGACCTGCTCCACAGGCGTGAAAGAGAATTGGCATTTTTCCGAGTCGCCCGCCTTGAACAAAATCATTGCCGTCATACGGAAAGGCGGATTCGACCAGTAGCCTCAAGACCCTCGGCGAATCAACGGCTCCAAAAACAACACTCCGGGCATTCGGATGGCGACGCAAGCGTGCTGAGGCTTGCCGAACGAAATACTTGCAAAGCTCAAGATCCTCCAGGTCGACTGCGGACTCAAACAGTGTCTGCAAATCCGAATCAGAAACAGTTTCCAGGTCGAGACTGCCTACTAATTCGTGCGATCCAAGGGCTACGGCGTTTCTCCAGGACGTTTCTTGGCAGAAATTGTCCCTGTAAACTTCAAGGACATCCAGCCAAACTTTCTCACGTTCAAGTTGACCGAGACGACGTGCCTCTATCGCATTCTTGGCTGCGATCTCCACAGCAGTCCCTTTTGCGGAATCCAACTCAGATTTTGCGCCATGTTTCAACAGAACATCAATTGCATTTGGGGACTTTGCCAATTGCAACGCGGTAAATCCATCGGTAGACGTTGCGTTGACGTCGAAAAGCTCGGAACGCAACAGAAAGTTCATTGCCTCGACATCATCGACCTTTGCGGCGAGATGCAACAAATTAAATCCTCCGCGTCGCTTTCTTGCCAACTCAGGTGCGGCTGCAAAGAGCTCAACTACTGCCTTGTTGGAATTCCGCAATTGAGACAATTGGACATTGTGTAACAACCCGGATTTCGTAACTGGCTTTTCCGGTTCCATTTCGATTGTGCCGCTTCGTATTCTCTCGTTGCCAATGTCGATACTTACCTGCAGGGATTGACAAGTCGCATTGTCGAGATTCGGCATTCGCCACGGCCACATGCCCGGCCACACCAACGTTGTTGTCGATTTTCCGGGTTGCAGAATCGTGTGGTCTCTCAAATCTCCAGACCTTTGGTACCACCGTTCAGGATTCTGGCTCAGATTTGTCATTGGAGAAACAGTACTGACAAGCTTTGAAGACTCATCAAAGAGTTTGAGTTCGATACTCTGATGACCCTTCGGGCCATTTGGATCGACAATGCGTATGGCGTGTTTGGTCGGATTGCGTAGACGCAAGACAAATGGTCGGTCTATCTGGTGTGGTGGTTTCCCGAACTCCAGATCCACAACGATTTCTTGAGATGATCCGGGCGCAAGAAGGGCGAAGAGCCAAAACGCGAAGCTAGTCAACGCAATGTCTCCAAGGCCCAAAGCTTTACGCATGGCTGGTTTCCTTTTCTTGATGATTTCGGTGAATTCCATTCACTTGGTTTTCCTTTCCCAGGCATTTTTCATGGTGATCGCAATCACATTCGAAGAAAGCAATTAGCAATCAACACATGGCGAAGCATGAGGCCACTCGAATTATAGTTTTGCCGAAGAAGCAATGGACACCGCAAAAATGAATTGAACCATGCGCGACACCACCAGCAAGAAAATTCTTCCACCGCGCAGCAGTGAACAGCCAAAACATCACCGCAAAAATGGGGCCGCCGGCCAATCCTTTCGTGCCAGATGTTGTGAGACCGGTGACTTACGAATCTTCGTTGCCATCAGTTTGAGCATCAATGCAGGCGGTCTCAAATTTCGTGATGATTGAACGCCAAATCGGCAGCCATTTCGATTGGAACAATTCCTCGTAGATGCGGAAACCACACACAACGCCGAAGGCCGCGAGCATCATTGGCACATTGTTGTGGTAGCCGCCAAAACCCGCGAGAACTGCGCCGCCAACCAGGTAGCCCCACATGTACGAGTTGGTTTGGCTGTTTGCCGTGGTCGATTTCGCGCAATTAATGAGGTAGCGCTCATCATCGGTGAAGTTTGGAAGCGGCATGAGCAGCAGTCGATTAGGTTGCCGGGAGGAGGGTGTTTGCGACACCGCTTCTCACCGAAGCCAACACGCATCGCCACACCCAGCAGCTTACCAAAAAGAAACCACGGGACACGGTCAAAGCTGTTCTTTGAACCCGGATTATTCACGACGACGGGCGTTGATTCTACGTCTGGCCAACCGGAGCAAGGGAAAAGCTGAAGTGCCAGCAGAATTAAATCTGCTTCCGCTTGATTGATGTTCGGTCGCAGGCCGAGTTCTTCAAATAAATCGATTGCTTGTTGAAAATGTTTAATTGCCTTTTCGTGATCACTTGCAAGTTTCCAGATGTGTCCAAGTCGCTCAAGGGCTTTACCACGGCTCGATGCAAGGGCGCGGTCATCCAGGTTTTGCCTGAGAAACTCCTCGTAGAATGGAATCGCAGTTTTAAGCAGCGAAGTTCGAATGTCGAGAAACGTCGGCGAGCCCAACGTTGGGCTCAAGGAAATCTGTGCCAGGTATTTGTCGACGGCCGACTGAGCAATATCGAAGTTGTTTTCGGCTCGGGATTTTTCAGACAAAGCCAAGCGGTTGGCTTCCTCCAGTTGGTTATTCGATGTTTCCAATTTGCGATTGAACCCGCCCACAATCGCCAGGCCCGTGATCAGGCTGGCGATCGTCAGCGCGACCGTCGCAGCGGTACCCGAAGCAATGGCAGGGTGTCTCTTTAACCAGCGTTTGACACGGTGCCAGAAAGGGTCGCGATAAGCGGTTGTCGGTTCGTCGGCCAACCATGCCTCAATGTCGTTGGCCAACTCTACGGAAGACCCGTACCGCTGGCTTTGTTTGGGTGCCATCGCTTTTAGCGCGATCGCTTCCAACGCAGGAGAGACTGCCGAGTTCAGTTGACGAGGAGGCTTAACCGTTCCTTCAAGAACCTGCATGGAAAGGTCTTGCAGGCTAACTGATTCAAACGGTGGTGTGCCGGTTAGTAGGATGTAGAGTGTCGCACCAAGGCTGTACACGTCACTGTAGGCATTGATTCGATCCTGCCAACCAAGAATTTGCTCGGGGCTCATGAAGCCAGGCGTTCCCATGATGTCACCCTGCTGAGTCGCATTGTAGGCGTTCAACTGAGGGATCAGGTTACGGTCCTGCTTGCCGACTGCGGCCGGATCTTCGCTGGAAGGCGATGAGTTCTCGACTCCAGTTTTGGCGATGCCCCAATCGACGACCAGCGTTTCACCAAACGCACCGATCATGATGTTGTCTGGCTTGATGTCTCGATGTATCACGCCGCGGTCATGCGCGTAATGCATCGTGTTGCAAACGCTGACAAAGTTCTGCAGCAATTTTCGAAACTGGATTTGTCGGTTGAATTCCCCGGCCGAATCCCGACGTTCGTTTGCCCTGGTTCCCTGGTGGTAATTGCGAATCTCGTTTGACCCCGGATTATTCACGACGACGGGCGTTGATTGTACGTCTGGCCAACGGGAGCAAGGGAAAAGCTGAATTTCAACAAGAATCGCGAATCATCCGATAGATGAAAACCACAGCGATCGTTTCATCGCATCAGAGACGCGGATTACTGTCTCAACTGATTCTGACGCCCACGCCTCGTGAATAATCCGGGTTGACAGGCTTTGGCCGCGAATGAATCGCATCGCAGAAAAAGGCAAGCCATCCTGATTGGTACCCAGCGAGTACACCGGGACCACCCCGGGATGTTCCAGACGACCGGTCACTTCGGCTTCTACCAAAAACCCGACCGTGCAATCTTTTGTCCGACGTGCGGTCAGAGCGAATTTCCTTGAATGCAACTTCGCGATTGAGTTGTTTGTCGATCGCGATAGAGACCTGCCCGATGCCTCCCTTCGCCAAAAATCGTTGCACCTGAAAGCGACTGCTATGATTGCTGGCCAGTTGGGTCGACCGGTTTTTTAATTGCTCATTCTTGGGATCGCGGCGAGCATGGAGCATGGTCCGCTGAGTGTCGTCCTGATCAATCAAGCCAAGAGATACCAGGCAGGCATTGATGGATCCCCGTTTCCGGATCAACTCGTTGGCGACCGACTTCATCAAATCAAGTTGCTCAGAAGACAGGACTTTAGCGGCATCCTGCGAATCAACAGGCCTGGCAATTGTTGAGTCTTGCACTGAGCTTTCAAGTTTCTGGTTGCCTCCAATGTGGTTTTCGATCAAACCGCAGCGACTGGCAAGTGAGGCAATCAGCAAATTCAATTCTTGATGATTGGCTTCATCGTTTGATCGTGGCATATCCCAATTCACTTTTCACAAACATGAGCGAAAAAAGTCTGTTGAAGCGAGGACTGAGAATTTACTGACTAACTGACTGGCGAGAATACTGCTTGTTTCAGTTGGTCGAAACTCAACAATCTGGCTGGACCAAGCATAACACGCTGCTTGGTAAGTCACATGAAATCAGTAACCCTTTCGACGGTCTTCCCAGAGTATTGGCGCAGCGTGCTGATCAGGTTTTCAAGAAATTGAGTAACCGCAAATGGACGCAAGTGGACGTTGATGCGAATTCGGCGGTGGACTTTGAAGGTTTCGCCGGTGCTGATTCTGGACACGTCAGTGCGACATTGTGAACCGCGAAAAACGCTAAAAACGCGAAAAGACAGGAGCGAATTTGTCCGCGCAGCTTTCGCGTGTTTGGCGTATTTCGCGGTTGAATATATCCGCGCATCGTATGAGCGAAAAGTTTCCCACCTCGCTGGCTGTTGCGTTTTTTGGATTGGACTCAACGACACAAAAAAGTTTGAGACTCGACCCCGGATTATTCACGTCGACGGGCGTTAACTCTACGTCTGGCCAGCAAGAGCAAGGGAAAAGCTGAAATTCAACAAGAAATGTAAATCATCCGGTAGATGAAAACCACAGCGATCGTTTCATCGTGTCTGAGTCGCGGATCACTGTCTCAACTGATT
>CALFWR010000165.1 GCA_937928555.1 uncultured Pirellulaceae bacterium
AATTCGCAATTCCAAAATCCGGTGTGCGAAAAGGTAGATCCCCGCTTTGGAACTGGATTTCATTGGCTGGAAAATCGTGGCCAAGGGAGCCATTGAAAGTCAGCCTCGACCGGTGTTGCGGGTTATGCTGGCCGTTGCCGCGACGGCGACCTGTCGATTCTGTTGGTTTATCCCGGATTATTGCAGTCAGCCGTTACGGGTTCGCGACCGCAGCCAATGCCGCACCGGCGAATAAAGCTGCCCAAGGCCTTACGTTGCGGTCAACATGCTGCGGGTTTCGTCGAGCACCTGTTTCTGCACGGCCTCGAAATCGTTGCTGTCGATGAAAGCTCCTGCTGCGGCGCGGTGACCGCCACCGCCGAACTTTTTGGCAACCTCATTGGCAGCAACATCGCAGCGACTGCGGAAGCTCATCTTGTACCCGCCGTCGACCTGCCCCACCATGATCGTAGCGAATTTTGTGCCTTCGATTTCTAGGGCCAGGTTGATCAGGTCTTCGGTGTCGGTGGGCTGGGCGCCGGTCTTTTCATAGTCGTCGGGAAGGATATAAGTGTGGGCAAGGAGTCCATCGAGTTCCGTTCGGATTCGCGCCAGAACGGTCCCGCGAAGGCGAACGCGGCCGACGGTTTCGCGTTCGTAGAGTTGCCCGTAGAGCTTGGCCGGTTTTGCGCCCGCTTCGAGCAATTTGGCAGCGGCGCTAAAGGTAACTGGTGTGACCGAACCAAAACGGAACCAGCCCGTGTCGGTGGCCAGAGCGGCAAGCACCGGTTGGGCGATTTCGGGAGTCATCGCAACGCCTAGGTGATCAGCGGCTTCGACGACCATCCGCCCCACGGCTTCGGCGGTTGTGTTTTTGAAAAGCTCTGCGTCGATGTCGTCTTCGCCCTCGTGGTGGTCAAAGATAATTTTCTTGTAAGACGAATTGCGGATCACATCCGCCATGTCGCCCAGCTGAATCCAGGCACTGGTGTCGAGGATCATGTGCAGGTCGGCATCGGCAAAGTCTTCGGTCTGGATGTCCTTGCCGATGCATTTGATTTTGTTGTCCGGATCGATGAACGCCAGGTTGGGCGGCACGCCCTGCCCGCAAACGATGCGAACTTTCTTGCCCAGTGCTTCCAGGATGCCGGCCATGCCAAGGCAGCTTCCCAAGGCGTCACAGTCCGGTCGGATGTGGCTGGTGAGAACAATGTTGTTGGCATCGTTGATGACTTCGCAGAATCGTTTCCAATCGACTTGCATGAGAGCGTGCTTTCTGTGGCGGGGGGTTAGTTCGAAAATTCCCAAAGGGTTTTTCGAGTGTTGGTGATGTCTGTCTGGATCTGCGTTTGCAATTGCTGCGGCGAATCGAAGGGGCAAATATCGCGGAGGCGGTCCACAAAATCAACCTCGATCGGTTTCCCATAGAGCGAGCCATCATAGTCCAGCAAGTGGACTTCGACCTTTAGCACCTGCTCGCCAAATGTCGGGTTGGTTCCAATGTGGATCGCCGCAAAATGAGATTCTTTGTCGACCCACGCGAATCCGGCGTAGACGCCCGGCGAAGGTGTCAGGGTGTCGATGGCATCAACGTTGGCGGTGGGAAATCCGATTTTCCTGCCCCGCCCTGCCCCGTGTGTGACCATGCCGCGGATTCGATAAGGCCGGGTCAGCAGCGCCCGGGCTTGGGCCACGTTGCCCTGGCTAATGTCCTTGCGAATTCGGCTGCTGGACACGTAGTCCATGCCTTCGATGTTGGCTTCGAGGATGTGAAGTTCAATCTCGTTTTGGTCGCACAGTTCGCCAAGTCGCTCGGGGTTGCCTTCGCGGCCCTTGCCAAAATAAAAGTTGGGGCCTTCGACCATGGCGCGGGCACGGATCCGATCGACCACGATTTTCTGAAAGAACTCTTTGTAGCCCAACGAAAGCAGTTCCATATCGGTCGGGTAGGCAATCACGGCATCCACGCCCAACTCTGCCAAAAGTTCGGCTTTGCGATCGATCCACGTCAGCGGAACCGGCGCGGCGTCGGGTTTGAGAATCCGCACCGGATGCGGCGCGAACGTGAACACAACCGCCATCGCATCGTGTTTGTTGGCCAAGCCTTTGAGCTGCTGGATGACCTTGGCATGGCCGCGGTGAACGCCGTCAAAGTTCCCGATCGTCAACGCGCTACGGACCGAACCCTGGGGAAAGTCGTCAAGTGAATGGTAGAGCTTCACGCGTCCTCTTTCGGCTGTTCGTTAAGTCGCGCCGGTGTCGGGAATTCGACGGTGAAGCAAGTCCCGACTCCGACTTCGCTTTGCACGCTGATCCGGCCATCGTGGGCTTCGATGATCTTTTTGGCGGTGGGAAGCCCAAGGCCAGTCCCGCCATCTTTGGAGGTGTAGAATTCCTTGAACATGTTCATCAACACGCTGGCTTCCATCCCTTCGCCGGTGTCGATCACGTCCATCGCCACGCCCTGGCGAATCAGCCGCGTGCGGACCAGCAGTTGGCCGCCGTTGGGCATCGCTTCGAGGGCATTTTTGACCAGGTTGGTGATCGCAGCCTGAAGCGTTTGCGAGTCCAACATGATGCCCGGAAGTTCGGCGTCCAGGTGACGATCAAGCTGCACGTTCTGCCGTTCGGCCTGGCGCTCAAAAAGATCCAGCACACAAGTGATCTGCTGGTTCAGCATCCCTGCGGCAAGCTCCAGAGTTCGAAGGCGATTGAATTGGAGAAAGTCTTTCAGGTACGAGTCCAGCCGCTGGCACTGGCGGACCATCGTATCGACACGTTCGACCGCTCGGCGAGAAACCGGCGAATCGATTTCTTCCATGTCTTCTTTGAGAAGTTCCATGTTCATCCGCATCACCGAAAGCGGGTTTTTGATCTCATGGGCAAGCTCACCCGCCAGAGCGGCGAGCTGGGAGTACCGCAGCTTGAGTTCTTCGATGGTTTCGGCGTCGGAAGTTGAATTCATTCGAGTGATGCTGTGAATGAAAAATGCCCGGGCGACTCGCCCGGGCATGATTATAGAGTTGAAGTCAGAATTGAGAACAATCAATTGATCGATCGATCCTGCTGAGCCTAATCTCTGCGGCGTGAACGACCACCACCGCCGCCGCCACCGCCGCGACGACCTCGGCCGCCACCGCCTGAACTGCTACCGCCACCGCCACCGCGACGACCGCGATCGCCGCCGCCTGAGCTACCACGAGAGCCTGAGCTGGAACCGGAACTGCGAGAGCGATCTCCACCGCCACCGCCCGAGCCACCACGACTTCCGCCGCGGCCACCGCGACTGCGTCCGCCGCCAGAGCTGCTTGAGCTGCTTGAGCCACTGCGACTGCGTCCACCACGGTCCGATCGCTCATTGCGATCACGGCCACCGCCACCAGATCCGCCGCGATCACGACTTCCACCGCGGTCACGATTTCCGCCGCGGCCACCGCGACTGCGTCCACCACGATCACTGCTTCCGCCGCGATCGCGATCATTGCCGCGGTCGCTGCGTGAGTCAGAATCCGAATCGGAATCGTCGAAATCACGATCGTCGTCATCGTACTCGTCGTCGTAGCCATCGTCATCGTAGCCGTCGTCTTCGAAATCATCTTCGACGTCGTCATTGTCATCTTCGACCGCAAATTCGTCCTCCAGGCCAAGCTCTTCGAGGGCTCGGCGGCGGCTGAGTTTGACGCGATCGTGATCGTCAACGCCGATGCAGAGGACTTTCATCTCGTCGCCGACCTGGCAGACGTCTGAAACATCGTTGATGAATCCGCTGGAAAGCTCACTGATGTGACACAATCCGTCGCGGCCCGGAAGGATTTCAACGAACGCACCGAATTCTTTGGTGCTGCTGACGACACCGTCGTAGATCTTGCCGACCTGAACCGTTGCGGTGCAAGCTTCGATCTTTTTGAGTGCCAGTTCGGCCAGTTCACCGTTGTTGCCCGAGACAACAACGCGACCGTCTTCAGCGACTTCGATCACGGATTCGGTTTCTTCTTGGATTGCGCGGATGTTCTTTCCGCCAGGGCCGATCAGCATGCCGATCTTTTCGGGATCGATGTTGGTGACCAGCAAACGTGGAGCGTGCGGCGAAAGGGATTCCGACGGTCGTGAAATCGCGGTCAGCATTGTCTTGAGGATATCAAGACGGGCTTCTTTGGATTGGGCCAAAGCTTCGCCAATCAGCTCGCTACTGATGCCGCGAATTTTCAGGTCCAGCTGAATACCGGTGATTCCGTCCTGGGTTCCTGCGACTTTGAAGTCCATGTCGCCGAAGTGGTCTTCAGAGCCAAGGATGTCGGTGAGCAGGGCGTGCTTGTCACCTTCCTGAACCATTCCGACAGAGATACCCGCGACGGGGTTCTTGATGTTGACGCCGGTTGCCATCAGGCCCAAAGTCGTTCCGCAAACGGTGGCCATCGACGACGAGCCATTTGACTCAAGAATGTCGCTGACGACACGAATCGTGTACGGGAAGTCATCGGGATCGGGAAGAACGGGCTTGATGCTGCGTTCGGCAAGGGCACCGTGTCCGATTTCACGACGACCAGGGCCGCGAATCGGACGACATTCGCCCACGCTGAATGGTGGGAAGTTGTAATCCAGCATGAACTTCTTGGAGTATTCGTCCTGAAGTCCATCGACGCGTTGTTCGTCACGACCGGTTCCCAGTGTGACCGTGATCATGGCTTGCGTTTCGCCGCGTTGGAAAACGGACGAACCGTGAACGCGAGGAATCACGTTGACGTGACATTCGATCGGGCGCAGGTCTTTGAGACCACGACCGTCGGTACGGGTGCCGGCCAGGATCGAATCGCGGATGATGCGAGCTTCGAGTTTGTAGAGGGCCTTTTTGATCACGTCCGGGCAGATCGCGTTGTCCGCTTCGGGATCGGGAATCATTTCAGCAAGGACTTTTTCCTTGAATTCGGATTTTGCGGCACCGCGGTCCTTCTTGAGTGCGGTCAGGATCGCGTCCTTGAATCCGTCGTAGTACTTCGACTGGACTTTTTCAGCCACGCCATTGTCGTCCGCAACTTCGAATTTCATTTTCTCAACGCCAACTTTGTCGGCAAGTTCACGCTGCAAGGCAACGATCTCGCGGCAGACACCGTGGGCAAAGTCGATCGCTTCGAGCATGTCCTCTTCAGAGACTTCGCGAGCAAAGCCTTCGATCATGGTGACCATTTTCTCGGTGCCCGAGACGATCACATCCATGTCGCTTTCTTCGAGTTGCTCAAACGTAGGAAAGGCAACCAGTTCCCCGTCGATTCGTCCAACACGAGTCGATGCGACGGGTTCTTCGAATGGCAGCGAGGAGATAAAGCAGGCCGTAGCAGCACCGTTCATGGCCAGCACGTCACCGTCGGTCTGGCGATCACTGGAAAGCACAAACGTCTGGCACTGGACTTCGTCTTTGAAGCCCTCTGCAAACATCGGACGAATGGGTCGGTCGATCAGCCGCGCGGTAAGCGTTTCCTTGGTAGTGGGTCGGCCTTCGCGTTTGATGAAGCCGCCGGGGAACTTACCCGCGGCACAGGTTCGCTCGCGGTAGTCGCACATCAGCGGAAAAAAATCAATTCCCGGCCTTGGTGAACCAGTGGCAGCGGTACAGATGACCGAAGTGTCGTTGTACTGGATCAGGACAGCGGCGGCGGCCAGTTTGGCGAGCTGGCCGGTTTCCATCGACAACGTGCCGTCGCCGATTTTCTTTTCTACACGTACTTTCACAATAATTCCTCAAACAATTCAATTCAGACAATCAATGTCGTAGTTTTGCAGACCCGGCTTTGAAAAGGCCCAAGCTTCCCAAGCCAACGAAGCCAAAGCGCAGTGGTAGCCAGAAGATAGATGCTTGAAAGCAACCAATCGGCAGCGTCCTTCAATGCCCAGACTCCATACTCGGAAAACCTGGCAGCTGAAAGAAGTGGTTTAGATTAAAAGACCGCAGGAGCGCAAACTATTTGCGGATGCCAAGTCTTTCGAGCAGGTCAAGGTAGCGATCGGGATCGCGGTCACGGACATAGTCCAGAAGTCGACGACGTCGAGAAACCATTCCCAACAGTCCACGACGAGTTGAATAATCCTTTGGGTTAGCACGCATGTGCTCTGTCAGCGCGTTGATGCGCTTGGTGAGAATCGCGATTTGAACATCGGCTGAACCGTTGTCCTTTTCGTTCTTCTGAAACTCCCCAATGAGTTGTTCTTTGTTCTCTTTCGTGATTGTCATTGTCGTCTATGGTTCTGATCTTGCCCTGATCTCTGTGCAGTCTCCGGAGCACTTACCTTTTCGCTGCTGGTCGGCCCGTGCCGACATGCGAATCTGTCGCTTCGTTCTTACTTTCAACTACAAATCAAATACAGGCTCTTCGCTAATTTACTAATCTTCAAAAACGGGACTACAAAACTACAGCAATCTCGGGTTTTACTTCCCTTTAAGATTTGCAGATCATACAAAAACCCGATATTCAAACAAGCAGAGAAATGGACCCTTGGGAGGGTTTTGTTCGGAACGTTATCGAAATTTCCGTTGGGTGACTTCAGCTCCGTTGGGAATCCTTTGTGCAAAAGCAAAAAATGACGGAAAGTTCCTGATCGGTGTTTTCTGAGGAATTTGACACAAATCGAGCCTAAAACTTGCAATTGAAAGTCAAAGCCGTGGAATTACAGGACAAATATGATCGGAAAGCGGATATGATATAGGTGCAATAGCACGCAGCTATTTCGGCTGCTGATAATTCTTCAAAAGGAGAAACGACATGCGATTTACTCGCTTACTTGCTCTCGCGGTCATCGCGATGGTAGGTGTGGCAAGTCTCGGATGTGGTGATTCCGATAAGAAACCCATGCCTAAAGGCGACACTCCAGCTGCTGCTGGTGACGCCGACAAGGACAAGAAGGGTTCGTCGACATCATCCACTTCAGACTCCACCACTGGCCAAAATCTGGTCAGTCTCGAAATTACAGGCATGAATTGACCCGGTGGCTGAGGCGCCAAAGTTAACAAAGCTTTGGAAAAGCTGGCTTTACCGGGTGTAAAGCATGATCTGAACGGTACAACACTGACTGTCAAAGGCGAAGACGGTGTTGATATCGACAAAGTTAAAAAAACAATCGAGGCCCTGGGCTTTGGTGTGAAAATGGACGAAGCGTAAGCTTTGCCTCCAATGACGAAACCAAGCAAGGCCATGTTGTGAGTCAGCGGTTTGGCTGATTGATCGTGGCGAAAATGACGGTTATCCGTGGCTTTCGTTGCTCGAATCGGCAAGTCTTCTCCAATGTGGCTTGTTAACGATATGGGAACCATCGAACACGACGGTTCAGCAATCCTCTTCACGATCAATGTGAGGGGGATTTTTTTTGTGCTCCAGACCGTGGATTGGCCGTTTTTCCGTAACTATCGGTGAATTACGTGGTTTAAGCGCGGTTGGGCAATCGTAGAGGGTGCGAGTTGCTACCATCGCCATTTTGGAAAAATAAGTCCGATTTGGTCCATCGATTTCCTGCTCGCCTCCGTATCCTTTTAGCTCCCCTGAAGTCCTCCACTTTTTTCACCAGTGACCGGTTTGCGGTCGAGGTCTCGATTTATGAAGCGGTTATCAACATTGCGATCCCGAACAGGAGCTGCTGCATCGCTCCTAGTTGCCCTTGTGGCAGTTGCAGGATTGCTGGGTGCGTTGGTTTGGTACTACGTTTCCAACTCGGAAGTCAAAGCCAGCATCGACCCCATCACAACGACGGTCCAGCAAGGTGACTTTGTCGCCAAAGTACTTGACCAGGGAGAAGTCCAAAGCAGCGAGAATGTCGAGATCCGCTGTGAAGTTCGAGCACGCAACGGACAGTTGACCGTTATCAGCCTGGTGCCCGAAGGCACCCTGGTCAATGAAGGTGATTTCCTGGTTCGCCTGGATTCGACGGCTTTCGAAAAAGAACGAGAGACTCAGCGGATCGCCGTTGCCAATGCGAAAGCCGCCGTGATCGGGGCTGAAGCAACACTCAAGACCGCTGAAAAGACAAAAGACGAGTATCTGACAGGGACATTCAAAGCACTGGAACTGGAGATCAACAACCAGATCATCGATGCCGAGGGTCTGATCGAGACATCAAAGTCAGAGCTTGCTCAGGCGAAAGCGATCCTTGATCACAGCCGCGCCCTGCACTCCAAGGGTTTCATCACGCAACGCCAAATGGATGCCGATGAGTTTGCAGTCAAGCGTTCGGCTCTGGCGGTGACGCGAAATGAAAATCTGAAAAAGCTTTCGATCAATCAACTGAAGGTCCTGCGGGAACTGACGTTGGCCAAAGAAACCGTGCAACTGGAAAGCAACATCGAGTCGGCCCGGGTGAAACTGGAAAGCGAAAGAGACGCCCTTCGCGTTCAGGAAAACCAAATGGAAGAAATCCTTTCGATGATCGAACGATGCGATGTCATTGTTCCCGAAGGTGTCTCTGGCCAGGTCGTGTACGCCCGCCAGTCGCGCGGCCGCGGCGAAGAATGGGTGCTCGAAGAAGGTGCCAATGTTCGCGAATCACAGGTGCTGATCCGGCTTCCCAATGCTGACAAAATGGAAGTCAAAACGTTGATCAATGAACAGAACATCACCCAGATCGATGTGGGCATGCCAGCGTCCATCAAAGTCGATGCCTTGTCCGACAACACGCTGCAGGGAGTCGTCACCAAGGTCAACCAGTATGCGGAATCGAGTGGCTGGGGCTCGTCTTCGGTGCGGAAGTATGCCGTCAACGTGCAGATCTTTGATCCACCTTCAACGCTCAAGCCGGGCATGAATGCATCGGTCTCGATTCAATCCAACTATGTCTCCGACGCGACCATGGTGCCGATCCAGACCGTGTACGGCGTTCAGGATCGTCAGTTTTGTCTGCTCAAAAATGGTGACTCATTTGAAACACGAGAAGTAAAAGTCGGCGGCAACAACACTCAGATGGCACTGATTGAAGAAGGCCTGACCGAAGGAGAAGAACTGGTGATGAATCCCGGGGCTTACAAGGAAATGATGGACCTGCCAGAAGTCAATCTGGATCCGAAAATTGAGATGCCCGCCGACAAACAGATGGAAGCTAAGAAGATGGCCAAATCTGCCCAACAAGCCAAAAAGACGGAGGTCGCTGGAACCGGCGGTCGTCCAGATTCTGGCGGAGGTCGTCCCAAAGGCGGCAGTGGAAGTGCAGGCGGCGGTGGCGGCATGCCTTCTGCTGAATCGATTGCTGACCGCGTCATGCAGCGCAGCGACACCAACAGCGATGGAAAACTGGACGCTGGCGAAATTGCGAACCTTGATGGTCGGTCCAAGAGTTGGGCTGGCACCGCTGACGAGGACGGCGATGGCAGCATCTCCAAAGCGGAAGTCGTGATGGCGATGAAGAAGGTCATGAAAAGTCGGGGCGGCGGCGGTCGCGGTCGCTAACGAAAGTAACGCGAAATGAAAGCAGCTTTGAAACGAGCGCTCGCCACCATGGGGCGAAGGCCCGGCGATTGACTTCTGGAACCAACATTGGCTACTGATTCGACAACGAAACTTGCCGCGAGCATTCGCGACTTTACCAAGCACTACGTTCTCAAAAGCGAGACAGTCAAGGCCCTGCGCGGAGTGTCCTTTGACATTCCCGAAGGCGACTACGTGGCGATCATGGGCCCGTCGGGATCGGGCAAGAGCACGCTGCTGAATTTGCTCGGATGCTTGGACCGTCCGACCGGTGGTTCTTTTATCCTTGGCGGGGACGACGTGGCCCAAATGTCAGACGATGAACTGTCCGGAATTAGGGCTTCGAGGATCGGGTTTGTCTTTCAGTCATACAATCTGATTCCGCAGTTGACGGTCGTGGAAAACATCGAAGTGCCGCTGTACTACATGGGGCGGCTGAATCGCGAGTCGCGAAAGCGAAGCATCGCCCTGGCTCACATGGTGGGTTTGGGAGAACGCCTCGATCACCGACCAACGCAGCTTTCCGGCGGTCAGCAGCAGCGTGTTGCCATTGCCCGCTCGCTGGTCAACGATCCGTACTTCATTCTTGCCGACGAAGCCACCGGTAACCTAGACACCGCCACGACCGAAGAGATCCTCGCGATCTTTCAGCGGCTAAACGACGAAGGCCGCACGATCATCATGGTGACCCACGAAGACGAAGTTGCCGAATATGCAAAACGGATCATTCGTTTGCGGGATGGCGAAGTTCAGTTGGACGAACCGATCGCCAATCGGCAGACGTTTTCCGCCGAACAGATCGCAACGATTTCCCGTGATGCGGAAATCAAGGACGAGGAGGACAACTAAGTGCTTTCTCTTCGCACGTGGATTTTGGGCGTCAAAAGCCTGTTGCTGCACCCAATGCGTTCGGCGCTGACGATTTTGGGAATCTTCATCGGCGTCGCGAGCGTCATCTGGTTGCTGGCCATTGGCGAAGGCATCAGCCAGCAGGCGCAGAAACAGATTGAAGACCTAGGCGCCGAGAACATTATCATTCGCTCGATCAAGCCGCCCGATACGTCCAGTGGAAGCGTCACCCAGATCGAAGCCTTTGGGGTTCGTCGGGCCGAGATGCGCACGATTCAAAACACGATCCCCACGATCAGCGGTGTTGTTCCAGTTCGTGAACTCAAGCAGAAATTCATTTATGCGGGCAACCAGAACGCGACACCCGTCGACGGACGCCTGGTGGGCTGTAGCCCCGAGTACGCCGACGTGACGCAATTGAAAGTAGCGCGTGGGCATTTCATTACTTCCCGCGAAGTCGATACCAAAGAGTCAGTTTGCGTGATCGCCGGCGTTTTGGCCCAGAAGCTGTTCCCGTCGGAGGATCCACTCAACAAGGCCATTCTTTTGCCGGAAAAGTCGGAGTACTTCAAAGTCGTCGGCGTGCTGGAGCCTCGCAATGCAACCGCCGCGATCGGCGGTTCGCTTTCGGCTCAGGACTTTTCACTGGACCTGTACATTCCAATCACGACGATGCGGGCCAAGATGACCGATATCGAGCGGAAGCGGACGTCGGGCGGAATCCAGATGAGCGAGTTCGAGCTTTCTCAGGTCACCATCGTTGTCGACGATCCGGAGAACGTGCCGAGGACCGCAAAACTTGTCGAAGCCACACTGATGGCCAAGGACGAACGGCGTCAGGACATTTCGGTAATCGTTCCCTACGAACTGCTGGAGCAGGCGAAAACCACGCGGCTGATGTTCATGATGTTCATGGGGTTGATCGCGGCGATTTCGCTGATCGTGGGTGGCATCGGAATCATGAACATCATGTTGGCAACGGTGACCGAACGGACCCGCGAGATCGGGATTCGCAGGGCTCTTGGTGGTAAGCGCAGCGACATCACCAACCAGTTTCTTGTCGAAACGATTTCGCTTTCGGTTGTCGGGGGGCTGTGCGGGATTTTGATCGGTTTGCTGTGCCCGGTTTCCATTGAAATCGCAAGGAACATTTTCCGGGAAGTCCGACCGGATCTTTATGCGGGCCTTCCAGAAGCGGCGAAAGTCATGACGCCGCAGATCGTTCCCATGTCGATTCCATTGGCGTTTTCGATTTCGGTGATCGTCGGCGTATTGTTCGGGCTTTATCCGGCGATGCGAGCGGCGAAGATGGATCCCATCGAAGCTCTCCGCCACGAGTAGACTCTCCGCTGGCCATCGAAACCGGCCGCTGTGCTGGTTGATCTTTCGTGGCACATTGTTCTGATCTTTTTTTAAGTCACCGATGAACTATTTTTCCATTCTCGCTCAGACCGTTCCTGTCTTCCTAGTGATGGGCGTGGGGTTGGTGTGTCAGCGATTGGGCTTGATCGACGATCAGCTGGAGAAAGGGATCATGCGATTGGTGCTCAATGTGCTGTATCCGTGTTTCATTCTGTGGAAAGTTCCCGGAAACCCTGCCCTGCAGAGCTCCGGGGTGGTTTTCGCGGCGATTGGTGTCGGGTTTGGCCTGACGTTGGCCGGGTTCGGTATCTGCTACGTTGCCGGCAAACTGTTGGGGCTGAATCCAAAGACGGGTTTGGCGACGTTTGCCGTTGCGGTCGGTTTGCAAAACTATGGCTTCATTCCGATCCCGCTGATTGAAGGTATTTTTCCCAAAGAAGTCGCCGACCCACTGTTGGGAGTGCTGTTCGTTCACAACCTTGGACTTGAAACTGCGCTCTGGACCTGCGGCGTGATGTTGATTTCAGGTAGCAGCGAAGGAGCCTGGAAAAAGCTGATCAACGGACCCGTGATCGCGATTCTACTGGGGCTGACCCTGAACTTTACCGGGCTATATCAGGTCCTGCCGGAAGTTGGCAACAGTGTCCTCAAGAAGATCGGTGTTTGCGCGATACCGGTCAGTTTGATGCTCGTTGGTGCTTCCCTGGGAGCGGTGATATCGGCCGAAGGATTCAAGCCTGATTGGCGGCTGATGTCCGCCGGATGTCTGTTGCGAATGGGGCTGCTGGCGGCAATTTTCATGATCGTCGCATTGGTGCTTTCGCCGATGCCAAACCTCCAGAGAGTTGTGTTGATTCAAGCCGCCATGCCGACGGCGGTGTTTCCAGTGGTGGTGGCAAAGTTTTTCGGCGGCAAGCCATCAGTTGCGGTCAACACAGTGCTCGCGACATCGCTGGCAAGCGTTGCGATGACACCGGCGATATTGACGCTGGGCTTCTGGTTGTTTGGCGTCGAGTTCCTGTAGTCGCCGTGAGCTGTTCCGCTAGCAGGAGGCGAACCGTTCTGGCGACCGCTGCGTACCAAGCGGCCCGCAATTCCGAACGGAGTCAAACATGTTTGCTATTGAATTTGCCCTGACCGCAGGAGGCCTGTTGGTGTTTGTCTATTCGAGTGTCGTACTGAGCGATCGGGGCGCGAAGGAACCTGTCTGAAAGTGCTTTACCCCGGATTATTCACGAGGCGTGGGCGTCAGAATCAGTTCCGATAGTGATCCGCTGTTCTGATGCGATGAAACGATCCCTATGGTTTTCATCTATCAGATGATTCGCAATTCTTGTTGAAATTCAGCTTTTCCTTTGCTCCCGTTGGCCAGACGTAGAATCAACGCCCGTCGTCGTGAATAATCCGGGTTTACCACTGGCAGAAGTCTGGCAACGGAATCGTGAAGCTGAATCGCCGACAGGATGGGTTCGGCGTTGCTCACGTTCAATGACGGCGAGGTAAAGTTCTGTCTGCTGCGTCTGCCAGCGGCTTGGATTTACAATTGCCTTCCAAGTAGCACGCATCTCCGAGGCGTTAAAACTTGAACCAGAGAGCCTGTGATTTTATTGCCCGCAATCTCCATGCTCTCCCAGTGCTCTTCCTTTGGCAATGTCCGTCGAGCGCAACCCTCCCAGGCGGTGAGCCGCCGACCTTCCCAAGCGGGAAAGTACTCGAAAAAATCACAGCCTCAGAGAATCGAACGTAACTTGCAACCCTAACTCTTGGCTGTCTCGCTGCACTTAGGTAGTCGCGGTGAAAGTTTCGCGGAGTTCGTCGGCAAGCTCGTTGTACCGCGAGTGAAAACTGCGAGCGATGAACCACAGGTAAATGTTGATTCCACCGGAGATGCCCAGCAGCATCACCGTCATCAGATAGCCGGGCGTTGCATTCTGGTTTTGGGGGCGTTCGGTTTCCGACTGGGTGTCGCGTTGTACCTGCTGGACCAGTTTATTCCTTGTAGAATCATTTGCCGAACTTGCGTTGAGCGAGGGACGGCGTCCGTCAAAAGGGGTTGGTTCGGTGTAGAAATCCGTCTCCGGTGGCCCCGCAGAATTGTGGAAACGGCGGCGGAGTTCTTCATTGCTGGCGATTCGATTCTCCATCGACGCCATGCGACTTTCCAGCTTTTGGTTCTGGAGTTTCGCTTCGGCGTTAAGCCGCTTGAGGTGTTCTTTTTCCGGATCAATGACCGGTGGAGGCTGCCATGCCGCGAGGCCCGTGTGTTGCGGGATGAGCATCGGTTGTGGTTGTGCAACTGGGGCGATCGGATTGGCCGCGTAACGAGGCGGATAAGGTTGTGGTTGCGGTTGTGTGGCCCGCTGTTGTGCATTGAGCAAGTCGGCCTGCTGCTGCATTTGCAGCCGCTTCACCGCAAGGTCCTGTTCGAGCCGAGCCAGCCGTTGGTCTTCTTCCCAGTTGCGCCGCCGTCTTTGTTCGGCAAGGATATCCTGCTCTGTCTGAACGGGCTGTTGCGGAATCGTTCCGCCTGGATGTCTGCCAGCATTGTCCAAAGGCAGGTTCCATCGCGGGTTTGTGTGTGACGCGGTGCTGACCGGTGGTTGTGTGAACCGTGGCGGAGCCAGTTGTGGGTTGGTGTGGGGTTGAAAGCCGCCGCGTTGCGGACCGTGGCCCTGATTGGAAATAGGGTGCTGCGTTGAAGCGTGATGTGGGGCGATCGGGTTTTGTGGTTTCGCTGCAGTGCGGATGACGATCTTTTTGACTTTGTCGCTATAGGCGTCACGAACGTCGTAGTGTAGGTAAGAATTGCTAAGACTGCGGATCTGTTCTTCGCTCAATTCGAAGCGGAGTTCCTTTCCATCGGCCGAGCGACTCTGGGAAGAAATCTTGATCGGCTGTTGTCCAAACCGGGGTGTGCTACCTTGACCGATGGTAACTTGATGGACCGAACTGTTGCTTTTAATATGCCAATCGATCTGGCCCTCGCGTAGTAATTGGTCACGTATTTCGGTGTTGATCGGGACGTGGACTTTGTTTTGTCCGCGACTGGGAGTCGCAGCCGTGGGCCGCGAACGGATCTGAATCCCGTCGCTGGTGGTGTGGGCCGCTCCCGAAGTGTTAGGATTGGAGTTGGAATGACCAACAGTTCCCGATCCTGAACGCGATCCCGAATTTTGGGTCGTCCTGAATTGATTGGTTGTGGATTGTGCAAAGACCATCCCGGTCAACAATCCAACAAATAGTATTGCCAATGATTCCTTCACGGCGTTTACTCCCGAGCACACTAATTGCCAGCACGCCAATTTAGCCGCTTATTCGGTATTCGGGAAATAGGGAAATTTGTGCATAACTTGCCAGCATTTTTGAGGTTGAAAGCTATATGAGCCGCCAGATCTCGTTTGTCATCCCCGCATTTAACGAAGAAGAGTCAATTGAGACGCTTCATGGCGAGATCGCTTCGGTCTGCCAGAAAAATGACTATGAATTCGAAGTTATCTTTGTGGATGACGGTTCGAGCGACTCGACCTGGGACAAACTGAAGGGCCTCTCGGAAGCCCACGCCGGCACCCGGGCGATTCGATTCCGGCGGAACTTTGGCAAGGCAGCGGCACTGCGGGCCGGTACCCAGGAAGCGAAATTCCCCCTGGTGGCGACGCTGGATGCAGACTTGCAGGATGACCCGTCGGAAGTTCCCCGGCTTGTCGAGGAGTTGGACAAGGGCTTCGATGTGATCAGCGGCTGGAAGAAGGTCCGCAACGATCCGCTGGGCAAGACGCTGCCATCAAAGGTCTTCAATGCCCTAGTGAGCCATTTGACGGGGGTGCGACTTCAGGACCACAACTGCGGGTTCAAGCTTTATCGCCGCGAAGTTTTTGATGAAGTGAAACTGTACGGCGAAAGGCATCGATTCGTACCCGTGTTGGCGGCAGCGAAGGGGTTTCGAATTTCTCAGGTGCCGGTCAATCATCGGGCCCGGCAGTTCGGGAAATCAAAGTACGGTTGGCGCAGACTGCCCAAGGGATTTCTTGATCTGTTGACGGTGAGCTTTTTGACGGGCTTCAACCAGCGGCCGCAGCATGTGCTTGGATTTGCGGGATTGGTTTCTTTCTTTGCCGGATTTACAGGTATGGTGTGGATGGCAATCTACTGGTTGCTGCGGATGGTTTTCTTTGCAGACTGGGAGCCACTGCATCGCCGGCCAGTGGTGTTGTACTCCCTTGGCGGTTTGCTGCTGGGTTCGCAGTTGCTCTGTATGGGTTTTCTGGCCGAACTGATTGTGGCCCAGAACGCCGAACGAAAAGAGCCTTACTCCATTTCCGAACGGTCAAAGTAGTAGCAAAGATAGATATGGCCAACGCGACCAACTCGTGTCCCACAGAACTTCCGGCGTTTTGTCAACAACGGCACTGGTCGATCTACTGGATCATCATTGCCTGTAGTCTGATCGTCGTTGGTGGACGCGTGCTGACGGTGCAAAACTTCAATGCCAGTGGCGAAACGTGTTTCCACAGTGCCAATGATCGAAGCCGCTGGGCGACGGTTCGTTCGCTTGTCGACGAGGGGACTTACCGCATCGACAACGTGATCCAGGGAGGGCAGGCGATTAACTGGCACACCATCGATCAGGTGCGGCACCTTGGCGAGGATGGTCAGCTGCATGCGTACTCGAGCAAGCCAACGCTGCTGCCGACCATGGTGGCCGGTGTGTACTGGTGCCTCAAAAAACTGACGGGATGGGAGATTACCGAGCGGACGTTGCTGGTGCCGCGACTGGTACTGTTGTTTACCAATGTGATTCCCTGGGGCGTGTTTTTGTTCTTCCTGGCCAAACTGATTGATCGCGTTCCGGTCCGGGACTGGAGTCGCTATCTGGTGCTCGGCGTGGCGGGCTTTGGAACGTACCTGACGACTTTTAGCGTGACGCTGAACAATCACGTTCCCGCAGCGGTCTGCGTGACGGTGGCAAGTTACTTTTTGTGTCGCATCTGGTGGAAGCAGCGCAGCGATGTGGTTTGCTTTTTTGTGTGCGGCGTGATGGCGGCCCTGGCGGTGGCTTTTGAGTTGCCGGCGTTGGCGTTTGCAGCGGTTTGTGGATTCAGCTGTTTGCTGCGAAGCGTGAAAGGTTCTCTGCTGGGGTTTGTGCCTGGCGCGGTGCTGGTTGCAGTGGGCTTGCTGGGGACAAACTATCTGGCACACGGAGAGTGGAAGCCTGCTTATGGCCATCGCAGTGATGGCGATTTGATCGCGACGGTCAACGGTGATTTTGAATCGGTGCTGGACGAAGGTCAGCTTCCTGTGGAATTCGAGGAGGCGCTTCCCGAGACGCTACAGTTCAGGGTGTCTCAGGTCGCACGCGGCGATTGGCCGACGCTTGCAGAGTCAACGAATCGATGGGTGGTTGGCAATCGAAGCAATGGCCTTCGGTTTGCAATTGTTCAGGCGAAAGCGTCCAAGGCGTTTGAGATTCGCGAGTGGGGGAACTGGTACGAGTATCCCGAAAGCTACTGGTTGGCGTCGCGGTTGGAGACCAAATCGGAAGTCGACCGGGGCCAGGAAGATCGGTTGCTGTATGCATTTCATGTACTTTTTGGGCACCACGGCGTTTTCTCGCTGACACCGGTTTGGATGCTGAGTTTCGCCGGCATGGTTTGCCTGCTGTTTCAAAAGCGGTTGCCGCTACGCTGGTTTGGGCTGTTCACGATCGCCATCACCGCGGCGGTGTTCGTGTTTTATGTCGGGGTTCGCCCGGCGATGGACCGCAACTACGGCGGCGTTACCAGTGCGTTGCGCTGGGTGTTTTGGCTCGCTCCATTGTGGCTGGTTTGTATGCTGCCGATCGTGGAGTGGATGGGACGCACGCCCAGGGGACGATGGGTTTGCGTTTTGTTGTTACTCGTTAGTGGACTGTCAGCTTTTTACTCGGTGCAAAATCCGTGGGTGCATCCTTGGCTGTACGAGGTTTGGGAAATCACAGGCGTGCCGCGTTAACAGAAAAAGCAAAGGCAGAAGTTCATAAAAGCTTCACAGTGATTTCACAGTGTGAAGGCGGCGATTGTGCGAGAATCCTTGCCGTGAACTGAGGGCTTGGGGCATGGATGTTCGCCTCTGACGAGGATCGAAAAAATGGCCTTGGCGGGTGCCAATTGGGCTCGATTTTCAGGTCGACTTGTCCGAGTCAGTTGCCATAGACTTCGCTCGCTTTCACGAGCATCCCCGTCCGCATTCCTTGATTGCATTCAATTCAATTCAAGCCATGTACTATCCAATCGATTTTTCCGAAACGCGTAAACGAAACAACAAGAAGAACAGCTTTGCGATTCGGCTGCCCAAGCTTCCGCCGTACGCGTGGTTGGGAATCGCGGCTCCTGCTCTGTTTGCCTGCCTGACGGTGGGCTACCTGGATTACTCTGCGATGAGCAAAGCCAGTTCGGTGATTCAGCAGATTGAGGAAATTCAGGAGATGGGTGGCCGTCGGCAAAAGACCCGGGTGCGAAAGTTAACGGGCCTTTCTCCTGAGACGGACGTCCGCGGCAGGGAGCTTTACGAGACCTACACGTTCACTCGAGTGATCCCCATTTTGCCACCTCGAGTTGCCACGGTCGTCTACAGCAGCAGCGGTTCGGTGATTGAAGTCCTGAGCCCGGACGAAGTTCGCGACAGAAAGTACGATTCTCCCGACACATAACGGAAGATCGGATGAATCTTTGATTCACTTGTGCAAGACCATGGAGAAGAGTAGCTGTTGCTTGAGCCCGGATTATTCACGACGACGGGCGTTGATTCGCGTTGAACCTCACTGATACGAAGGTCAAAGCTGGATTGTCGCCCAGATTTCGGTTCACCGCGTTGATGAAGTCTAGGACAGAGACTCTTTTCCAACCCGTGCGATGATCATTGGCTAAACTGAAAGCTACGCCCACGCCTCGTGAATAATCCGGGTTGAGATGACAGAAAAGGCACTCACGACTGGAACGTCGTTCAGACCAAACTTCGCCGCGAGGGCGGCCGCTGGAAAAGTAATCATTCTGGTCTCAACCGAACGAAAACGGCTGCTTGTTCTTCCCGCCTAAGGCTCGATGCCCCAGGACGCCAAATCGCCTGAATTTGTCGAAGTCCACTGCGACCAAAAATAGCGATTGAGCCTAACGAAATTCAGAACCGTTACTGCCCGGCATTGTCATTCGTCCGCTGAAGGCAAATCGGCAGAATCTTCCTTTGCAGGGGCTTTCTTCGGAGGAGACCGGGAATAACTGAACGGACCCAACTTGCGATCAAAAACGAACTTCTCACTGCTGGCCTGAACTTTGATCGCATCTTCCAGTTGCTTGCTGATCCAATAGGTCACCATCGACGAATCATCCGACCAGGAAACGGGATGATTTGGATCCTCGTCACCTATCATTTTTGCGTCCGCGTCACTAATGGGAACCGATGTCAACATTGTCCAGTCGCTATTTGTGGCATGGACAAGATCTGCCTTGAGAGTTTGCCGGCTACTGAAAAGAGTCCAGTGCTCAATCAGTTTCAACTCCAAGCTCCAATTGCCGTCCGGAGAACGGGTCTTTGACTGTCCGGTTACCTTCTGCTGCTCCACCACGCTTGCCAGAATCAACGCAACCACCAGCGCAACGAGAAGCAGATGCAAAATCGTGAATTTCTTGAATTGCGAAAGTTTCATTGCGAGAGGCGAATTAAATCAATGCAAAGAACCTCGAAAGCGGAATCGTTTTAAGCTGTTCCAACACGGAAAACGCTGTCGCACTTGAGAACAGTACAGGTCTCCGGAAACGTATGAAAAGCCCGAACCCGAACATGATTGATAAAGCTCTGGGCATGCATATAGCTGACCGCACCAAAACCAAGCCTGCCGTTGGACCGAAAGCGGTGCACCAACCCGTCGGTCTCAATCCGTTTGTCCAACTGCTGCTGAATCGTGACGAACACTTTGGGATCGACAATGTCCATCGACACGTTGGACTGATATCCGATCAGTTCCTCGTACATCGTCGGGCCATTGACGCGTGAGCCATCGACAGTGTGAGAAATCAGGCGACAGTTGACCGGCAACTCATGACTGGCCGCCGCGATGACTTCGCTATAGACACAACCCTGATGCACAAAAGAAATCAGATGTCCGTCGGTGGTAATGTTCAGACACAACTGGTAGCTGTCACGTTCGACCGTTCGCGTCGCGCATCGCTGGACCAACTCCGGATGCACCGATCGGGCATACAGGTGAAAGTTGATCTGTGTGATTTTTGGGCGAACCGAAAGCACGCGAACTCACATCGAAAAAGGGCTGATTGAATTTGATTTGTTGAAACAGACTTTCGTTCAACTGTAGTTTCAATTTCGACATACAGGAATCAAATCCTTCACTCCGAAACGAAAAAACGACGGTGCCATCAGGCAGCTTTAATTATACGAAGCCAGGGGGCCAATCAGAAAGTGAATCCCGGGCACTTTAATTTTTCTTTTCGTGCTTGCGATCAAAATTTATTTGACAACTGCAAATTTTTCTCTTGCAATATCTCAAAACGAAAATCCGGATCGCAGCCTCTCAGGCGCAGAATCTCAGGCACTCGCCAGAACATCGAACCCTACATGAACGCCAACTGCGATCGCCAATCCCCGGTAACGGTACAGCAAGCACAGCACCAGCGACGCCAAAAATCGCAACAGAAAAAAAGATACTCGAAAGCTGGCATCCCAGTCCGACAGTTCGCAGTGTGCAAATGCGAACAGAACGCTGACAAGCACGCCGCTGACCAACACCGCAATCAGCTCATCATCAATCAGCCGCGTCAGCCACTGTGATGCAAACCCGAACAGCACCAGGCGAAAAAGAATCTCTTCATGCAGCCCCGCACCGAGACTCTCCAGCAGCACCGCATGCCACTTTGGATTGACGAACAGGTCGCCCAGATGCGACAGCGGCTGCGGTTTCTGGTTTTCAACGAACAGCAAAATGGCATCGCCCAGCAGGAACAGAATCACCGACAGCCCAATCACTTCGCCCACCATGACGGCCAGCGTTATCGGAGAACAGGCTGCCGCTTCGTCGCTTTGGTGATGCAAGTACAACAGCACCCCCACGGCAAGAAGCGACACCAGCACACCGAGCACCAGTCCCGCCTGACCAAAAAGCACCATCAACCACGATTCGACAACCCCCGGCGCCGGCGCAACGCCGCCCGAAAACATCGGCAACGCCAACTTGCCCAGCTCATACCACAGCATCAGCGGCAGCAGAAACAACAGGCAAGCCAGAGGACGGCGCGATTGAAAGAAATAGATCGAACCGGATTCGCTTCGCTGCTTTTTGGCCGTCTTCGCATCCAACAAAGCGCCAATCGTTTCAGCGCGGCTTGCTTCGTCGGTTTTCTCCGCCACCGATGACTGTCCGAAGGTTGATTGTCCCGTCCCTGAACTCATCCCGGGATACTAGCGACTTTCAAACGACGAGCCAACGCAACTTTCTGCCCGCAGAATTACCGATCGTTCCAGACAATCGGCTGGCAGCCAAAGCCCTCCAGGGCCTCGTTGGTCCGCGAAAAAGGCCGACTGCCAAAGAACCCTCGGCTGGCCGAAAGCGGCGATGGATGAGGCGACTCGATCAGGACGTGGTGATCCTCAACCAAGCCAGCTTTCTTCTGAGCCGGCTTGCCCCAAAGAATAAACACGCAAGGCTCCTTTCTCTGACCCAACAACGCAATCACCGCATCGGTGAACTTTTCCCATCCCTGCTTGCGATGCGAATGGGCTTCGCTTTCACGAACCGTCAGCACCGTATTGAGCAACAGCACTCCCTGCTTTGCCCATGATTGAAGATTCCCGCTCGCTGGAATTTCGCCGCCGATATCCTCGACCATTTCGCGATAGATGTTCCGCAGCGAAGGCGGAACCTTGATGCCCTCAAGCACCGAAAAACTCAAACCGTGTGCCTGGCCCTGGCCGTGGTACGGATCCTGCCCCAACACCACCACCCGCGTGTCCGCAAAAGAGCAAAACCGAAACGCATTGAAAACATCAGCCGCAGGTGGAAACACCACATTTTGCTCACGTTCGGCAGCCACAAACTTCATCAGCGCGGCAAAGCCATCTTCGGAAAAGGCCGATCCAAGCAACCCGCTCCAGTCCGATTCCTCCGGCCAGCCAAGCGGAAAATCGACCTCCGCGCCGTCACCAAAAAGCAAACTTTGATTCATTGCTCTGCCAATACCGAACCCGCCGCAGCAGGCGATTCGCTTCCGCTGCTTTGTTCGGTTGGTCGAAAATCCACCAGGTGCAACTGCACACTTCGGTGACCCCGAAACTCGTTGATCTGCGGCCGGAAAGCAAAATCGAAACGGCCGCCTTGTTCGCTCAGCGTCGAAGCCCATTCGCCTTTTCCAAACGCAACGGCGCGAACTTTGGCGCCGTACTGCTCCAATTGCAACGCCAGGTGGCGGCCATCGGAACCCATCGTTCGCGGTGGTTCGGCAAGCTGCACATCGGTCGCACACATCAGCGGACGAGGATTCTTTTGACCAAAGGGGGCCAGCCTGTCCAGCTCGTTCATCATCCCAAACGTCAGTTGTCCCAACAACGCCTCGGCATCGATATCCAAATCCGGAACAAGGTCATCGATTCCCGCCTGCTGCATGACGCGTTCGCAAAAGTCTTCCCGGAAGATGTCCACCTTGTCGGGTTCGATCGAAAGCCCTGCCGCTGCCGCGTGCCCACCGAATTTGACCAGGTGTTCGCGGCAACCATCGATCGCTTCGTACAGATTGATACCGCAAGCCGATCGACAGGATCCCACACCGGGCCGTTGTCCCATCGGATCAAGCGAAATCAAAACGGTAGGACGATGCCAGGCTTCGGCAACCCGGCCAGCCACAATTCCGATCACGCCGAGATGCCAGTCTGGCTGCGCGAGGACGATCGCGGGTTCGTTTTCCGGGTCGTGCGATTCGCGGATAACTTCGTTGGCGGCTTTGAGGATTTTGCGATCCAGTGAATCACGGTTCTTGTTCAGCTCGTTGATGTAAGTCGCAAGCTGCGTTGCCCGCTCGGGATTGTCACACGTCAACAGCTCGACGCCCAACTGAGCCTGTCCCAGTCGCCCCGAAGCATTTAGCCGCGGCCCAATTTTGAACCCCAGATCTTCTGAACCAAGAGCCGGCTTTTGGTCGCATTCGGCGATCTTCAGCAGCGCCCGCAATCCCTGATTGGCGAACTGCCGCATACACTTGAGACCGTGGTGCACGATGATCCGGTTTTCATCCAGCAGTGGAACGACATCGCAAACGGTACCAATCGCCGCCAGAGAAACGGCTGAAAAAAGAAAGTTCCGCATCGGCTCGGGCAGCTTGGGACTGCCGGCCTTGCGCTGACACAGTGCCCATGCCAACTTGAACGCAACCCCCGCCCCACACAGCCCGGCAAAGGGATACGGAGCATGCGAGAGCCCCGGATGCACGATGGCTTCGGCCTTGGGTAACTCGCGACCGGGAACGTGATGGTCGGTGATCACCATCCGCACGCCCAGCGTTTTCGCGTAATCGACTTCTGCGACACTGGTGATTCCGCAGTCAACCGTGATGACCAACTGGCCGCCGCGATCGGCAATCATCTTCAGTTGTTCTTTGTTAACGCCGTACCCGTCGTTGAGGCGGTTGGGCACAAAGTAACTCACATCCGCCTGGAGTTTTTTCAGACAGCGATACAGAATCGCCGTGGACGTCATTCCATCGGCATCGTAGTCACCATAGACCCAAATCTTCTGGCCTGATTCGATCGCATCAAAGATCACATCGACCGCTTCGACCACCCCGGGCAGCTCCTGAGGTGCCCTCAAGCCAGTCATTTTCAGGTCAAGAAAACGCTCGACCTCATCACGTTGGTGCAATCCTCGCAGCGCCAGCAACTGCGCCACTACGGGTGATACCTTGCACTCTCTCTCGATCGACTCGACCAGTTGTGTATCGTGAGCGCGTATGTTCCATCGTAGGCTCATGTTCGCGGTGGACTCCGTTGGGTGCGTAAGGTTCCTCTGTCCCCGATTCTACCAAACGTGGTTGTGGCTTCCAGTCGCAATCGATTACCAGCGGCTACTTCACCCCGTGGAAATCCTTGATGATCTGCCACGTCTCTTCCGGCGTTTCGGCATACTGAAACAACGCCAAGTGCGAATCCTGAATCACGCCTTCGTCAGCGAGAAACTGAAAATCAATAATGTTGTTCCAGTATTCTTTACTGTAAAGAATGATCGGAATGTCCTGCATCCGACCCGTTTGCTTCAGCGTCAACGAAGTGAACAATTCGTCCAGCGTGCCAAACCCACCGGGAAAGCAAACCAGGGCTTTCGCGCGAAGCAAAAAATGCATCTTGCGGATCGCGAAATAGTTGAACTGAAAACACAGACCCGGCGTCACATACGAATTTGGCGTCTGCTCAAAAGGCAACGTAATGTTCAGCGCCATCGACTTGCCGCCGGCATCAAAGGCACCCCGGTTGCCGGCTTCCATGATTCCCGGCCCACCGCCGGTTTTGACGATGAACTCGCCATCGTTCTTTTGCGTGTGGTTGTACTCGGTGACGATCCGCGAAAACTCGCGACACTCTTCGTAGTAACGGGACTTGGCCATCACACGCTTGGCCAGGAACAACTCGCGCTGGACCGACTCGTCGTCCGGATTGTCCTTTGCCGCTGCTTCGGCTTTGTCGAGTCGTTCTTTCGCGTGGTCCGCGGGAGCCACCTGCGTCCCACCGAAAACCACGACCGTCGATTCGATCCCCGCCTCTTCCATCAACATCTCGGGCTTGAGCAACTCAAGCTCCAGACGAAGCGGACGAAGCTCTTCGCGACGAATGTAGTCCTCGTCCAGATACGCAACGCGGTAACTGGGGTCGTTCATGATCGCGTCAAGTCGCTTTTGGATTTCCTCGTTTTCGCTCACCGTGCTATCCTGACGTCGTTGTAAATGGGAAGGACCGGCTTCTCAAAGCCTCAAAATTCGAACTGGAAACAGTAATCTGCCCCGCTAAGAATTAAAAGACCGATATGGACGATGTTTCCCAATTCGACTTCCGTCCCACGGCAACCCTTGAGTCCCTCAAGGCCCGGGCCGAACTGTTGCAGCGAATTCATGCTTTCTTTCAGACGCGAGACTTCATTCATGTTGAAACGCCTCTTGTATCACGTGACACGGTCGTCGATCGCCACATCGAACCGGTCACCCTCAAGCGTTCCGCATTCCACCCCGGCAATCTCTTCGCCGACTCGAACGTCTTCCTGCAAACTTCTCCCGAATTCGCGATGAAGCGTCTGTTGGCCGCGGGAGCAAACGCCATCTACCAAATCTGCAAAGCCTTCCGGCAGGGCGAATCGGGCAGCCGACACAATCCCGAATTCACGATGCTCGAATGGTATAGAACCGGCGACGACTATCAGAGCGGCATCGATCTGCTGGCTGACTTTGCCGAAGCGGTCCTCGGCCGTGGCCGCCCCAAGACGATCACTTACAGACAGGCGTTTCTGGACCACGCGAACGTCGATCCGTTCTCCGCATCGATTCCACAGCTAATTCAGGCATGCCAAAGCAACAACGTTCCATATGAACCAGGCGACGCGCCGGAGAGAGCCGATTTGCTGAACGTGCTTTTGTCCGAAGTCATCGAACCCAACATTTCGACAACGTTGCCGCACATCATTTTTGACTGGCCCGCCGACCAAGCCGCTTTGGCCAAAACACGCACCAACGAACAAGGCATCGAAGTCGCCGAACGATTCGAGCTTTATGCACAGGGCCTTGAGCTTGCCAACGGCTACCACGAACTTCTCGACGCCGACGAATTGCAACGCCGCACCACCCAGGTCAACCAGCAACGAATCGATGACGGCAAACCCGGACTACCCTCCGGCAGCCACCTGCTAAGCGCGATGCGTCACGGCCTGCCGGGGTGCAGCGGCGTCGCAGTGGGCGTCGATCGCCTCGCCATGGTCGTGCTGGAAAAGAACTCCATCGACGAAGTTATCGCGTTCCCATTTTCAAAGGCGTAATCCATTGAGCGATCCAAATCCATTCCAGTCACCGGTGGCCGTCGCCGAACTGGCCCATCCGGCAGCCCCCGAAATCTGGCCTTTCGACTTGGGCAAGTCGATCTTCAAGTGGCTGTTGATCTGCGCCATCAGCGGAGGCCCCAGCTTTTACTTTGGTCTCTTCGTCGGTGGCCTCAGACCCGCTGCGATTTTTGCCATGATCGCCGGGATCGCTACCTTCGCGGCGTTTTATGTTTACCTGGAATCGCGAGAATCAGTTCGGCGGAAAATCGCAGATCGCAGAATTCGTCGCGCCTTGTGGATCGGCTACGGAACACGAATTGTCCTTTCGATTATTCCGCTGGCAGCTTTGGTTGACATGTGGTGCGGCGTCATTTCAGTCGGGTTGTGCGACGCGATTTTTGGCGGTGGCGGTAACCTGATGCAGAGCCTTGACCGGCTCGATGCTCCAGCTGAACAGTTGGCCACCATTCCCTTCACCGCTCAAATCTATTTTACAACCCTCGTCCAGGGAGTCCTGCTAAACATCATCCTTGGTGCCTACACGCTAATTGTGCTCGCGATTTGCTATTCGACGATGAGCGAACATCAACCCGGATTATTCACGAGGCGTGGGCGTCAAAATCAGTTGAGACAGTGATCCGCGACTCAGATACGATGAAACGATCGCTGTGGTTTTCATCTACCGGATGATTTACATTTCTTGTTGAAATTCAGCTTTTCCCTTGCTCCTGTTGGTCAGACGTAGAATCAACGCCCGTCGTCGTGAATAATCCGGGATCAACCTTACTCACGGGGGAGCCGTCGATGAAAAACGGCTGGTCGATTGAACCAACCGCCTGTGATTGGACTTGTTGCGCCAAACGCCATCCTACGCACCCATCGCGTCTTCAAACGAGCCTTCGGCAACGGGGAAACACAAATTGTCCCGCACCCAGGCAATCCCGTCGGCGCTTGTCGCATCGCCGTCGCGGTAGTTGCTTTCCGCTTCGACGACCAACGGAGCGGTCTCGGTGCCCATGATCTCGCAGTACCGCGCCGCATAGCCGACCTTCATCATGACTTCCGCGTAACGGGTCATGTTTAAATCGCCGGTGGCAAGGTCCGTAAACTGCATCGCGCGATTGTGCCAGTTGCCGTCCATCTTTCGCAGTGGCACACCCTGGTGGATCGTAAAGTTCTTCACGTGGCAACCGTAAACGCGGCTGCCGACTTTGCTGAACCGCGTCTCCCAGTCTTCGCCTTCCCAGCAGTGAGACGGATCAGCATTCACGCCCAGGCACTCGTCTCCATCGCAAATGTCAACCAACAGATTGAAGTCATCGGCGCACATCGCGGCGGTACCGGGGTGTATCTCATGAGCCAAATTGATGCCCAGTGAATTCGCGTGAGCCCGAATCTTTGCCGTTTTGTTGACGAAGCGTTCCTTGCCCGCTTGAACCAAATCAAACCCCGGCCCCGCCCAAAATCCCCACGGGTAACCCGACGCCAATTCCCAACCAAAGGCCACGCCCCAGAACATGGGCACAACTTTGACGCCCAGCTCCGCCGACAGGTCCAGGACTCGCAGGCAATAGTCTTCGTACCACTGCTCAAGTTCCGATGGTGATTTGTCTTGATTCTGGGCGTGGATGAACGGATGACCCGACTTCGTTCCCGTCCACGCACTGGTGTGAACCCAGAAAGGACAGTGAGCCGAAACGCCGTCGAGCTTCATTTCGTGCTTTTCGAACAGATCCCGGATTTCTGCGGCAGGCTTGAACGACTCCCCGTCCTCGTCGGCCTGTAACATGTAGTTCGATGGCTGGACGCCGGCCGCTCCCGAGTTCTTTCCAAACACAATGAACTCCTCCAGACTCTTTGCGCCGTGCTGTGCACCTTCGATACTGGAGTGGTAAATCGGCTTTGCCATGTCCTGTTGCCTTTTCTTGCGTGATAAAATAAACGAGCCAACATTGTGGACTCGGACTCTGTTGCTTTCAAGAATCAACCTTCAAATGTTACCAATTGGTATCGCTGGACTGCCTCCAATGGCGTCCCGCTTTCCCCAATCAGCAAACTCGACGCTCGCTGGAGCCCAAAAAATCATGATCGCAATCTCCGACAACGTACAAATCCGAAAAGACGTCCCCAGCGGGACCATTATTCTCAATCGACCCGACAAAAAAAATGCACTCTCAAGAGAGATCGTCACGATGCTGGAGCAGGCGTTTCAGGATTTCCTTTCCGAACGCAGCGTCCGCAGCGTGATCCTGACCGGGTCCGGCGACACATTTTGTTCAGGCACCGACCTGGCTCAAATTCAGCAAACACGCGAAAGCCCTCAGGCGATGCAGACCTGGCACGAAGACGTAATCGCCTTCAAGTCACTGATCGAGTACATGCTGCGATACCCCAAGCCCATCGTTGCGGCAGTCAACGGGCCAATCGCCGGCGCGGGGTTGGCTCTGGTCCTGGCGGCCGATCTTGTCGTCGCATCGGAAGACGCAATCGTGACGTTGCCCGAGCCACTTCGCGGACTCAGCCACGGCTTGACCGCACCGTTGCTTTCGTTTCGCGCCGGAGCTGGCGTCGCGACTCGCCTGCTTCTCTCTGGTGAAACGGTCGCCGCTGACCCGGCCCGTCAGCTTGGAATCTTCCACAACGTCGTCAGCGAAGAACTGGTTTGGGCCCGCTCTCACGAGATCGCCACCGGCCTTGCCAAAGCCGCTCGCGAATCCCAGCAGATGACCAAGCAATTTGTCAACGAGACCATCGGCGAACAGTTATTCATGCAGCTCGACATCGCCGCCGCCAACATGGCCGCTGCCCGCACCACACCCGCCGCCGAAGAGGGCATCGCGGCCTTTCTCGAAAAACGCGAACCCGACTGGGACAAACCCACCGAGTAACTCCGCTCAACAACGGCGACGATCTCTGTGGCTTGTCCGCTCTATGGCGTGAGTAGCCGCTTCGGTGCTAACTGTCGTTACGATGCGACGGCGCGGCTTGCCGTTTGTAGTCCCGGTTTATAGCCGCGGCTTGTAGTCCCGGCTTGTAGTCCCGGCTTTAAGTTAGCCAGAATTTGACGATTCAACAGGATCCGATTCCGGCCAACTAAAGCCGGCACGACAAACACCTGCCAAAAAATTCACAGCCCCAAAGCGCCGGCAGAAACAGCGACTCAGAAACAGCGACTCAGAAACGAATTCCGACCAGCCGTTGCGGCGTCAAAACGCTCCCCAGTCTGCCGAGGATTTTCGCCTCAACCACGCTTCGCTCCAAACAACCAACAAATTGATTGAAACCGGTTTCAAAACAGGTTATGCTTTCACTCTCACACCGCAACACCCTGCCCCGAGCCACCGATGCGTTCTTCCTTGCAGCGATTCAGCCCCCGGCCCATCGCCCTGCTATTTGTCCTGTTGCTGGCTTTGCCGGCATCCACATCGGGCCAGATCATCCTCAACGAACAGTTCAACGGCACCGCCGTGGACACAAGCCTGTTCACGTTTTCAGGTGCCGGCGCCGAGTCATTCTTTGGAAGAACTCAGCTGAACTCGCCCGACCTCCCGGGGCCTTTCGATGCGCCGGAAGTTTCCAACGGTACGCTGAAGCTCAGATTGCAAACTTACAATCCTTTCGGCACCGCCGCCGGAAATCTGTTTCTGGGAGATGAAATTCGGACGATCGACACCTATGCCCCTACCGCAAATTCGGGAGTCGTATTTGAAATCCGCTCTCGGCTGGTCGATTCGGCAAGCAATCCGCTGTCCCCCGGTCTGGTCGGCGGCATGTTTACATTTGGACTCGACGCCGGTTTTCCAAATCCAAACGAGCGTGACGAAGTCGACTTTGAGTTGCTCAGCAATCTTCAGAATGGCGTCCTGACCAATATCTTTGACGACCAGGGCTTCAACTCGGCAGGTAACTTTCAATTCCTGCCCATCTCCGGTTTCGACATTACGCAATTCAATGACTACCGACTCGAACTGGGGCTCGACTCGATTCGTTTCTACGTCAACGACACATTGATTCGCGAAGACTTTTCTGACCTCGCGATCGAACCTCAGGACTTTCGCCTGAACATCAATGCACCCGACTCCAGCTTTGGGCTTGCCTTCAGCAATCTTTTACAGCCAACGGCCAACCCAAACGACAACGAAATTTTCCTCTTCGAAGTCGATTCCCTGGTGATTCGGGCAACCGCCGTTCCCGAGCCTTCCACAGCGGCGCTATTGGCAATTGCATTGATTGCCTTGGGTGGACGTCGCAGCAGAAAAGCAACCTGCTAACGCCACCGCGTGATTGCAAAAATCGCACCGGTCGCTTTTTCGGTTCAATCTTCGCCGTTTGAAAGCAACTTCAGAAGGTAGTGTTTTGTCTTGAAGTTCACCGTTTCGTAACTCGTCGGACCGGATCTTTTCGGCAACGCTCTTCGTTTTACGCCGTTGGCAACGAGGGCTGATTCGAGCCTGTGATTTTGGATTCCACTGGATGCAAAGAGAGGTTCTTGCTGCATCGCGTAATTTAATCCCAGATTTTTCACGACGACGGGCGTTGATTCTACGTCTGGCCAACAGCAGCAAGGGAAAAAGCTGAATTTCAACAAGAAATGTAAATCATCCGATAGATGAAAACCACAGGGATCGTTTCATCGCATCAGAGTCGCGGATCACTGTCTCAACTGATCCCGGATTATTCACGACGACGGGCGTTAATTCTACGTCTGGCCAACAGCAGCAAGGGAAAAAGCTGAATCTCAACAAGAAATGTAAATCATCCGATAGATGAAAACCACAGGGATCGTTTCATCGCATCAGAGTCGCGGATCACTGTCTCAACTGATTCTGACGCCCATGCCTCGTGAATAATCCGGGTTAATGGGCGTGCAATGGCCTACGTGATGTCACCTTTCTCGCGACAACTTTTCTCGCGCCAGTCAACTGCGTTATTCCGCAATCACGGGATCGGAAAACGGTTCCTGCCCGAGCGAAATCACAGCCGCAGCGGGATTCGGCTTTGGTCGCGCCGACATCTCCTGATAGCGAACGACGCAATTTCGCCCGGCCGCTTTGGCGGCATAGAGGGCCTGGTCCGCGTACGAAAGCAAGGACTCAATCGAATCGGCATGGTTCGGGAAAGCCGCGATGCCGATGGATGTGGTAATGTTGCCCAACGGTTGCTTGCCCAATTCGATCGTCAGCGTCGAGATTTTCTTGCGGATTTCTTCCGCTCGCTTGCAGGCATTTTCTTCGTCGGTATCGATTAACACGATCAGGAATTCTTCTCCGCCGTAACGACACGGAAGGTCCATGCTACGCACCGATTTTCGTAGCAGTCCGCCAACACGCTGCAGCACCAAGTCGCCAGCCTCGTGTCCGTAGGTATCGTTGAATCGTTTAAAGTGATCGATGTCCAGCATCAGGGCAACGACCAGATTCCCACCACGCCTGGCGCGACAAAATTCCCGTTCGAGGTTGTCCAACAGGTATCGGCGATTGAAAAGCTGCGTCAAAGGGTCTCGGGTGGACTGATGTTGCAAGGTTTCGCGCAGCTTCAGGTTGGCGATGGCCAATGCGACCTGGTCGGCAGTCATCTGGGCAAGCCGTTGACGATGGGATTCGCCTCCTCCGGTCAGCTCGTCGCTGGAATGGTAGCAGACGTTCATCACGCCCAGCACTTCTCCGTAGGCCATCATGGGAATACAGGCGTAGCCGAATTTGATTTTGCAGTTTCGCGTATTGGGACATAGTGATCCGTCCTGACACGGCGTTTCCACATGAATCTTGCCGCGGCGAAGCGCCCAACACTCTGCTGGAGCGAACATTTTTTCCAGCGTTGCCGCATGCCCCCAGGCAGCGAAAGGTTCAACAATATTTCGTGACTCGCTGATCAAACAAATCGAAACCGATGCGTTGGGAAACAGTTGTCGTCCGTACCGCTTCAGGATCGGCTGGGTTTCTTCGATCGTTTTGCAAACTTGAAGATGGTCGTTGAACTCATTGAGCAACTTGACCTCACGCGACGAACGATTCAGGCGAACGTTGGTATCTTCCAGTCGTTCGGCTGCCCGGCGCTGATCGGTGATGTCGACCGTGCTGCCGATGTAGCCGATAAACTCCCCTGTGGTGTCGAACTGCGGTTCACCCATGTCTAGGACATGCCTGTACTTGCCGTCAAATCGCTCTAGGCGGTATTCGATGCGGATGGAAGCCCGTTGCTTAAGCGATTCGCCAGAAGTTTTCAGAACCCAGTCGCGATCCTCAGGGTGAAGCTTCGATACCCACGCGTTGGCCAGATCTGACTTTTCCGAAAGCCCCGAAAACTGCAACCAGCGTCGGTTGTAGTAGACAGGCATCCCGTTTTGATCGATGCACCAAAGCATCGCAGGAGCATTATCGACCACGCGCTGCCACAGATCTTTCTGATCGAGCATCGTCGAAGGAGCGTTAGCATTGGATGCATCAGTCATGGTCGCTCTCAAGGTTAGCTGGCACTGGAAAAATGGCGAAAACACGCGTTGTCGAGACACAACGGTGTTTACGTTTAGCTTAGGTTTCACCCAAAGATGCGATGGTGAAAATCGTCCAATGTCGTTTTTTGCGACCACCGAAGCCCTGCATTTTCCTTACCGCTTGAACGCTTGAGACCTCATGTCCGGTTCAGCCCTACAGGTCGTTTCAATCGCGTCAGCCCGCAAATCCCCCATCCGACAAAGTGTCTCACCTGTTTCAGCGGCGTCTACAGTGTGAGTCGCGCAATCAAACAAGCCGCCATGTGACCATGTGGCCGAACCGCGACTTGTTGCATCGAAGCGACAATCAGCTTACCAAGCGAGATGCATCAAACACTCGAACCGTTACAACGACAACGACAGCGACAGCGACAGCGACAACGACAACGACAGCGCGGCGAATTTGGCAGAAGTACTTATACTTTGAGAATGAACACCCAGAGCCAAAACGATGATCATCCAACCGAGCAACAGGCGGCTTTAATCGCCACCGCCTATCACGAAGCAGGCCACGCGGTGATGGCGGTCTCCCTGGGCCGCACGATTCAGAAAGCAACCATCGTCGCGGCAAAACTGCAAACCGGTGGCACGCGACTGGGCGCGGTCAGGATGCAGGGACGCAACAAGCCAACACAGGACTGGCTTGAAGACGAAGCCCTGATTCTGTTTGCCGGCATGGTCGCCGAGGCTCACTTTACCGGGTCGTATTGCCCTCGGGGAGCCAAATCCGACTTGAGAGCCATCAACCATTTGCTGGGAACTCGCGCAAAAACTGAACGACAGCTTGAAAAATTGCATCGTCGCTTGCTGGACAAAACGGAGCACGTCCTTGGCGATGACGTTCACCAAAAAGCCATTCAATTGGTCGCGGATCAGCTACTGGAACATCAAACAATCAAGGGGCGTCTGGTCAAGCACTTCTTCAATCAGGCGATCGATCAATCAAGGAAATAACACGCCGCTGCGCATGCCAGATCACACGTTAACTGGTTTGCCTGTCGCTTGGCGACGTGTCAGCCCGGATTATTCACGAGGCGTGGGCGTCAGAATCAGTTCCGGCACTGATCCGCGACCCGGATGCGTTGAAACGATCGCTGTGGTTTTCATCTACCAGATGATCCAAATTTCTTGTTGAAATTCAGTTTTTCCTTTGCTCCT
>CALFWR010000166.1 GCA_937928555.1 uncultured Pirellulaceae bacterium
CTCTGATGCGATCAAACGATCGCTGTGGTTTTCATCTACCGGATGACTCAATTTTCTTGTCAACGTTCAGCTTTTCCCTTGCTCCTGTTGGCCAGACGTAGAATCAACGCCCGTCGTCGTGAATAATCCGGGCTTAAGCCGCGACGGTCTCTTCGTCTGGTGAGACTATCGAAAAACGGTTGTCGCGAAGGCCGCCTTTCATTTTCATTTCCAAAAATCCGCAGTAGACGACTGGGACGACAAACAGCGTGACCAGTTCGACCAGCATTCCGCCGAAAACAGGAATCGCCATCGCTCGAGCCACATCGGCGCCGCGTCCTGTTGCCAACAAAACCGGAACAAGTGCAATCACGGTTGTGAAAGTCGTCATCAGGCAGGGGCGAATTCGCCTTAGTCCGGCTTCGACGACGGCGTCGCGAATGTCGGACGGGCTGCCTAATCGTCGATTCTTGAGCGTTTGATCCAGATAGGTCGCGATGACGACGCCATCATCAATGGCGATTCCAAACAGGGCGATGAAGCCAACCCAAACCGCGGTGTTCAATTGAATGCCGGCAATCCCGCAAGCGATCATGCCGCCACCGAAAGCAACCGGGATTCCGGCAAACACAATCAGCGTCAACGGCAAGCGGCGGAATTGCATGTAGATGATAAAAATGTTCAGCAGCAAGACCAATGGAATGATGACCATCAATCGCCGGTTGGCTTCGATTTGATTTTCGAAGGAACCGACGGCTTCGAGTTCAAAGTTGCCGGCCGGAAATTCGAGCTCGCCCATCTGCCGAGCATTGGTCAGCGATTCCATGACACGTTCGACGGTTTCCAGCGGGCCGACGCTGGCTCGGGGAGCAAACGCAACATGAGCCACCAAGCGTGCGTCTTCGCTGTTGACCATCGCTGGCCCCCAAGTCGTTTTGACGGTTGCCAGTCGACCAAGCGGAACGACTTCGCCTGTGTTGGTCACGACCGGAATCTTGCCAAGCTCGCTGATGTCGTCGCGATAGTCGCGCTGGTAACGGACTTGAACGCTGTATCGCTCGCGGCCTTCGACGGTTGTCGTTGCGGTCTTGCCGCCCAGTGCCGACTCGATAATCTCGTTGACGCCTCGCACGGTCATTCCATAGCGAGCTGACTCGGTTCGATCGACTTCGAATTCAATGTAAGGTTTGCCCAGCACGATGTCGGGGCTAACCGTGTCCCCGTTGACCATCGGATGCGTTTTGACTTTTTCCGCGACGGCTTTGGCGGCTTCGGAAAGTCCCTCCAGCGTATCGCCGTAAACGCGGATCGCCATCGAGGCTTTGATGCCACTTTGCAACATCACGACTCGGCCTTCGATCGGTTGCAGTTTGTCGGCGATCGTAATTCCGGGCAAAGTCGCCAGCTCGTTGATCTCGTCCCAGATTTTCGTTTCCGTCATTCCGGCTCGCCATTGGTCACGCGGTTTGAGCATGATGTAAGTTTCGATCATCGCTGCGGGAGCAGGATCGAGAGCCGATTCGACGCGTCCGATTTTACCCAGCACTTCAGCGACTTCAGGGATCCGCCGAATCATGGCGTCCTGAGTTTGTAACGTCTCCATCGCCTGAGAAAGACTGGCCGCCGGATAGAGCGACGGCATGTAGAACCAACTGCCTTCGTCGAGTGCGATCCAGTCGTCAGATGACAGGCCAGTGAACGTGTGTTTGAAGTCCACGTACCCCTGCGAACCATTGAAGTCCGCCCCGAGGTATTGCTTGGCCAGTTGATCGACGGGACTGAGAATCTTTGGCAGTCCAATCCAAGCCCCCATGCCGAAAAAGAAAATCAGCAGCGGAACGGCGAGAAATGTGCGTTTGAATCGCAGGAACAGTCGCAGCGTTGGTTCGTAGAAAAAGTTAACCGTTCTGGCGACAAAGTTCTGTTCAACGGGGCGAAGCTTTTCACGTAGCAAGCAGTAAACTGCTCCTCCGGCGAGCAAGCTGAGTATCGCAGTGACAACGATCGGCTGGAGCGTGGGAACTGAAAGGCGATCGCTGAGCCAGTTTGTCAGCGACGCTAAATGATCCTGCCAAACGAAAGTACAAAGTGCGGCGGTAATGCCTCCGAGGACAATTGCTGCGCACGTCGCCAACCAGCCTTTGCCTTTCGGATTCTTCAGCAACAGTCGAGCCAGCGGCGGGACGAGCAACACCGCAACGATCAAGCTGGCGACCAACGAATACGTCTTCGTCCAAGCCAGCGGCGCGAACAAACGATAGTCGCGACCGGTGAGGAAAAAGACTGGCAGAAAACTGATGACCGTCGTGCTGACTGCCGTGATGACCGCTGGAGCAACTTCGCTGGTCATCTCCGAAATTTTTGCGAGCCGACCTTCTTCACCACCGGGCTGACCGTCTTTCTCCCAATCGGCGATCCCCCGAAAAACGTTTTCCGAAATGATGATTCCCATGTCGACCATCGTGCCAATCGCGATCGCGATCCCTGCCAGCGACATGATGTTCGCATCGACTCCGAACGTGTTCATGGCGATGAAGGCCATCAACACCGCGATGGGCAACGTTGTCGCAACCACGATGCTGGCGCGGATGTGCAACAGGAAAAGCACGATGACCACGATCGTGATGGCGATCTCCTGAGCGAGGGCTTCGGAGAGCGTCGCCACTGTTTCATCGACCAATTGCGTGCGGTCGTAGATGCCTTTGATTTTGATGCCGCCAAGTTCCGATTCCAGCGAACCGATACGTTCCTTTACTCTTTCGATGACCTGTCGCGGATTCTCGCCGTAGCGCATCACGACGACGCCACCGACCGCTTCACTGCCGTTCCAGTCCAATGCACCGCGACGAAACGCAGGGCCAAGCTGAACCGCGGCCAGATCGCGAATCGTGATTGGCAAATTGTCTTTGGTCGCAACGACGGTTTGTTCGATCTGCTCGATTGTTTCGGCTTGAGTCTTTCCCGCTCCGATGAATCCAATACCGCGAACCAGATACTCCATGCCGCTGGATTCGATCGTTTTCGCTCCAACGTCGATGTTGGAATCGCGAACGGACTTGAGAACTTTACCAAGCGTCAATTCATGCAGACGCAGCTTATCCGGATCAATCTCGATTTGATATTGCTTGACGTAGCCGCCGATCGACGCGACTTCGGCGACGCCATCGACCGATTGCAAAGCGTATTTGACGATGTAATCCTGCTTGCTGCGGACTTCGGCCAAGTCCATGCCGTGCGGCGGGTCGAGCACGTAGTAGTAGATTTGGCCAAGTGCCGTCGCGTCGGGTGCGAGCACGGGACTGGTTCCTTCGGGCAGTTGATTGCCGACGGTCGAAAGCTGTTCCGAGACGCGCGAGCGAGCCCAGTAGAAGTCAATGTTGTCCGCAAAGGTGACTTGGACAAAGCTGAAGCCGAACATGCTTTTGCCGCGAACGCTTTCCGCGCCCGCGACCGATTGCAGGGCCACCGAAAGCGGATACGTGATCTGGTCTTCGATGTCTTTTGGGCTGCGGCCCGGCCAATCGGTGAGCACGATGACTTGGTTTTCGCTGACGTTGGGAATCGCGTCGATGGGGACTTCTCGGAAGCTGTACCATCCGTAGGCGATGACCGCCGCCGTGATGATGAAGACGACCAGTCGTTCGCGCACGCAGAAATTGACGGTGGACTTGATCACTCGGGAGCCTCCATCTGTGGAAGTTCCATTTGCGGAAGTTCCATTTGCGGAAGCTCCATCTGAGGAAGCTCCATTTCCGGCAAACTCATTTGGGGCAAGTCGCCGGATCCGTCGATTGAATTTGCGGCCTCCGAGCCTTTTGGACTATCCGATTCGCCACTGTGATACTTTTCAAGAATTGCAAAGTTCTTGTGTGGATCTTCAAGGAGACCTTTTCGGCAACCTTCGCAGCAGATCATCACGGGCGTGCCTTCAACGTCGACTTTGATCGGCGTGCCCATTCCCATCGTGCCAAGTTTGACCTCCGTCACAGGACAGATAACTTGCGATTCTGCCAGCTCGCGGTCTTCCGTCGAAAGCGACGCAAAGGATTCTTCGATCTCCTTTGCTTCGGCGGCGTCGTTTGCAAGCTGCGATTCGTTCTTACGAGCCGCACGGTTAGGATCAATCAGCGAAACTTTACCCTGAATGTTGAAGGTCGAATCCAGCATAAACACGCCCGAAGCGACGACTTGTTCGCCCGGCTTGATTCCCGAAGCGATCGAAACCTTGTCCTTCATGATTTCCGCGACTTCGACTTTGCGAAATTCAAATCTGCCCGGTTCCGTTTCGACGTAGGCGACGCTGTTGGCTCCGTTCATTAACACGGACTCGCGCGGGACGATCACCATTTGCTCGGCAGTGCCGCGCGACGATTGAAGTTTTGCCTTTCCAAAATCGCCGATTCGAATCAATCCCGCGTCGTTCGGAATGACAACGCGGACTTTTACCGTTTGAGTTTTTGCATCAACCATCGGGTCAATGAAAGAGACGGTGCCTTCAAAAGTCTTGCCGACTTGAGACTGAATCGAGACGTTGACGGATTGCCCAAGTTTCAGGTTGGTTGTGTCGGCGGGGTACATTTCCAGCATCAACCAGACTTTGGAGAGATCCGCGACCTTGAGAATCGGCATTCCCATTTTGACGTACTTGCCTTCGTCGACCATCTTCTGAACGACCGTGCCCGATGCGGGCGCGTAGATTTTGATTCGGCTGTTCGGCTGACCGCTGGCTTCGATGGAATCGACTTGTGCTTCAGGAAGGCCCATTTCGACCAGCCGTCGCCGGGCGCTTTGATAGAGGCGTTGATTGGATCGGTTCACGCGATCGTTGGACGAAGCCCGGCTGGCCGATTGTTTGGCTTGCAGCAAACCGACTTGGTCGGCATAAAGATCGGGCGAATAGATCACGGCCAGTTCGTCGCCTTTTCGAATCGTGGCTCCGGTAAAGTCGACCATCAGGTCTTCGATCCGGCCATCGACGTAGGCGGAGACCGTGGCCTCGGTGGTTTCGTCGTAGGCGATACGGCCAAGGACTTCGGTTTCGCTGGCGACCGGCATGTTCAGCGCCGCAACCGTTTTGATGTTGGCCAATCGGCGGGCTGTCGGATCAATCGTGACGCCAAACAAATCTTTCGGGTCGCCTTGCGATTCGATTTCCTGTAGCTCCATTCCGCAAACGGGGCACCGACCGGGAGCTTTGACAAAAACGCACAGCATCGAGCATGCGAACAGCGAGTCTTCTTTGACCGCTTCGTTTGTGGCTGAAGATTTCGCGTCGTTGAACCAGTCGTAGTTCTTTTGGGCGTATCCAAACAGAAACACCAAACCAACGATGGCTGCGATCGCCAAAATCGGCTGGGCAAACAGGTTGAACCAGTACGCCACGATTCGAATCGCGCGATCCCAGAACCAATGACGACGCGCGTTGGCGGGCGTCGTTGCGGGGTGAGTTGTATTTTCTTCTTCGCTCATGACTTGCCTTACGACCTATTGGCTTTTTCAGAAAAGCGCAGCAGGTTTCAGATTTCGCAATTGTGATTGAGGGAATAGCGCGAACTCAGTCTGCAACAGACGAATTAAATGGATGAGCGCGCAGCTACGTTGTTGAAATCTGCTTCAACACGTAAATCGCGAGAGAAGAACGCAAGTTTGCTGCGAAGAAAGCACGGCGCGAGCAGAGAAGTGCTTGGGCAAGCTCAATTTTTGGAGCTCGCACGGATGGGGGAACGCGTTTGGAGGTGCCGCACAAATAAGGGTCGGCGACACGACTTCGTTCGTTTCGTTTACCGGAATCGCGGGTAGCGGCTCGTCTGGCGATTGCTTTTGGCCGCACTGGCAATCTTCGCACTTGCAAACCGCCGCATTCGGATTGCAGCAACACGGAGCCGTCAACTCTGCTGTTTGGGAGCAGCATGATTCCGCGTCATTCCCGCCGCCTGAGTCCCCGGCCAAATTTTCAGCACATCGACACTCGGCATCTTTTACAGACTCAAACGTCTGGATACCAAACCCAAGCATCGACAGCACAAGAAGTGCAACGACGGATGTCTTTCGGATTTTGGTTTTGAGATACATCGATACTCGCGAGTTTCGGTAGGCTCCCCTATTATAGATCATCCAGTCCCGTTGTGAATGAATCCAATTCCGGGCTGCAAGCAATCGAAAACGCCCTCGAAGGTGTATTCCGGGAGAATCCGGCAAAACCTTGTCGCTCGGACGGGCAAATTCGCCGGTCAAACCGGTGTTTTTGGTGGCTCGCTTTGATTGTTCGCACCATCATTCAGTTCAGGCTGGCCATCGAATTCCAGTTGAGCCGGCAGGGTTGGTGCGCCAGAAATTGGCGTGAGTTCACCAATGCCCCGCACAAGCGAAGCCAAAGTTTGGTTGTACTCGGCGATCAGACGCGTTTCGGTGATCCGGTACTTTAATAGCGAACGCCAGTTTTCGATCAGTTGAACATACTTCACGTCGCCATTGGTGTACTCTTCGATCGAAAGATTCAGCGTTCGTTCGGACTTGGGGATGATGTCTTCCTGTAGCAACTGCAAAGTGTCAGCGGTACCTTCGGCTTTGGCGACAAGGTCAAAGACTTCTTCAGCGACCTCGTCTTTGAGACCTTCGAGTTGGCTTGCCGCGGCGAGGCTGGATTCATTGGCTTCACTAATCGCCGCTTGGATCCGGCCTTTACGAACTGGCAAATTAAATCCAATTCCAAGCAGCAATGCGTCATCGCCGTTGGTGACGGGGCTGACGCCCTCATTCGAAGTCGCGATCCAATTCAAACCAACCGTGAAGTCCGGTTTGTTTTGCAAGTTCGCCAAATGAACTTTCTTTCGCTCACGCCGAATGTTGGCAAGCTGAGCCGCCAACTCGGGCCGAGCTGAAATCGCCTGTGCCGCAAGCGCGCTGGCATCAAGCGGGCCAAGCGCCGGAATCAATTGATCGAGAATGTCAAAACTGGACTCGGGGCTCAAGTGAACAAGCCTTGCCAGTCTCGCTTGAGAGGACTTTTCTTTTTGCTGCAAAGCGACGATCTGATTTTCGGCTTTTGATTGTTCGACTTGGACGTTCAAAACATCCTGCTGCGATACCGATTGCTTGACTTCGTATTGACGGAGGACGACCTCGCCGATCTGCTCCAGCGATTCAGCATCCTGTTCGGTAATCTCAATTGTTTTACGGACGAAAAGTAATTGGTAACAAGCGATGCGAATCTTTTCCGCAATCTCCAACTGAACCACATTCAAGTTTTGCTCTGCCGCCCGTACGTCCTCCAACGCGATCGCAGCTCTGGTTGCGAGTCGTTCCGCGTTGACAACTTTTTGACTCACACCAAGCGCAAAAGCTTGCCTGCCAGCAGCCGTTTCGACCGGCGACAGATGGGTCGTCGTATTGACCATTGGATCCGGCTGCGAAAGCGTTTGCGGAATCCGATGCCGCAACGAATTGATTCTGTGCTTTGCAGTGGCGATAGCGGGATTTCTTGCCAGCCCCAACTGCACGAAGTCTTCGATCGAACCCGTTTCTTTAGTTGCTGCCGTTTCCGATGCGGTACGCAAGTGAGGCGATTTGGGTTGGCTGCGGTTTTCCAATGTGTGCAGCGCCGCGTGGGGCGAACGACAGCCCACGAAAAATTGAAGCGAAAGCAAAAGAAGTGTCAGGCCACGCATCTTAGTTCCGGAGTGCAAGATTTGCAGAGCGTTACTATGCCCGTCGGTGAGGACCACCGAGCTATGAAGGCGCACTAACCCCTGATTTGACTGGTATCGTCCGCACAACACGAGTATCTGACAGTGGCCAAGTCAAAGCATGCAATCCTGATAACTGGAACACTTTTACTCGATTTTGAGCCGTTGGCTGCAACAGACCCATTAAGCCGGATTAAGCCAAGCCAAGGCCTTGGGCCGAGATCGCAACTCTAAACCCGGATTATTCACCAGGCGTGGGCGTCAGAATCAGTTGAGACAGTGATCCGCGTCTCTGATGCGATGAAACGATCGCTGTGGTTTTCATCTATCGGATGATTCGCAATTCTTGTTGAAATTCAGCTTTTCCCTTGCTCCCGTTGGCCAGACGTAAAATCAACGCCCGTCGTCGTGAATCATCCGGGCTGCTAAAACGCTTTTCATTTCGAAGCAGCACACACGGCTGGTTAACCGCAATCGACCAAATGTTTGATTGGGGCTCAAAGCGCTGAAAATCCCAACCACGTTTGAACGCCTCCATTCGGGCTTTGACAGCGTCTCCCCAAGCCTCCAAAACTTCGCCAATTCGCGCGAACCTTTGGCTGCAAAGCCACTCCATCTGCTGATGCCCATTTTTCGCAGGAGAATTACCGTGCGAGCTTTCTCAAAAATTGTGCCCTCAGGGTTGAAGGCCTAACCTTACCGTTGGTGCCCAATCCGATTCAGTCCTTCTCTGCGCGACTGCCACGCAGCCGCGCGACTGTCTGCCACTGCGCAAATTCTCCGCGCCGTGGTCAATCACCTCTACCAAGGCACTACTTTGTCACGACGCAAGAAATCCGCGCGATCAAAGCGCGAACAGATGCTGCAATTTTGCGGCGAAATTCACCCTGAAGACGGAATCGATCCGCGTGAGTGGTTCAAAAACTCAAGATCATCCCGCAAGCAAAACCGAAAAGACTTCCAACTCTGCGGCCAGATCGCCCGGGTGCTGAGCTTCGTCCTCGCCGACTGCAATGACCCGATCGTGCGCAACATGGATCTCGTTTCGGTAACACCCAACCCCGACGCAACCTGCGTGCGAGTTCAGGTGATCTGCCACGAAAGAACTTCACTCGCAACCGCCCAACAGGCTTTGCAAAACCAGATCCCACGCCTCCAGTTTGAAATCGCAAGGTCGATCAATCGAAAACGCGTTCCCAATCTCGTGTTCGGCACATCCTTTCCCGAAGGAGGACCAAGCCATGAATGACAACACCCAAATTTCGTACTGGATCGAAGGCGGATTGCACACCTCGATCACGCGCAGCATCGAACGGATAGCCGCTGCGCCGAAAGTCCAACAGGTCGCTGTCATGCCGGACGTGCATCTGGGAAAGAAAGTTTGCAACGGCATCGCGGTCGCAACTGCCGGAACAATCTTCCCCGAAGCTATCGGCGGCGACATGGGTTGCGGCTATCTGATGGCCGACGTTCGCGGTTCCGATCGCTGTTTGCGAAACGAGCGTAGCGCAGCGAAAGTCCTCCAGCGGATCGCCGGGGCGGTGCCGATCATCTTTCACAACCTTGAATCGGCGCCTGCGCAACTTCCGGACGAACTCGAAAACCGTCCCTTCTCCTGCGAACGACTGGAAAAACTCAAACCGCGCGAAGCAAGAAAACAGCTGGGCACACTGGGGCGTGGCAATCACTTCATTGAACTCCAAAAATCCAATAGTGGCTTGCACATTTTGATCCACAGTGGATCGCGAAGTGTTGGCCCGGCGGTCCTCGCCCACCACATCGAAAATGCGACCAAGGACAAAGCCTCAAAGCTGAAATTCCTTGACGCCGATTCCGAATCCGGCAGAAATTACCTTGCCGACATGCAGTGGGCTCGCGCCTACGCCGCGGCCAGCCGATATCGAATGCTGGAATTAGTCAACCAAGCCATCGGCAAAGTCGACCTCACTGTAGAACTCGATTCCGCTCTGGACCATGACCACAACCATGTGCAGCTTGAAACACACCGCGGGCAACAGCTATGGGTCCATCGCAAAGGAACCCAATCGATCGACCGGGACGGGATTCGCATCATTCCCGGATCGATGGGCACGTCGAGCTTTGTGGTTTCCGGCCGGCCCACCGACGAGGCGTTGCGTTCCTGTTCCCACGGTGCCGGTCGCCGACTGAGCCGCTCGCAGGCCTTTGACAGGATCACCGCCCGCGACCTCAAACAGCAGATGCAGGGCGTGTTCTTTGACACCCGAAAAACCCGCAAGCTGCTCGACGAAGCCCCCCGCGCGTACAAGGACATTCGCAAAGTCATGAAAGCCCAACGTGAGCTTGTGAAAATTGAGGAAGAACGCAAGCCATTGCTGAACTACAAGGCAGGGTAGTTGAACCTCCTTTCTGCGAACCCGGTGACGGCGTTGGATCAGCCCGGATTATTCACGACGACGGGCGTTGATTCTGCGTCTGGCCAACGGGAGCAAAGGAAAATCTGAATTTCAACAAGAAATGTAAATCGCCTGGTAGATGAAAACCACGGCGATCGTTTCATCGCATCAGAGTCGCGGATCACTGTCGGAACTGATTCTAACGCCCACGCCTCGTGAATAACCCGGGATCAGAAAAGGCAACCGCACAGAATCACATTGTCTTTCTTGATTAAACGCCCCAACCCCGTAAACTTTTGAGCTTCCACCTGACCTGTTTCGGTATTCACATGTTTGAAAACGCACCCGTCAATCCACCCGATGCCATTTTTGGTCTGATGGAACTTTTCCAGGCCGACACCAGTGACTCCAAAGTCAACCTCACCACCGGCGTCTACAAAGACGAAGCCGGCCAGATCCCGCTGATGAAGGCCGTCGCTGACGCGGAAAAGATTCTGGTCCAGGACACCAGCGGACGCTCCTACCTGCCGATCGACGGCCAACCCGACTACTGCAACAAAGCCGGCAACCTTGTGCTCGGTCCGGTCGCAGAATCGGTCCACTGGCAGACCTCGCAAACACCCGGCGGAACCGGTGCCCTGCGTGTTGGTGCCGAGTTACTGAAAAACGCCGTGGGCATCGACACGATCTGGATGAGCAATCCCACATGGGCCAACCATCCGAAAATTTTTGCTCGCGCGAACTACAACGTTCAACAGTATGACTACCTTGACCAGCGTGGTGTGGCCCTGGACTTTGCAGCGATGATGGGCTCACTGGCCAACGCCAAATCAGGACAAGCCATCCTTTTGCACGCGGCCTGTCACAACCCGACCGGCGTTGATCTGGAAACCGATCAGTGGAATGAACTTTTGAAGTTCGTCGCCGACCGTGGGTTGGTTCCGTTTTTTGACTTTGCCTACCAGGGATTCGGCAAAGGACTTGATCAGGACGCTCAGCCGATCCGCAACTATCTGGCCAGCGGAAACCGTGAAGCCATCATTTGCAATTCATTTTCAAAGAACTTTGGCCTGTACGGTGAACGCGTTGGCGGACTGACCATCGTCAGCCCCAGCGAAGACGCCCGCACGGCGATGCAAAGCCAAATCAAGACCACGATTCGCACGATGTATTCCAACCCTCCGACGCATGGCTGCGCGATCGTGAGCACGATCCTTGGCGATGACACGCTTCGCGCCAGTTGGGAAACCGAACTGACTGAAATGCGTGAGCGAATCAGTGGGCTTCGGAAAAGCTTCGTTGATACGATGAAGCAATTCGCGCCCGACCATGATTTTGATTTTGTCATGAAGCAAAACGGCATGTTCAGCTACTCAGGGCTGAGCAAACCCCAGGCCGAAAAACTTCGCAACGATCATTCGATCTACATCCTCAACAGCGGCCGCATTAACATTGCCGGCATCAACGCAAGCACCTGCGAACAGGTCTGCAAGGCCATCGCCAGCGTGTTGTAGCGAATCCGCCAATTTGTTTGCAACCAGCAGCGGGCGTCCCTACGCTGAAGTGGCCTTCCCCTTTGCCGGCGCCCCGTGAGTGTCAGCCCGGATTATTCACAACGACGGGCGTTAATTCTACGTCTGGCCAACAGGAGCCAGGGAAAAGTTGAATTTCAACAAGAAATGTGAATCATCCGGTAGATGAAAACCACAGCGATCGTTTCATCGCATCAGTGTCGTGGATCACTGTCGGAACTGAT
>CALFWR010000167.1 GCA_937928555.1 uncultured Pirellulaceae bacterium
TACTCGGACAAGAGTGAGGATTTTGTGCCAAGGTGGGTGTGGTTCTGCTAACGTTAACCCGTAGGCTTTCTTCGAGCCGGAGGAATCGATGTCGCGTCACTCTACACGCGTGCTCAATCGGGAATTGGCCGCGGTGGCTGCTGATTCGAGGCGTCGTCACACGTCGAGTCCCAGCAAAGAACAGTAGACGCATATCTGGTTCGCCAAGCTCTGTCAGTTTCACGGCTGTTTCAACAGCCCCCGCGTCGTTTTACGCTTTACTTTATCAACTGGATCTCAGTTGATGAGCCCGTTACGGCCGATTTCGGTTGTCCACAATTCCGGCTGCCTACGATCGGATTCAATCGCAATGCGACGCTGCTGCTCGGGGCTCGGACATTTTCGGACAGCTAACCCGGGATCGATTCACCGGCGATGATGTCATCGGGAGTTTGCCGCGCGCGAATCAAATGCACCTGTTCGTCATCGACCAGAACCTCGGCCGCCATCGGTTTGGAATTGTAATTCGATGACATGACAAACCCGTAAGCACCCGCGCATTCGATCACCAGAAAGTCGCCAACATTGGCAACCGGTAACTCTCGGGAACAAACGAAACCGCCTTCTTCCTGCGTAAAAATATCACCCGATTCGCAAAGTGGACCGCCAACGATCGCCTGCTGCGTTTCTTCGGTCGGCTCACCCGCAAACGCAACCGACATCGGATGGTAGGACCCATAAAGGATCGGACGGGCAAGGTTATTGAATCCCGCATCGATCAGATAAAACAGATTCTCGCCCATCTTTTTGACAGAGCGAATCTCCGCCACCAGATAACCGCTTTCAGCAACAAGGAAACGGCCCGGTTCAATCTCCAACGAAACCGGGTGGCCAAAGCTGCCTTCCAACTCCTTGCGAGTCGCATCCCAAATCTGAAAGTACCGATCGATGTCCAGATACGTATCGCTATCACGATACGGCGTCGGCAATCCACCGCCGGCACTGATCGTGTGAATCGAATCGCCGACCGCCAGCGCCGTTTGCTTCATCGCATCGCAAACCTGTGAAAGGTGTTCAAAATCCGTGCCCGACCCGATGTGCATGTGTAAACCGGCGACCTTCAGACCATGCTCGTTCGCCAGTTCAACGCACTGGTCCAACTGCGAATGCCAGATGCCGTGCTTGGAAGTATCACCGCCGGTGTTGGTCTTCTTGCTGTGACCGTGACCAAAGCCAGGATTGATCCGCAGCGTGATCTCACGGCCCGGAGCAAGCTTTCCCAGTTGGCTGATCATGTCCGGCGAGCCGCAGTTCACAGGAATGTTCTGACTGGCACACATTGCCAGTGCTTCGCGATCAAAGATATCTGCGGTGTAGACGACGTCGTGCGACCCACCGCCCACCTTGAATCCTGCCACCTGCGCGCGGTGGACTTCTCCTGCGCTTACTGCATCGACGACCACACCCTGTTTTCGCATCAAATCCAGAACCGCAATATTCGAATTGGCCTTTTGGGCAAAACGAATCACATCAAATTGGCTCAATTGTGAAATGCGATCCCGGATCGTCGCCGCATCGTAAAAATACGACGGCGAACCGAACTTTTCAGCCAACGCGGTCACCGAATGACCGCAGATTTGAGATCGGATAATGGAAAACGACTGCTTGACACTCATGCAAAACGCCCGGGGATTAAAATTCAGAGACCTGAATGATGCGACGTTTTGGAAGAAAATTCAACGGCCAAAAAAACGGCTCAGTCCAGATCGCGCGGATTGCCTTCGGCGTCGTATCGCATGAACCCAAAATACAGAAACGAAAAAAACGTAATTGGCAACGAAAGAAACGCCGGGGGCAAAAAGAAACCGCCAATCGCTCCAAAGGCAATGAAAATCAACCACAGCCACCATGTTTCCCTGAGAAGGCCTTTGTATCGCTTCATTACAGTGGAAACCGTTACCAGAAAGATTCATTTCCTGCCCAACCCAATCAGGCCCGACAGCATCGTCGCAAGAACAATACCGCAATTGCCCGCCACCGAAAACCAGGCGAACAGGATTTGACGAATCTGAACCGACAACCCTGACGCGCCTATCGCTTCACCCGAGCACTGTCGCCGGCCATCAACGCTTCGACTTCGGAAACGGTGGCCATCGTCGTGTCGCCGGCGGTGGTCATCGCCAGAGCACCATGCGCCGCGCCGTACTGGACCGCCTGAGCGGCATCGCCAGTGGTCATGAATCCGTAGATCAAGCCGCTGGCAAAGCTGTCCCCGCCTCCAACCCGATCATAAATCTCAAGTTTCTCGCGGTGCGTCGCTTCGTGCAATTCACCTTTGTGCCAGCAAAGAGCACCCCAATCGTTTACCGTCGCGGTGCGAACGGTTCGCAGTGTCGTCGCGATCGCCTGAAAGTTGGGAAACTGACTGGTCGCCTGTTCGATCATCGAGCGGTAGCCTTCGATCGGCAATTCCTTCATTTGGTCGCCAAGGCCTTCGACGTGCAATCCCAGACATGCCGTGAAGTCCTCTTCGTTGCCAATCATCACGTCGACGTACGGTGCCAACTCGCGATTCACTTTCTGGCATGCCTCTTTGCCGCCAAAGTCCTTCCACAGCGAACTGCGAAAGTTCAAATCGTAGGACGTGACGGTGCCGTGCTTTTTGGCAGCCTGAAGTGCTTCGGCGATAACGCCGGGTGTCGTTGCCGAAAGCGCCGCATAGATTCCGCCGGTGTGGAACCAGCGAACTCCCAACTCGCCAAAGATATGATCCCAGTCAATGTCGCCCGCCTTCAACTGTGACGCTGCGGTGTGACCGCGGTCCGAGGTGCCCAACGCCGCCCGCACACCGTAGCCTTTTTCGGTAAAGTTCAATCCGTTGCGGCAGGCACGGCCGATTCCGTCAAACGGCATCCACTTCACGTGACTGATGTCAACGCCTCCGGTCAAAATCAGATTCTCCAACAGGCGACCGATTTCGTTGTCCGCAAACGCGCTCACCAACGCCGCCCGCTGACCAAAGCAACGTCGCAATCCCCGCGCCACGTTGTACTCGCCGCCACCCTCCCAGACCTCGAAACGCCTGGCGGTGCGGACCCGACCTTCGCCCGGATCAAGGCGGACCATGACTTCGCCAAGCGAGAGGATGTCAAACTTGCACGATTCGGCTGGCTTTATGTTCATGTCTTGAAAGCATTTATGAGGTGAGAAAGGAGCGGATTTTAGCCCAAATGCCCCAACCTAAAAGAACGTAATGGCAGATTTGAAAGCAGTGAATCGCAAAAAGACCCGCAAAAGCGATCCGCTTTATTCGCACAGCCGCTACAGCCTCACAACGGCTAACGGCTGCACCGATTAATCGTGATCTTCCAATCCTTGAAACTTGGCCCGGTCAATTCGCTTTTCTCCATAAATCATGTCAGCACGACGAATAACGATGTGCGGACTGAAACTGTTGCTCCTGGGCGGCAGTGCACAACGTCCGTAAGGGTTAATTCTCAAGGATGAGTAATGTATCGCAGCACACTTGTGATTTTTGTACTGTTTGCCACCACGGCATTTCTGGTTCCCGATAGCGCTGAGGCGCAAGACGGCTGGCGCAATGTTATTCCACGCGGAAGGCTGATCAAACGGCTCCGTGAAGACTTCAACGACGGAAGGCCTTTCATTCGCAATCCGTTTGCTGATCCAACGCCCTCACCGGCGTTGCGGCCTCCAAATGCACAGCCCCCGCGGCAACCGAACCTGCAGCCAAGACTTCAGCCCCGACGGGCGGGCGCTGCTCCATCTCGCGCCAACGCATCGCCCCGGCCAACCCCCAAACCCAACACCGGTTCGGGCGCTGTCGGGTCCGGCGTCCGCAGCTTTGGCGACACTCCCGCTTCCAAAGCCAAACCAACGATCAAACTTCGCAGCACCGCTTCGGGTTCTGGCTCGGGATCGCGTTCCGGTTCCGGCACTCGACCGCCAGCCATCACGCAGGGCAGGGGATTCGGCATGTCTGTGGCTACCCTCGAGGACTCCATCATCGTCAACTCTGTCACTCCTGGTGGAAACGCAGCGGCCGCCGGACTGCAGCGCGGCGACGTGATCTCCAAAATCGGCGGGGCACCCCTCCTGAGCACCGATGAACTCGATGCGATCACCAAATCGATGGACGGCGGAGACCGCGTTGAATTCGAATTCTCACGCCGAGGTAAAGAATCCAAAGCCTTCGTTCAGTTTGGCGAACAAAAACCCGTTGAGCTACCCGATCCCCAGGATTTACCCACCGCTTCATCACCCGCGAACTTGTCTCCGACATCACCCCGTCGCGGAGAAGGCCTGCAGTCAATTCTCGAAGTTCCGTCCTCGTCGCGGACGAACAACGGCGACCTGAACCTTGAACTGCCACCGTTGGGACTTGAGCCGCCGCGAAACTAAAAAAGCCGCGACGGTCTCGTGCTTTAGGCCAGTGGCAGATGGAAACGCACCGGGTCGTAGATGCAAGCTGTTCGACTTGGCCGTTTTGGCGATACGATAGCCACGGTTTTCGACGATTCAAACGTGGGCGTGACATTTAGTTCAATCAGTCAACGCCCGTCGTTGTGAGCCGGAATTATTCACGGCCACGGGCGTAGATCGGGTTGAACGACACAAAAGCAAACGTGACACCGGGTTCGCCTCGGAAATTTCGGTTCACCTCGCCGATGAAGTGCAGGAAAGCGATTTTACCCGGACTGACACGGCGTCCATTGGCTGAACTGAAA
>CALFWR010000168.1 GCA_937928555.1 uncultured Pirellulaceae bacterium
AAAAACCGGGGCTAACGCCCAAACGGCTGATCTGAACAATCCTAATTTTTAATGCTGACAAACCATTAGACGCTTAACCGTATTCACGACGTCTTGCACGACCGAGCCGTTACGAGAACTGGCCAGCCCGCACTGCTGCTAAAGACAGCTAAAACTAAGCCATTCTTCTGCGACGAAACCCAGCAAAAGCAAAAGCAGTCAGCGATAGCAGTGCAAGTGATGCGGGCTCTGGAACTACAACAGCAGCAATTGAAACAGTATCAACAATGAAGTTACCGCTACTGCCGCCATTGGGATCTCGCCCAAATGCAATTCCCAAGAAGTCTCCAGCGACACCATCATTAGCTAACGTAAATGCGAATGTGTTGGAACCTGTCGCAGTGAAGATGAGGTCTCCGCCAATTTGGTTAACGACCGCATTGCCTCCTTCAGCCGTAAAATCAAATAAACCTCCAGTGCCTCCAGTTTGGACATCAATTCCAACTACATCGGCCGTAGCCTGCAAACCGTTGATCTCGTAAAGCCTGCCACCAAGCACGGGTGCAGTTCCTGTCATAGCACCAGCAGTACCAGCAGTGAAGCCCGTTAGATCAAAGGTAATTTCATAATTGCCTGCTGTGGCGCCGTTGAGGTCCACAAAAAACCCAGCCCCACGAGCGTTTCCACTACCAGAGCCAGCGCTAGCAAAAGCGATTGTTCCCGCACCTGGATCGAGCGTAACTCCGTTGGTCGGGAACAGAAGTGTCGTCGGACCAGTCCCACTTGTGGATGCTGCAACGGTAGTGCCATTGATCATTTGATTGACACTAGAGCTGGTCGCAGTGTCTCCAGCGAAAGTCTCCATGAACATTGCAATGTCTGCGCGGGCTGATTGCGAACACCCAATGTGAACCATGCCCAGAATCAATGGAATTAAAACGAATTTGTTTGTCACGTTGTCACCTGAATACGAGCTTGTTGTGAATTCAAAAATAATATCGACTTCTCGTAGGCAATACTCTATCTGTTGCAATCGGAAGAGTCAATCAACGACCTTCAGGATATTTTGATTTTCGGAATATTCCTGACACGTCAGGCTGTTGGGAGCCAGTTTTTTACCTTTTTCTGCTCTGATCCCGGATTATCCATGACGACGGGCGTTGATTCTACGTCTGGCCAACAGGAGCAAGGGAAAAGCTGAATTTCAGCAAGAATTGCGAATCAACGGGTAGATAAACCACAGCGATCGTTTCATCGCATCAGAGCCGCGGATCACGTCCGAACTGATTTTGACGATTCTGACCCGCCTTATGCCTCGTGAATGATCCGGGTTGATGGCCGTTGATGGCCACAGATGCTTTGATCCCGGATTATCCATGACGACGGCCGTTGATTCTACGTCTGGACAGCAGTAGCAAGGGAAAAGCTGAACTTTAATGAATAATTCCGGCTTAGTTGTGTCACTTAACCTTAACACAAAGCTGCGAAACCATCTTTACTTCCGGTTAATCTACGGCTGACCGTTGCGAGTTCTTCGTGCCTGTCTCATCCGACCCACCAGTGGCATTTGAGCCCGGATTATTCACGAGGCGTGGGCGTCAGAATCAGTTGAGACAGTGATCGGTTAACCTGATGCGATGAAACGATCGCTGTGGCTTTCACCTACCGAATGGTTCACATTTCTTGTTGAAATTCAGTTTTTCCCTTGCTCCTGTTGGCCAAACGTAGAATCAACGCCCGTCGTCGTGAATAATCCGGGTTGAGGCAACCATGCTCTGGCTGACCCGAACGATCAGGTCGCGGACCCGGTTTCCGGTTTTTCGATTCGCAGTCGCGATCGACTCAAGTTGCAGTTGTTCCGATATCGTTGTCGGGTGACCGGTGGCGTGCGACAACAGTTTGGCGGCGAGCGCGTAAGTCAAGCGGTCTTCCCGTTCAAGTAAGGCGTTTCGCAATTCCGCTGGGCCATCGCAAGGCTTGCCGTCGGGCATCGTGGCACTGGCGTCGACCACAGCACCTTTTCCGTTTCGACCGTATCGCTCGCGCCATTTGCCAACAGGGTTGAAGTTCTCCAGACCAAAGCCCCACGGATCAATCCGCCGGTGACACTGATTGCAAGTTTCAATGTCACGGTGCTTGGCCAAAATCTCGCGAATCGTCGATGCGCCCCTGACATCGGGCTCAACCGTTGGCACATCTGGCGGCGGAGGCGGCGGAGGTGAATCAAGCAAATTTTCCAGCACCCAAATGCCTCGCACGATCGGCGATGTCACCGTGCCGTTGGACGTAATAGTCAAGAAACTTGCATGCCCGAGGATCCCGCCACGCAGGTGACCCGCAGGCAAATCGACCTTGCGAATCTCATCGCCCTCAACGCCATCAATTCCATAGTGCTCCGCCAGTCGCTGATTCAACATCGCGTAATCAGGCTGAACCAGGTCTGAAATCGGACGATTCTCGCTGACAACATGTTGAAACAGGCTTTCGGTTTCGCGCCGCATCGACGTTTCGAGGCTGAAGTCGTACATCGGAAACAAGGCCGGGTCAGGAAGCATTGCTCCCACGCGTCGCAGTTGCAGCCACTGTCCGGTAAAGTCAGCGACGAAGCGTTCGTGGCGCGGGTCAACCAACATCCGCTTCACCTGCTGTTCAATGATCTCCGGATCGTCAAGTTTTTCATCGCGAGCCAACTGCAACAGTTTCTCATCCGGCAGCGAGTTCCACAGAAAGAAACTTAAGCGGGATGCAATCGCATAGTGATCGCTCTGGCCCTGCGGTTGACGGACGTACATAAATCGGGGCGAACAAAGGACCGCTTCGATCAGTTGGCGAGCCGCCGACAACGGCGAACCGTCTTGCTCAAGCGATGTACGATACAGTCGCCGATAAGAATCAAATGTTGCTAAATTTACCGGTTCACGAAAAGCATTGCCGAGAAAATTTCGCAGCTGAGAATCTTTCAGCGGCTCGTCAAAGCCATTGGGAAAAAGTTTTTGCGTTGCCGTTGGAGGCCATTGGTCGGCAAGCGGGCCTTGAATTTGCAGGCTGCGGACGTGCAGCAGTTCTCCGGCAAGTTGGCGTTTGCCGTCGATTGTGACATGCAGCGGCCTTTGCAAACGAAAGCAATCGGTCGCGAACAGATAGAAGCTCTCGCCCGCATTCAAGTCAATTTCAATGACGCTTTGACTCATTTCTGATGGCACAGAGAACGTGCCAAGAACCCGGCCCGAAAGCGGTTTTCCCGACTTGGCGTCCTCCAGCGAGTCAGCCACGATCAAGGTTGCCTGACGACGTTTTCGTTCTGGGAGTCGTTTTTTTGATTGATTCCTTGCCTTCTTGCGATTCCTTTTATTCGTTGAAGCCACGATTTCGTACGCGGTGCCTGCACGATCAAAATCATCAAGCGTGTTACGCTGATACGCAGTAATGACGACGCGGTAGCGACCAGAGCAGGGCGCCTCGAAGCCCTCGGGATAGACCGTCTTGTCGCGACCATTGGTAGACCACAAAATCGCCGCGTCCAGTTCTTTGGAGTAAGGGATGTCCTCGCGCCGCGCCACGGGGAACTGCTGGTCCAGCCGAGGATCAGGATCCTGTGTGATCACGTTCTCTGCGATCTTTCTCGCGTTTCGTTGCAGGGCATCGACGAACTCTTTGGAGTCAATCATCGTGGTCGCCAAATTGTCAAACCCGGCAACGACTGGATCGGCAGGCAGTCCATCGGACAATCGCAGCGTGGTACCCAGCAGATCCGCAACGGCATGATCCATCGCCGAATGGCTTAGCCGTCTGAGCGGCGGTAGCACCTCGCGCGTTTTTTTAACTGCCTCTTGTGAGAGACTGTCGATCGCGTCACCAAATTGCTGCAGCTCTTCGGGGGTCGGTCGATCGGCATCCGGCGGAGGCATTTCTCCCAAGCGAACCAGGTCGATTACGTCTCGCCATGATGCGGCAGTTTTGGGGTCGGTGAAGTCGAAGTTCAATTCATCGATTTGAAAGTCGCCTTCGTCCTCGCCATCGCCATGACAATCGTAGCAGTGGTTACGCGTAAAAGACTTGATCGCTCGCTGGTGCTTTGCTGCTGGCACTAGTTCTGGGTCTGGCGCTGCCTGTCCTGAAACGTGATCCAACAGACCGCTCAGCAGGAATAAGCCGGCAAGCAACATACAAAAGGAACTTCGCTGCTGAAAGGTATATCGTCGCATTACGAAAGCCCAAGGACCTCATTAAAGTTACCGTTGCTGTCAGAGAAGGCGTCAACTGACAGGTTCATCCGGTGCAACATCGAGACAAACAAATTGCAAAGCGGCGTGCCTTCAGCAGATCGCACGTGGCCTTGATGGGAAAACCCACCGCCTGCCAGCAGGATCGGCAAGTCACGATTCGAGTGAGCGCTGCCATTGCCCATCCCGCTGCCAAAAAGGACTTGCGTGCAGTCGAGCAGGCTTCCTTTGTCAGTGGGGATCGCTTTGAGACGGCTGAGAAACTTTTTCAATGAAACCATGTGGCCGCGCTCGATCGCGACGAGCTCTTCAATCACCTTGGGGTCTTTACCGTGGTGAGACTGGGCATGGTAGTGACCGGCGATCCGTTTGGTCCCAATGTCGATTGGTAATCCGCCTTGCGTCACCATCAACGAAATCACACGGGTGCTGTCGGTCTGCAGTGCCAGGGCGACCAGTTCCAGCAACAAGTCCAGGTTTTCGTGGTAGGTAGTCGGGCGTTCTTCGACTTTGGGGGCTCTCGGTTTGGGAGTCGCGACCCATTTCAATTGTTGAGCAATTCCTTTTTCTGTGTCACGCACTGACGTCATATACTGATCCAGTGTGTTGCGATCGGTGGTTGAAAGTTCGTTGGCGAAAGCCTTCGCGTCGCGGTTGACCAGGTCCAGCACACTTTTGCCCCGGTTCATCAGCTCTGCCGTCCGCTGCGGGTTTGCATCGTCCGTAAAAAGCGCCGAGTAGATCGCCAGAGGATCGTGCTGCGCCGGAAGAGAAATTCCTTTCGGGCTCCAGGACAGTAAGTCGAATCCATTGGGCGCACCGGCACTCAATTGCATCGACGCGAATCGTGTTTCCCCCGTCAATTGCGAGGCGGCGAACTGATCCATCGTCACGCTATTGCGAACCACGAGCGCGGAACCAATTTGCTCAAGCCGATAGACGCCCGACAAAAAAGCGGGAACTCCTTTGTGACCGCCTTTGACGTTCGGGTGGTCCAGGTTGGAGAAGACAGTGAAGTCATCACGTAGTCCTTCCAGTGGCTTCAGCAATCGCGGCACCCGGAAATCTTTTCCGGAATCTTTGGGCGTCCATTCCTCTGCGTACATTCCCAGCGAAGTCCCCAAGCAAACCATTCGCGGGTGTGATCCGGTTTCGACGCCCGTTGCAGTGCTACCCCAGGCACGCCCCGCCATCAGCGACGGAAAAAAAGGCAGCGCCAGCGAAACGCCAGTGGCCCTGAGATACTGTCGTCGATCAAGGCCCTGGCATCGTTGGGCGGGTCGACGCCCGCTGAGGCGTTTCGGTTGATTGATTGAGCTCACGTTCGTTCCTGAAAACAGCAAAGTTGTTTGTTCAGAGTTTATAGCCTACTCGAAATCCTCGCCTCAAAATTTCAACCCGACGCGTGAGTAGTCTTCACTGTATTTCAACTGCCGGTTTTGCTACAGGTTTCGATAAATTTGGCCAAAGACGCGTCTTTAATGCGCGCACAACAAAATTTGATGGATCCAATCAACAGAGAACCAGACGGTCGATGCAATCTGAACAACCTGACTTTACTGGACGTCAACCAACGCAAGTTTCATTTCGATTTCGGTATGATGGTTCAACACGCCGAGATAAGTCCACTCAGATGCTGTGCAGTTGTTGGCCGTCGATTAAAATACGAAGGGTTCAACCACTTACGAAACGACGGTCGTGGTTCTTCGCCCGCCGAGCGGTTGTATCGGTGATCCTGTTTCAGCCAGAAGGTAATATGTCTCATGAAAATTTCTCGTAGATCGGCGCTGGTTTCCTGTGGCGCAGCGGTGCTAAGCGGCGCACTTCCCAAGTCCGCTTGGAGCAACCCCATCGGTGCCAACAACAAGGTCAACGTTGCTTGGTGCGGGGTTGGCAACCGAGGGCCACGGATTATTGAGAGCTTTGAAAAAGCGGGCA